>NZ_CP060092.1:4247500-4547500 GCF_014217335.1 Teredinibacter purpureus | reverse complement strand
GGTAGTGATTAACACAATAATCGGCTAGCGTTTTAACCTGTTCAAATTGTTGCGTGTAATGAAAATATTCAAAGTGGCCAAAACGAATATGGCTCTTTGCCACACGCGTAAGAATGGCCGCGGGCTCAATAATTTCCCGTTGCACGGGGTTATCACCACGCACAATACATAAGGCTTCTGTCGTTGGAATATTAAGTGATTTCATGGCGCCGCTGGCAAGGTACTCTCGTATGCACGATCGTAGTACCGCGTAGCCGTCGCCAAAGCGTGAGAATGGTGTTGTTCCAGCGCCCTTTAGGTGAATATCTCTAAGCCCTATAGGTGTACTGACTTCTCCTAGCAAAACACCTCTGCCATCGCCTAACTGCGAAGAGTAGCCGCCAAACTGGTGACCGGCGTAAACCATTGCTAAAGGTGACGCGCTCGTAGAGAGATGATTACCACTGAAAAGTTGCAAATACTCGGCTTGTTGTTGCCATTCTTTTTTGAGGCTAAGGGTGCTTGATAACTCAAGGTTTGTAATGACAAAGCTCGGATTGGTGAGTCCTCGAGGCGTTACAGGAGAGGAGAATTTATCGCCCAGCTGATGAAAATTGGTTAGAAACTGCATAGTTAATAGGATTGCTCGGCCGGTCGATAATGTTTGATTACGAACAGGTCGCAATTCTCGTCAATAGAGTCTGTAGAACGTCTAATCTGACTTTAAGACTACCCTATAACGGTGATAACATCGACCACCAACAAACTTAGATTCTAGAGTGTTAGTTAAAGTGGTTAATTAACGCTCGAAAGTATGGTCCACGAAGAGCTACGTATGTATGGAGAATAAAGACCTTGTTTGGGATTTAGACGTTTTTAAGCGGCGTCAGATAGCTCAAGAGTTTGTTATGGGCTTTGAAAATCATCTGTGTGTTTATTCTGGTTCAGTAGAACAGTTGTATACTAACTATAATATTTTTTTCCCAAAAGAAGAGAATCGTAAATTAGTTATTCTTCCTAACCCCTATGCGCATCACGATACTTTACAAGGTATTATCGAGGGCGCGGTCCGGCCGACAGGCCTATTTATTGTTCCCGCTGACACTGATGGTAAGTCTAATCGCCTCAATATTATATTGCCGTTAAAAACGGCAAATAAAAAAGGTAGGGCTGTTCCTCTTGAGATTGGCTTGAAACTAATAAATCAAAAACGGCCTGCGGGGAAACCTTTTTTGCCCGTTTTGGTTAAGGGCGATTTGAGGGAGCTAAACGCCGAGACACCGTGTTTACATCTGCATATGATTAACTTAAGTTACTTGCCAAGGCTATCGGAATTAGAAGTGGCGGATATAGAGCGTGTGGTATTGGAACGGCTTGAGAAATTAGCCGCTAGACGATAACGCTTAGTATTGCAGAGATTAGAATACTCTATAGCGTTGTGCGTTAAAAAATTACCTTGCACACAAAAAAGCCGCTTAATACGCTTAAGCGGCTTTTTTGTGTGCAAGGCTTACAGATTAATTTGTGAGCCTAAAGACGACGGGCAAGGTAAAGGTGAAATCATTACCCGATATTGAGTCAGGCATGGGGGGAAATGGACTTGCTTTTTTGGCTGCTTTTACAGCCGCCTTGGTCAAGGTAGGATGTTTTGCCTCTTCGATAATCTCAACGCTATTAACCTTTCCGCCTCGGTCTACGGTAATACTCAAGCGAACGTTACCCTGCCAGGAGCGTTCAAGCGCGCGTTTTGGGTAAGATAAATAGTTATTAGACCATCTTTTTAAGCTGGCAATGTAAAGCTGCTGTGACAATAGGCTTTCGGCTGTAAAGTCCAGGTCTTCTTCCTCTTCATCCATTAAGTCTGCATCCAAAAGCGCCAATTGTGGAGCCTCCTCCTCTGGTGCCGCAGTGGGTTCTACCGCCGTAACAACGTCTACAGGTGCCGCCGGCTCGGGAATTTCGGGAATCGTTGGGGCGGGGGCAACTATTTGGGGCGGAGCAGCAATAGCAGGAGCAGTGCTGGCGCTAACAGCTGGTACCGTACTGGCGATTAGGGGAATGCGCTTTTTAATATTACGTAGGCTTTGCTGAACAAGGGCAACACGTTCGTCAGTTGGAGTGATGCTATCGAATCGAGAGCGGAGCCCTTCATCGATACTACCTTCAGCGAGCAGGTTGTCGCGAAAATCAGATGAAAGTGGAACGGGGCCTATCCAAGTGCGCAACAATAAATCGAAAAAAGTAACGTCGGGAATTTCGCCTAGTTTAATACCATTTAATAGCACTGTAACGTTATCGGAGCTGCGTTCGATGGTGAAAATATCACCAGCGATTAACTTTATTTTAAGCAAGTTACTGAAGTCGGCCATCTGCTGTGCATGCTGCGTCAATTCTGATGAGCTTGCATTAATAGCCATGCCTTCAATCCACATGCGTTTAAAGCTTCGCGCTGATATCCTATCGGTTAATACTCGTACCTGAATCTGCTTTTCTTCACTTGAAAGCAATATGGCACGAGAACTTGAGGAAAGGGTGGTTACGGAGAGCCCAGCGATAAACTGCTCTTTTCCGAGTTGAGAGTGAATTGAAAGGCCATTTAGCGCGGTGTTGGCTATCGCATGGCTACACAATATCTGTAAGAGAAGAGCAGCGATTAGGTAGCCGGTTTGTTTCAAGTGTTTAAAATTGCACATATGAGTCCCGTAAGATGAGGCGGTACTTACCGTATTATTGTATTTAGTGTGCCGTTTTCAGGAGGGGGGGCGGAAGATACACAGCCTCAGAATACTTATTAGTAGCGCAATAGTGGCTCTAATGAATGCACTGAAGTTGGAGAATAGCCTCCCCTCTATCCCTGTAACTAAAGTACCACTCTACACAATTTTCAGACTAACTCAACCCTAGGAATGACAATGCTTCCGAGTTAGATCAATGGGAGTCGTAATAGCAAGTGACGGTTGGTTCGGAGCAATGGGGTCTCGTATGAGTGTGATGCGAGTTGTGGCCAGAGAAATCAATTAAACATTTCTGCTATAAATGGACTTGTAACACGGAAAATCATTACTTTTTTATCAACAATCGCACCCGCTCAGTTTGAACCGATAATAAGGCGTTTTTTGTTATGGAAGTACACCCCCTACATCACTATCAACAAGATTCATTGGATAAGCTTCTATCCTCTATTCCTTTCTATAAAGGCGTAAAGCAGCGAGACCAGTGGCAATATGACGTGTTGATGAGTTATTCACGTATCATCGAGTATCGACCAGGGGAGGTGTTACTTGAGCAAGGCCAAAATGACCAGTGGCTATACTTTCTTTTGCGGGGTCAACTGGCGGTCGTTGTTGGAAGTGGAGAAACGGAGCGTAAGGTCGTTAATTACATTACTCCCGGCGAAGTGTTTGGTGACTTGGCCGTATTGATCGACCATGAGCGCACTGCGACAGTAGTGGCCGACCCTCATTGCAAGTCTGTGTTGGTTTTTGGAACGGATTTCCAAGTGTTTGGTGATCTGGCCGATATCCACAAAATTACCCTCGCGACCAAATTAGAATACTATCGAAATATGGTGCATAACTTACGTTGGAAGTTAGAGGTCTATCGCATGTCTTACCCAGACCACTCTTTCGCATCGAACCATCGGAAGGTTAAACTTTATTCAGGCAAAAAAGATACCATCGATGAATTGAAAAGCCTTGATGAACAGGCGCGCGCCCTAGCTCGATTACTCGTCGATTGGAATTTTGAATTTGATCGCTTATCTATAACGCCCCGCGAAAATATTGATTACACAACACTAGTTGCTCTGGGCAGCTAGGCGGCCTTATTTCACCGCTGATACTTTTTATCAGCGGTTTCAACTCCTCTCTCTTTAGCGCTCACAACCTCAGATCGCTGCAAGCTCCTATCGGATCAACTATTCTAATAACTCTTGCCATTGACGCCCACCGTCCTGGCTGTTGAATAATCGATAGAAGTGCCCTGAATACTATGTCTGACAAGCAATTACTTTCGTTTGAGCAGCTCAACCTTAAAATGGGTCAAGTCATCCAGATACACCCCAACCCGGGTAAGTCGAGCGACCGTTTTGACTGCGTACTTGTAGGGTGCCTTCCTGGCGAAGCCGTGATAGTAACGGTACCGGATTCGGGCCATTTTCCGCCACTAAAGGAAGGCCACAAAGTAGTGATAAGGGTCATGAGCTCTAATGGCGTTGCCTTGTTTCCTACGGTTGTATTGCATATTGCCGATATCCCAATTTATCTCGTTTATCTTGATTTCCCTCGAGCAATACAATTTAAGTTGGTCCGTAATGCTTCGAGAGTTGATGTGGCGCTGCCTATACTCATTAGTAATCCCGCACAAAAAAGCATTCGCTCCGAGCCTGGACGAATCACCGATATTAGTATTGGAGGAGCCATGGTTAGCGTTAGTGAAAATATTGGCACTATGGGGGATATGATTGAAATAAAAGGTAAGTTTGATGTTGCAGGTATTAAGAGAACACTCGGTATTCAAGCTGTTATTCGGAGTAAGGTTGACCAAACGGCGGATACGTATCAATTTGGCGTACAGTTTGATGAAAGTGATGAAGATAAATTATTGGTTTTGTTTGGTTATATCTTTAATGCGATGGCAATGGGTGACCCGAAAAATATTGAGTAGCTATGCGCTACTATTCTTGTTCGCACTAAGCATTAACGCATCGTCTTTAGATGAATCTCGTTTATGGTTGCCCGTAAAATATCACCCCTACTACCTCGACTTAAAAGAGTCGGCATTGGCGGCCGAAAAGCTGGAGGTTTGTACGGAAGTATTGCGAGGAACCTTGGATAGAGAGCAAAGTAAGCCAGAGCGCCCTATTTATCGCATATTGTGCCGCAGGCCAGATGGATTGAGTTACAACGAAATGGTTGATGGCCTAACAAAGAAAACGCTAACCACCATTGTTCGCGAAAATACCGAGCCGACAGAACAAGAATTAGAGGAAAAAAGACGAATATCTGAACAAATAAAGCAAGGGTTTAGGATAGCGTGTGAGGAGGAGTTTAATAGGAAAACAGAATTTATGATTAATCTCACACTGCAAACAGCTCATGATACCGAGCCTGTGTATTTCGATGAGAAAACCGCAATTTTCATTACTGAATTTGATGCAAAGGGGATTTCGGGCGAAAAGTTGAAGTACCGGTCACAATGTGAGGTGGGAGAGGGGCAACCCGTAAGGTTGTCGATAAAGCCTCGAAAATAACGTTATAGATAAAAAAGGCGCCGATAGGGCGCCTTTTTTTAGGTACACACCATTAAGCTTTTGGTGGACGACCACGACGCTTGGGAGCGGCTTTCGTTGCTGCTTTCTTGGCCGCGGCTGGGCGACCTCGTTTACCTGCAACTTTTGCCTTTGGTGCTGCTTTTTTAGCGACCGCTGGGCGACCTCGCTTTCCTGCAGCGGGCTTAGCTTTAGCTGCTGGTTTTTTTGCCTTTTTTACAGAAACCGCTTTTTTAGCCTTTGCTTTTGCGGCTGCAGCGGCTTTCTTAGCCTTCGCTTTCTCGGCGGTAGCCGCTTTTTTAGTCGCGGCCTTCAATTTGGCGGCAGCTTTTGCGGTTGCGGCCTTCTCTTTTATTGCGGCTTTCTTAGCGGCAGATTTTGCTTTAACAGCCGCTTTTTTAGCCGCTATTTTATCGGCAGCAGCGGCCTTTTTGGCGGCGGCCTTGTTCGCAGTGGTTACTTTCTTAATATAAGCGGCTTCTTCTTTCGCTACTGACTTGGCGAGAGCGCTAGCCTGAGCGGCTGATGTTTTAGCTTCAGAAAGCGCTGATTTTGCTGCAGACAGGGCGGCTTTATCAGTTGCCGCGGTTGCGGATGCTGCCGAAGCAACTTTTCGTGCTGCGGCTAACTGCTTAGCTTGAGCGGCGGTCTTCTTTTTGCCTCGAATAGAGGCTACTTTTGCTTTTGCAGCGGCTGCTTTCTTCGCGGAGCTTGAGGCTTTCGTCGTAGTCGATTTAACGTCTGCTGCGACAGTCTTTAATTTTGCTTCTCTTGCTTTTTCCAATTTAGCCTTGAGAGCTGAAAGTTCTTTTTCAAGTGCTGCTACTGGATCCACAATTTTTTTTGCTTTTTTAGCGGCCATAGTAATTACCCTTACCCTTATTTGATTGTACCTATGAAAGTTGTAGCACTACATTACGAAATAACAAGAAAATTTCAAGTTTTTTCATCAATTTACGGCGTTTTTGTAGTGTTTTTTTTTAAATATTGCATTTTATTTGCGTATATTGAATAAATTCAACAATCAGCACTTAATTTATCAATGACTACATTCAGTTTTGATGGCGCGAAAAAAATAAAAAAATGTCAGAAAGATAAATTTAAGAATGAATTAAAAGGATTAATAGCGCATTTATTTTGTAAGGAACTGACAAAAAAGGTCAGATAATACGGCGAAGATGACAAGAATATTTCTGGGGTAGTTGGAATTCATGAAATTGATGGCCGCAAAACCAATGTCTTTTACATCAGTAAGTGAGATTCACATTGCCTGTGTTAGGTGAATACGAGAGTCGTTCCTATCTACGTTAAAATACGTTGAACATGGGGTGTTGGTATTAAGCTTAACTCGAACTCGTTTAGGGGTACTCAAATCAAATTAAAAAATTGAAAAAACGCGTGTATTTATGTACAGTTGTTTGTGTTGATTGATCAACAATTAAGATCGTTTGCCATTCGACGTAATTTAATCTGCTCGTTTTTTTTAATATTCACATTAAATGGGTTTTATTGGCTTTTGCGGCCAGATCAAAGTAATGGTTTGCTTCCAAGCGGTTAGTCCTAGGTGCAAAACTTGCTGAATGACGTTAAGCCAATGAAAAAAATTATCCATATTGATGCAGATTGTTTTTTTGCCGCGTTAGAAATGCGTAAAAATACGCGCTTAAAGGATATTCCTATTGCGGTAGGCGGTGATCCAGGGCGTCGTGGCGTCATTGCGACCTGCAATTACATGGCTCGACAGTTTGGCGTTCGTTCCGCAATGGCCTCTGCTTACGCAAAACGATTATGCCCCTCCTTGGAAATACTGAAACCAGATTTTGATCTGTATCGACAAGTATCGGCCCAAATGCGAGAGGTTTTTCACCGTTATTCAGACGTCGTTGAGCCTCTTTCTTTAGACGAAGCGTATTTGGACGTATCGCAAAGCGATCATTTTGGTGGTAGTGCAACGCTCATCGCGGAAGATATACGAAAAAGTATTGCAAAAGAATTGGGTATTACGGTATCTGCAGGCGTTGCCCCCGTGAAGTTTTTGGCTAAAATTGCAAGTGATTGGCGAAAGCCGGATGGTCTATTTACGGTAGTACCGGATTCGGTCGAAACTTTTGTGGCGCAGTTACCGCTTTCGCTTTTGCCCGGAGTGGGGAAGGTTACAGCAGAGAAGCTCGCGCGGCATGGGCTGCATAATTGTCAGGATATTATCCATTCGGATCCAGAGTTCGTATTAAAACGCTTCGGGAGTTTCGGTGTTCGCTTAATGGAACTGAGTAAAGGTGTTGATAACAACGTCGTCCATGCGAGTAATACGCGTAAATCTATTAGTATTGAACGCACCTACCCCGAGGACGTGAGTAACGTTGACGAACTTTCAACATGTTTAAGCGACTTAATATCCGGTTTAGAAGAGCGATTTTCCAAGCTATCAACAAAACATTATGTGAGTAAAAAATTTGTAAAATTGAAGTTTGATAATTTTGAGCAAACGACAATGGAAACAACTATTTCTCGGCACGCAGATCTATTTTCAATGCCTGACTTTCAACGGTTGATGCAGTCCGGTTGGCACCGGCAAAAACGGGGTGTTAGGTTGATGGGAGTCGGTTTTCGTTTAACCCCCCTGCAAGAGTGCGCTGAACAGCTTGTGCTGCCCTTCATTTCGGACTAAATAGCTATTTTGGGGGGTTCGTTTAAAAAATGAGCGCCCTCGTTAGTGGATGCAAAGAGCGAGCAGATCGCTAAAAGTTCGTGTAGAATGCTTCTTCGCTGAGAGGGATTGACTGCTGCAAGGCAGCATGTGTTGTGCCGAGTACCGGCTTAAACCACCCTTTTGGGCATTGAATCGCTTTTTGCTGTTGTATAACAGTGAATCCCCGCCTTGGAAAAAGGCCGCGATCTTCATTATCGATTTGGAGAATAAACCGTGAGTCGTAGAAAACGTAAACAGTCGGCAGAAGATAAAGCCGAGATCGATTTGACCCCAATGCTGGACGTTGTGTTCATCATGTTGATTTTCTTCATTGTTACAGCGTCGTTTATCAAGGAAAAATCCTTGGACTTGAACGTACCAGAGAACACTGAGAATTTGCCGCCCCCCGAGACGGAAAGCAAGAGTATATTAGTACAGATAAACGCAAATGATGAGATTTTCATCGATCAGCGTCGTGTTGATATTCGCTCTGTTCGTTCGTTGATTGCACAGAAGAGTGCCGAGAACCCCGAAGGCGGTGTTGTTGTTATGGCGCATGAGCACGCTTCCACCTCTTCTTATGTCGCAATCGCAGATGCCGCTCGCGAAGCGAAAATTTATAATGTATCCCTGATTCCACGCAAACAGTAAGTGTTTGCGTGGTTGAAAAAAGCCGCTTTTAAGCGGCTTTTTTTATGCCTGCAATTCACGGACATAACCGGGTGAAAGGGCACTGAGGCCTACTTCGACGGCTATGGAGCGTTTGTGCATGTGGCGGTTAATAAGCGTGTGAGGGCTGTAATAGAGGGCTACACTTTAGATTCTGTTCTTGCTAGCTTAATTTGCACAACATGCCGCATCCCATTTCTTTGTCTACTCTTATTATGTTGGTATTCGTTGCAGTCACAAACGCTGCGACAGCCGGTATTGCGCTAGGTAAAACCAATGTACACCCTCTCTACCTAGACGATGACACCCTTGGCAGTGATTATACGAACACCGTGGTACGTACCGCAGACGGCTATTTATGGATAGGCACGGATAACGGCCTAAAACGGTATGATGGCTATCAATTACGCAATTTTGTCTACCAGCACGATGATTTAACGTCTATTGGCACTAATTCTATTTCGACGTTACTGGTAGATGACGTTGATAATTTGTGGGTCGGTGGCCATGTGCTTAGCCGCTACCATTCGGAAACTGAGTCTTTTGAGAATTACGATTTTTCGGGTGGAGCGTCTATATGGGCGTTACATCTCGACAAAAAAGGCATTATGTGGGTGGGTGGCGAAGGGTTTGGTTTGCGCGGCTATGACCTTGAGACAAATGTGTTACTCCATCAGTTTTTCAGTGCGCCAGATGCTCGATTTATTAACGCGATAACGCCGAGCAGGGAGCCCGATTCTTTATGGGTTGCGTCCAGTGCTGGCCTTTTTCTCTTTAACACCCAAACAACAACGATTGAACAGTACATTATTCCCGCCGACTTGGCCGCCGGTATCGATAGTATTCGCGACTTAATTGAGGCTGACGACGGGAAAGTTTGGGTTGCAACGCTGGAGGGCGTTGTGGTGCTTGATCCTGTTACACGGGCAGTGAGACGGTATTTTGCCGACGGAAATGCTGGATCGCTCAAGGCTAATACCATTTGGTCTATTTTTGAGGATTCAAAAGGTCAAATATGGGTGGGCACCGATAAGCAGGGCGTACATCGTTATCGCCCTGACGACGATAATTTTTCGCAAGTGGCCGTTTCCTCCGTTGATGAGTTCGCTTTCCCTCCTGGTGCCGTGCAGGATATCTATGAAGATGACGAAGGATCAATGTGGTTTGCAGTGTCGCATTTTGGCATACGTCGTATCAGCGAGCACCTTGAGAAATTTGCAACGTTGCAGCACAGCGAAACGGCCGACAATAGTTTGGCATTGAATAATGTTTTAGATCTACACGAAGATGGTCGGGGTTATATTTGGATAGCAACTGACGGCGGAGGGTTAGATAAATTTAACCCTATTACAGGAGAATTTACACATTTTCGTAACGACCCAAACGATAGCACCAGTATTAGCAGTAACTCCGTTCTTGCCATAGAGGAGGACGATCAGGGGTTTTTATGGATTGGTACGTGGGCAGGAGGGTTAAACCGGCTGGACCCTAATACTGGCGTATTTACTCAATACAGTCGAGAACCTAATAAAAATAGTACGCAGACCATTGGCAATAATAATGTTTTTCGTATTGAACGAAGTTCGAACGGTTTATTGTTTTTAAGCTTATGGCGTAAAGGGCTGCAACTTTTCGACCCAGTAAACGGCACATTTACGCCGTATTTCCCCGGAGGGGAAGGGAAGGAATCGGGCATCAGTACCTATTCAATTAATGACATAGAGTTTGCGCATGATGGGCGAGTATGGATAGGGGGCCACGGCGGCCTAGATATATTTGATCCACAGAAAAAGACATTTCAATCCATGGCCATCCCTTATGTAGAAGGCATTTTCGATTTATATGAGGATAAATTACAGCGTTTATGGATCGCGACCTCTAATGGTTTTATTCGTTACGAGCCCGCCACTAAATTGTATAAAACCTTCCAAAAGGCCGATGGCCTCGCTGATGACTTTGTCACCTCGATTGAAGAAGATGCCTCGGGGTACCTATGGCTGGGCACGCGAAATGGGTTAAATCGATTTAACCCAAAAACGGAGACGTTTGAACTGTTTGATGATAGAGACGGGCTAGCTGGGCGATTGTTTAATCGGTTCAGCCACCTCAGAACACGGGAAGGTATTCTTTATTTTGGCGGCGCGGAAGGTGTTAGTGTTTTCGACCCAGAGCATTTACCGAAAAATAAGGTACCGCCCAATGTCCATTTAACGCGTTTTGAATTGTTTCAGCAGCCGGTGCTACCGGGCGATATAGAGCAGTTACCAAAGCATATAAACTTCACTCGCTTGATCGAGCTTCCCTATGGCCAGCAGGATTTTACGCTGGAATTTAGCGCGCTTAACTTTATCTCGCCGATGAAAAACCAATACCGCTATAGGATGGTTGGTGTAGATGATAAGTGGGCGTTGACCGACAGTCAGCGAAGAAGGGCCAGGTATACTAATTTATCGCCGGGTAAGTACTTTTTTCAAGTTCAGGGCTCTAATAATGACGGTGTGTGGAGCGATGAAGTAAAAGGGATTGATATTGTTATATTGCCCCCATGGTGGCAATCGTGGTGGGCGAGATCGACATTTTTCTTTGTCGTATTATCGTTGATGTATGGTTTTAGTTATTGGCGATTACGCGCCAATACGCGTCGGCAGAAAGAGCTGAAATTACTCGTAGAAGAGAAAACAGACGAACTTGAACAGGCGAGTGAATACGTCAAAGTATTGAATACTGAGCTAGAGCAACGCGTCGATCAGCGAACGGGTGAATTGTCGATAGAGGTGGAAGAGCGGCGCATTGCTGAGGCAAAATTATTTCACATGGCCTTCCATGATGCGTTAACGGGGCTTCCGAATAGACAGTGGTTAACGCAGCACTTGGAGCAATTGATTGAGCGTGAAGACGAGACCAAAAAATTCGCATTGTTTTTTCTCGATGGTGATCGATTTAAAAAAGTGAATGATACACACGGCCACTTATTGGGTGACCTGTTATTGGTTGCGGCTTCTTCGCGATTACAGGAATTACTACCCAAAGGCCATCACGCGGTGCGCTTGGGTGGTGATGAATTTACGGTATTGGTGGATGAAGTCTTGTTTGAGGAAAGTCTCATCCAAATTGCCGAGAACATTATTGTCGCGTTTGACAACGCATTTTTCATCGATCAGACCCAAATGTTTTTTCGCGTAAGTATCGGCATGGTGCTGTGCGAAGGGCAGTATACGAAACCTGAACAAATTCTAAGAGACGCAGATATTGCAATGTATCGCGCAAAAGAAAATGGGCGTGGTACTTTTCAGGTATTCGACTCTGCCATGCGAGAAACAACGTTAGAATTGGCCGAGCTAGAGGCCGATTTATATAAGGCAATGCAGCAGCATCAGTTCTTTATTGTATTTCAGCCCATTGTAGAACTCACAGATGGCAGCCTTACGGGGTTTGAAGTTTTATTGCGTTGGGAGCATCCCACGCGAGGCATGGTTCCACCGGACAAATTTATTCCCGTGGCTGAAGAGTCGGGGCTCATTTTGGAACTCGGCCTCTGGGTATTGGAGCAAGCCTGTCTTCAGTTAGAGCGATGGGGGAATATGAGCGCAGTGACACGTTTACCGAGTATTGCCGTTAACCTTTCTCCTCATCAACTAGGTCAACATGACCTTATTGAATCAATCGATGCCATTCTCGAAAAAACGGGTGTGCATAGCCATCATTTGAAGTTGGAGATTACCGAGACGGCGCTAATGGAAAATACGGATAGCGTTAACCAGATACTCGAGGCGCTGCGCGACAGAGATATTGAGCTAGCCATTGATGACTTTGGTACTGGCTATTCGTCGCTCAGTTATTTAGACCAGTTGCCGGTACAAGTACTTAAGATCGATCGAAAGTTTGTTGATGGGTTAGTGGATAATGAAGACGAAAGCGGCGGTGCGCAGGAAATTGTTCGTGCAACGATTTCGTTGGCCCATAACCTTAATATTCGAGTAGTCGCTGAAGGTATTGAAACGCAAGAACAGTGGGATATTTTGGCAAGCTATGCGTGTGATTTTGGTCAAGGGTATTTAATGGCGAGGCCACTGAATGCCGAAGACGCAACGGCGTTCTTATTGGCTGAACATATGTCCGAGAAAAAAGGCCTTGCGTAGTGCGGGTTAATGGCGAGCGATAAACGCAGGTTGGTACCATAACTCGGGTCGATTTGGGACTGCGATATGCGGGTTATGCAAATGTATTATCGTGCGGGTATTCAGCGCTGCTTGTGCGATTAATGGGTCAAAGTAGCGACTAAAGAGTTCGTCGAACGAACCGTCTTTAATGGCGCTATTTAACCCTCGTTCAATGGCCTTGGCTAAATTAGGGTGCTGCTTGTTTACAAAGAAGTAATAGGCGGCGGGGTAGTGTAAGGCCAAATGTTTGTCTATTGTTAAGCTCTTATCGGTTAGCCCGTCATTTTCTCGCCAAATTTCTACCACCGAGCGTGGAAAGTAATCAATTCTCTTTTTGCTGAGCATTTTAAATAAGCTTTCCCAATTGCTAGACGTTATCAAAGGCAGCTCATTGGATTGTAAAATATTATTGTCTGGCCAGTCGTGGCCTTGCCCCGCCGTATAGCTTCTTAGTGCTAGCGCGGTATTCACCTCACTAAACAGTGCTTGGTCATCGCGTCGAATAAACATTAATCTCCAGCCAATTAGACCTTTAAATAACGGAATACGAATGGGGATAAGATTTGCCTCCCGTTCTTGTGATGTATTCAGCCAATGCACGTTGTAGTGGTTAAGCTGCAAGTGAATCTCGCTGCGTTTCTCGTTAAACAAGGTGATTTGTTTTTCAGGAATAATAACGAAGGAATCTCCCGATTTCTCCATGGCAAGGTGTAACATTTCGAGGAAATATCGATCAACATCTTGAAAATGGCGGATGTCGATAACGGGGTGAGTAAGCCGATAATGTTTGCAGACGCCCGAAGATGGGGCTGAGGCTAATGATGTATAGGCCAGCAGAGATAGTAAGCAGGTAGCAATACGTACTAAACCGCTAAGCCTGTTGAGCGTAGGAAGTTTGAGCACAGTAGAGTGGTGGATAGACATGCTCCAAAAGGTGCTGGCTGCGGAGCTACTTACGGAATGCTCGCAGCTTAACAATAATTATGTCTTAAGCTTAGCACGAGAGCCTCATTTTGCCATGGATGTGTAGTGGCGTAACATTTTAAACCGTAGGGTAGTGCTTTGTTTTGCTAGTTGTTGTGGATCGATTGGCTAGGAAATGACATTTCCATGATAAGGACATCGCCATCAGCAATAAAGGGCCCATGAACTTCGCCGGGCGGCCTGCTTGCATAGGTACCAGTTTCAAGCCATTGTTCAAAGGCTTGATCATAAACCCTACCCGATACAATAAATATTTCTTCTGGGTAATCATGGCTTTTAGCACCAAAACACTCTGTAGAGTAACCGTTTTTGAATTGGGTCAGCCGAGTGTAATCACCCGTAATAGGGTCTTCAGCAATCGTGAGCTCTAAAATATTTCCATTGGAACCATCAACGGCTTTCCATTGGCCCGAATGTGAAGTATCAAGTGGATTCCAATAGGTTTGCGTAGATTTCATTTTTTGCCTCTCGCTTAGGCCGCTAATGGCGAATATTACTCGCTTGAATAAGATTCTATTGTAGGGCACGAACAAATAAGATTTCGATCGCCGTACACGTTATCGATTCGGTTAACGCTGGGCCATACTTTGTGGTGTTTTAAGTAAGGCAAAGGCCGCGATGCTTCTTCGCGGCTGTAGGGATGGTCCCAGTTTGGATTGAATACGTCGTCGAGCGTATGGGGGGCGTTACACAACGGGTTGTTGTCTCGTGGTAGCTCACCATTTTGTACGCGTGCGACTTCTTGCCGAATCGCGATCATGGCATCACAGAACCGGTCTAATTCTGTTTGGCTTTCAGACTCTGTGGGCTCGATCATTAAAGTACCGGCAACGGGAAAGGACATGGTTGGTGCGTGAAAACCAAAATCCATTAATCGTTTGGCGATATCCTCTTCTGTAATACCCGAACTCTCTTTTAGTGGCCGTAAATCTAATAGGCATTCGTGTGCCACAAATCCATTTTTACCGGTATATAAAATGGGGTAATGTTCTTGCAGGCGGTTGGCAATGTAGTTTGCGTTAAGTATGGCGTACTCGGTTGCGAGCTTAACGCCTTGATTGCCCATCATGCGTACGTACATCCAGCTAATGGGTAAAATGCTGGCTGAGCCCCAAGGGGCTGCGGATATTGTACCGTTGCCTATTTCTGTGCCGGATATTGTTTGCAAGGGGTGGCTGGCCAAATAAGGGGCCAGGTGTTCTTTTACACCAATAGGGCCCATGCCAGGGCCGCCGCCGCCATGGGGAATGCAAAATGTTTTATGTAGGTTTAAGTGGGATACGTCGCCACCGAATTCACCCGGTGCGGCTAAGCCAACAAGGGCGTTCATGTTAGCCCCATCGATATATACCTGTGCGCCGACCGCATGAATAAGGCCACAAATTTCTTTAATGTTTTCTTCAAATACCCCATGTGTTGAGGGGTAGGTAATCATAATGGCCGCTATGCGGTCACCGAATTGTTCGATCTTTGCGTTTACGTCTGCAACATCCACATTGCCTTGCTCGTCGCATTTAGTGACGACCACTTGCATGGAGACCATTTGCGCAGAGGCAGGATTGGTGCCGTGTGCGGATTGCGGAATTAAACACACGTTACGTTGATGTTCGCCCTTGGCTTCAAAATATTTTTTAATGGCTACAAGGCCCGCATATTCACCTTGGGAACCCGCATTGGGCTGCAAGCTGATGGCATCGTAACCGGTACAGGCTTTTAGCATGTCTTGCAGCTGTTGGAATAGCGTGGCGTAACCTTGTGCTTGCTCCATTGGCGCGAAGGGGTGTAGTTCGCCAAACTCGGGCCATGTTACGGGAATCATTTCGGCCGTAGCATTAAGTTTCATCGTGCAGGAACCGAGCGGAATCATTGCGTGGTTGAGTGCAATATCTTTGGATTCCAAGCGTTTTAAATACCGTAGCATTTCTGTTTCCGAATGATACTGCTCGAATATTTCATGTTGCAGTGCTCTTTCATTGCGCTTCATTCGGGCCGGTATGGTACTGGCCTGCGCGGCTTTATTTTCAAGGTTAACGAAATCTAGGGGGGATGCGCCGCCGGCAAATACTGCCAGCAGGGCATCGATATCGTTGGCGTTTGTGCATTCATTTAAGCTAATGCCCAGCGCATTTTTTCCAATAAGGCGCATATTGATCTGGGCGTCGAGCGCACGCTGGTACAGTGCTGTTTGCTGGTCGCCTACCTCAATACACAGGGTATCGAAATAGTGCTGGTACCGTAATTTATAATTCAGTGATATTAAGCCTTGGGCTAATATTTTGGTGAGAAGGTGAATTCGTTTTCCAATGCGTTCAACACCTTCAGAGCCATGATACATCGCGTAAAAGGCACTCATTACGGCCAAAAGTACTTGAGACGTGCAAATATTGGAGTTAGCTTTTTCTCGACGAATATGTTGCTCTCGCGTTTGCATAGCCATACGCAATGCTGGTTTGCCGCGGCAGTCGATGGATACCCCAATGATGCGTCCGGGAGTGGAGCGCTTATATTTTTCTCGAAAGGCGAAAAAAGCCGCGTGTGGGCCACCGAACCCCATCGGGACGCCAAAGCGTTGGTTGCAGCCCACGACAATGTCGGCGCCTTGTTTGCCGGGCGCGTCGAGTAGCACAAGGCTCATAATGTCGGCGGCTATAATCGCAAGGGCGTCTTTGCTGTGGATAATATCGGTAAGTGGTGCAATATCGAGTAGTGCCCCGTCGGCACCGGGGTTTTGCAGTAATGCACCGAAGTACTCGTAATTGTCGAGTTCTGTCCGTGGGTCGCCAACAATAATGTTAAAACCAAAGTGCTCTGCACGGGTACGTAAAACGGCTAGTGTTTGAGGTAAGCATTGTTGGTCTACAAAAAAAGTATCGGATTTGTTTTTACGTGCAACGCGTTTGGCCATTGCCATGGCTTCGGCCGCAGCAGTGGCCTCGTCGAGCATAGAGGCGTTGGCTAATTCCATGCCCGTAAGTTCGGTGATCATTTGTTGGAAGTTTAATAGGCCTTCGAGTCGACCTTGGGCAATCTCGGGTTGGTAAGGTGTGTAGGCGGTATACCAGCCGGGGTTCTCCATGACATTTCGTAGGATGACAGGGGGTACGTAGGTACTGTGATAGCCAAGACCAATATAGTGTTTGAATAATTGGTTTTGCTGGGCGATGGTCTTTAATTCGGCCAACGCTTGTTGTTCGTTGAGCGGGTTGGCGAGCGATGCTGTTTGTTCGCTGCGGATAGCGGCGGGCACGGTTTTTTCGATGAGTTCGTCTAAGCTGCCAACATTGAGGCGTGCGAGCATGTCGCTGGTTTGCGATTTGTTAGGGCCGATATGTCGATGAATAAATTCCTTGTCGTAACGAAGGTTTTCGAGAGAATCGGTTTGCAAGTTGCGTTGCTCGGTATGCGGCATAAAAGGAATTCCGTACAATCGATATCAGGCACTGAAATCTGATGTTTTTTGGGTGGGGAGATAAGCGCGCAATATAGCAATTGTGCACCCCTATCAGCAATTGCCGAATAACTTTTCAATCACATAAGGAGCCTTTAATTAAATTTGAGGTTCCCTCATTAAGATTTTAGCGCTTATGTCATGGATTACCCCTCTTTTTATCGTATGGGTTGCGTATAACGCTTGGCGAGGTTACAAACGTGGGCTCGGATTAACCCTGTTATCTCTTGTGGGCCTCGCGGCTGCCTATTTTAGTTGTTATAGCTGGGGGCCTTTCGTTAGTTCGGAGCTGTCTGAGCGGGGCTGGCACCCGTTACTGGCTTACTGCGCCGCTTTTTTGGGTGTCTATCTTTTAGTGTATGTCATGGTAGCGGAGTTACCCAGCGTGATATTTGCGCGATGGTTGCGTGCGCAATGGGTATGGCCTGGTGCGGTATTAGGTATGGGGGTAGGTGTTGTTTCGGGCCTGATCTTTGTGTGGGTGATATCGTTAGTGGAAACAGCGTTAGTGTTGAATCGGCCTGAGGTTGCCGGTTCGATAAAGGTTAATAGGGTGGATATATCCAATGTGAGCGACCCAGTAAGTAAAGCCGCACGCGTATTCGTGGCGGAAGCGTCGCTTGTGGGCGCTCAGGCGTTAGGTATGGATATTGTTCAAGCGAGGCTTTTCGAGAGCTTTGTGCGTTCACCTCAACACGTTATTCAGCGTTTGGAGGCGTTAGGTCAATCGCAGGCTTTACGGGTTTTTGTGACTAATGGCGATGTGCAGCGGTATTTACATACGGGCAATCTTGAGGGCTTGGTTGAGAGTGGGCACTTTCAACAACTAATTACCCAACCAGAAATGGCTCCGTTTCGCGAACTGGCGTTAGAAGAAGTGCGCCGGCGCGATGAAAAGGCGACGTTGAAAATGGCCGATATTTATCTTGCTAGTCGATTGAGCCAAGCGTGGCGTCGTATGAATACTTTGCGAGAGCAGCCTGAGATCAAAGCGATTTTGGCGGATTCCGATGTTAAATCACTGATAGAGTCGCGTAATATTCCGGCCCTGTTAATGCATCCAAAAGTACAGGTTTTATTGGGGCGAGTGTTGGAGACTGACAATGATACGAGTGTAGATGGCCGCGCATACTCTTCGGGCTTACCTTCTTTTGAACAGCCCAGCATTGTTCCGACAGAGAAGGCCGTAGAGCCGCCGGCAGTTTTGTTTAAATGGCAAGATAGTGAAGGGCGCGTACACTATGGGGAATCGCCTCCCGATGATGTTGAGCCGCAGCGGCTCCGCTATTAATCGAGATTTTCTCGAGGGTAAATATGACGTTGATAATGTAAAGGGGTGTTCATGACGGTTAAAAAAGAGGGCGGTTGGCAGCAACTTAGCGTTGAGCCTGTGTACGAAAACCCTTGGATAAAAGTTACACATGAAGAGGTATTAACGCCCAGTGGGACACCCGGTATTTATGGGGTTGTTCATTTTAAAAATCGTGCGGTGGGAGTTATACCTATTGATGAACATGACAATACTTGGCTGGTACGCCAAAGCCGCTATGCACTCGATTGTTACACATGGGAAATTCCTGAGGGGGGCGCGCCTTATGGTGAGGATATGCAGCAGGCGGCAGCGCGAGAACTGGAAGAAGAAACGGGCTTGCGCGCGCGCGAATGGCGTGAATTGCTGACGCTTCATCAGTCCAACTCGGTCACTGATGAGATCGCAAAAGTTTACATCGCTGAGGGGTTATATGAGGGTAAACAGCAGTTGGAAGATACAGAAGATATTACCGTGCATAAAATGCCGCTTTCGCAAGCCATAGGTATGGTGAAATCTGGAGAGATAACTGATGCGCTATCGGTAGCGGGATTACTGCGCATTGCTTTAGATAGACTGTAGTGTTGTATTGACTTCGAGCCACCTAGGCGCGATTGATAAGGAATGAGCGCGGCATAATAAAAATGCGCCAATAGAGACGCGGTCACAACTCGAGCATTGCTGCTAAGTTGTGACCGCGTAATTAACCATTTAAAATGGTCGACTTCCTGTCGAAAATTCAAGTCCAGTCCCGTTAACTACCCCACCGGTCTTCTTCCTGAAGCACTCGGTTTTTTACACGTCTTCCCTGACCGTCCCTGACTTCCTACTTATTCACTTCCTGTGAATAAGGCGCTTCCGTTGACCGTCCTGGCCACTTGCACATCCGTGAATACATCCATGTTAGTGCGGTTGGTGCGCTTCCTTTGACCGTTCCTGGCCACCTGTCGCTTCCCTGTGTACGTCCTTGTTGATGAGTATTGTGCTGATTTGGGCCTTCCAACAATAGTGGCAAGGTTCGCTAGTGCGTGTAGGAGATTGACTATAGTGGTTGCGAGCAGGCGACGATTGACTCTGTAGCACTTTATTTAAACCCTTGTGGCTAGCAGGCTACAGAGCGATTTCGCCCAAGAGCCTTTGCTTGGTATAACAAGTTGTCGGCACGTTGTAATGTGTTGTCAAACCGTGTGTCGGTCTCCGCTATGGTTGTAACCCCAATACTGAGGGTGATCGAAAAGGCTTCCCCCGCTTCGGTAGAAATTTTTTGTTGTTCGCAATTTTGACGAATGCGCTCTGCTAATGCGAAGGCGCCTTCGAGATCTGCATCGGGACAGGTGAGGGCAAATTCCTCACCTCCCAAGCGCCCGAGAATATCGGATTCGCGGGTTGCTTCTCTACAGCAGTCCGTTAATACGCGCAAGGCGTGGTCACCAGCAGCATGGCCATAGGTGTCGTTAATGGCTTTGAAGAGGTCGACATCAATCATTAAAACCGACAGCGGTCGTCCGTAACGCAAAGACTTGGAAAACTCCGCCTCAGATAACGTAAAGAAATGTCGTCGGTTATAGCTATCGGTTAGAGGGTCTTGTGTGGCTAGGCGTTCAAGCTCTTCGTTTGCCTTTACCAAGGCTCGGCGAGCATTCACTAAGCGCAAGGCTGAGCGCATACGGGCTGACAGTACAGGGTATTCAATGGGCTTGGGGACAAAATCATGGGCGCCGAGATCTAGCGCGCGCACAATACTATTGTCTGATGTATTCGCCGACACCATGATGACCGGTATTTCTCGGGTAAGCTCGTTGGCTTTTAATTGTTCTAAGGTTTCGAGGCCGCTAATGCCGGGCATACGGATATCGAGCAGAATGATATCGGGCTCGGTTTTGGGTACTAACTCCAGGCATTCGCGCCCGCTGCTCGCAGACACGACTTCAAAACCTTCGTCTTCAAGTTCGAATGTGAGCAATACGATATTATCTTCAACATCGTCAACGACGAGTACTTTTGTCATGGGGGATAGGAGCTATTACGACGATTTGACCCAAGTATAGGATATGCGAGCACAATTGCTGACGGATACGAGTGTCAACGGAAAATTGTTCCTCGTTGTGGGCCCAGTTGTTCTACAGAAACTGGATTAATGACGAATAGAATGTAAGTAATCTAGCGCTATACACGCAAACGCGTGGGCATTGGCTAGAGAAAAAGGTGCGTGCAGCGGAACAAGCTTCGCGTTATGAATACCCACCGAAGACGTTGAGGCCGGCGCCGCTAGAAAAACTATTTTTCTAAAAAAATGGGTTAGGTGCTGAACCGAAGCGCATTCGAACGGGTGCGGTGAGTGACCCAACTGAATGAAGTATAAATCTACCCATGACTTTAACAACCAGCTGGGTGGGGAAGAGAGTTGTGGGTGTTTTGCGGTTAAGTCTGCACCTAATATGCGCAATGTGTTGACGAAATTTTTGTGTGCTCGGCTACGCGTGTTATTTTGTGTGAGAATCTCGTGTTGCGACGTTGATGATGGGGCCTGAGGGGGGTGTGCTCGCCCGACACGTAACTCAATGGCTGCCTGCATTGTGTTATTGAGTGGTTCAATTATTCTTCGTGGCTGAAAACTCATGGGGTGCTCCCCTTAATGCAATGTTTTGGGGATAGAGATCGAATCGTTGGTGTTGGCGGCGTTCAGTCGAGTTACGTGTTGCTGAAGTTTCAGCATTGCACGATTTAACGTTGACATTGAATGATTAAGTTCACTGATTGCTGCATTTATCTCTTTGACCGAAGTCGGTTCATCTGAGGTTGAATCAATTTTATTATTGTCATTGCAATAAGAACGTCGGGCCATGACCGGTACCTTATGAGTTAGAGTGCAAAAGGGTGAAGCTGGAGCAGGGGCTTTCTGTGTCTTGAGGTTTTTAACGTCTCGGCGCCCATCTAAATGGGCGCCGAGAGCGCAATTACCAGTTCAGCGCACCACCTGTTTGGTATTCAATTACTCGCGTTTCGAAAAAATTTTTCTCTTTGCGTAAATCCATTATTTCACTCATCCATGGGAATGGATTTTGCGCGCCGGTATAGGCTTCTGGCAGGCCCAGCTGCGCTAATCGGCGATTGGCAATAAAGTGCAGGTACTCTTCCATTGTGGCGGCGTTCATACCTAGCACGCCTCGAGGCATGGTGTCGCGAGCGTAAGCTATTTCCAGCTCGGTACCTTCGAGCACCATTTGGTTAACTTCCTGCTGGAAGCTCTCGGTCCAAAGGTGCGGGTTTTCGAGTTTAATTTGGTTGATAACATCGATGCCAAAATTAAGGTGCATGGATTCATCGCGCAAAATATATTGGAACTGCTCAGCGACACCGGTCATTTTGTTGCGGCGCCCCATGGAGAGTATTTGGGTAAAGCCACAGTAAAAGAATATACCTTCAGTGATGACATAAAAACCAATGAGGTTTCGCAATAACTCTTGATCAGTTTCTGGCGTTCCCGTGTTAAAGCTAGCTTTGCCAATGTCTTGTGTGTGCGCAATACTCCATGCTGCTTTTTTTGCTACAGAGGGTACTTCGCGATACATGTTAAATACTTCGCCTTCGTCCATGCCGAGTGACTCAATACAATATTGATACGCATGTGTATGAATGGCCTCTTCAAAGGCTTGACGCAATAAATATTGGCGAGCTTCTGGGTTGGTAATATGACGATAGATAGCGAGGACGAGGTTATTGGCAACGAGCGAATCAGCCGTTGAAAAGTAACCAAGCGAGCGCATAATAATGGTGCGTTCGTCGTCAGTCAGTCCTTCAGGGCTTTTCCATAAGGCAACGTCGGCCGTCATATTGACTTCTTGAGGCATCCAATGGTTTGCACAGCCATCCAAATATTTTTGCCATGCCCACTCATATTTAAAAGGTACAAGTTGATTTAAATCTGCTCGGCAATTGATCATACGCTTATCGTCAACTTCAATACGATTAGCGCCCATTTCAAGTTCTTCTAAACCGGGTGCAGGGTCTAAGTTGGCGATGGCCTGTTGGGCTTTTTCTACAGGGTTGCCTTCTGGCTTAAACGTGGCTGGTACCGTAGCGAGTGCTTCGGGCGCCGCCGATACAGGAGCGTTATTTTTTTCGGCGTTATAAGTTGCCAAGGGTTCGTTTACTGCGCCCGTTTCTTGTGCAACGTCCTTGTGGGGGGATGGTTCGGGGGTGATGTCGCTAGCGCTAGTACGTAACGAGTCGAGGGCAGACTGGTTAAGTGTTTGTGTGAGTGGTGCGGTATCGTCTGTGTAGTCGTCCCAACTTAACATGTGTAATGATCTCGTTAATGGTTTAATTTTTTAATAGGGTGTGCGTGATTGGAAGGAGTCTGCGGCGGGGGTCATAGCCCCCGCCTGTCAGACATTCCCAATGGTCCATTCGGGTCTCTGCGTTACTGGCAAGCTTCGCAGTCAGGGTCGTCCAGCGAGCAAGCTTGCGGTACAGCTGCCGCTGCGGCTGGTTCTGCAGAACCAGATGACACCGCGTTAAGCGAGTTGGTATCGATGGTGGATTTTTCAGTTGTAGTGGCGGCGAGTGCACGCAAGTAATAGGTCGTTTTTAACCCCCTGAACCACGCCATTCGGTAGGTGATATCAAGTTTTTTGCCGTTTGCACCGGCGATATAAAGGTTAAGGCTTTGCGCCTGGTCGATCCATTTTTGACGACGGCTAGCGGCGTCCACTATCCAGCGGGGTTCAACTTCAAAGGCTGTGGCATAAAGAAGCTTTAAATCATCGGGTATACGATCAATTTTTTGTACAGAACCTTCATAATATTTAAGATCGTTAACCATTACGGAATCCCAAAGGCCACGATCTTTTAAATCGTGCACAAGGTAGGGGTTTACAACGGTAAATTCACCAGAGAGGTTCGATTTTACGTAAAGATTTTGGTAGGTAGGCTCAATAGATTGAGATACGCCGGTAATATTGGCAATGGTCGCTGTGGGCGCTATGGCCATGACATTGGAGTTTCGCATGCCTTGGCTCTGAACCTTTGCTCGCAAGCTGTTCCAATCTAAGGTTGTCGAGCGATCTTGGTCAATAAATTGTTCGCCTCGGTTTTTCGCTAATAGCGCAATAGAATCGATAGGGAGTATGCCTTGGCTCCACAGGGAACCGTCAAATGTTGAGTAGGCGCCTCGTTCTTGGGCGAGCTGATTCGAGGCCGAAATGGCGTAGTAGCTTACAGCTTCCATAGATCTATCGGCGAATTCCACCGCGGCATCGCTACTGTAGGGAATGCGCATTTTGTAGAGGGCATCCTGAAAGCCCATTATGCCTAAACCGACGGGCCGATGGCGCATATTGGAGGTGCGCGCAGATTCCACCGAGTAGTAATTTATATCGATGACATTGTCTAGCATACGTACGGCGGTGTTAACGGATTGTTGCAGTTTTTCTTGGTTTAATTGGCCGTCTTCTATGTGTTGCGCAACGTTAATGGAACCCAAGTTACACACCGCGATTTCTTCATTGGCTTTTGTGTTGAGTGTGATTTCGGTACACAGGTTGGAAGAGTGAACGACGCCGGCATGTTGCTGCGGGCTGCGTATATTGCAAGGGTCTTTAAAGGTGATCCACGGGTGTCCCGTTTCGAATAGCATGCCGAGCATTTTTCGCCACAAGTCTAAGGCGCGCACTTTTTTGAAAGGTTTGATGTTGCCCGCTTCGGCTTCCTTCTCGTAATGGTTGTAGCGTTCTTCAAATGCCTGGCCAAATAAATCGTGTAGGTCTGGTACGGTACAGGGTGTAAACAGTGTCCAGTCTTTGTCTTCGAAAACACGCTTCATGAATAGATCGGGCACCCAATTAGCCGTGTTCATATCGTGCGTTCGGCGGCGATCGTCACCGGTATTTTTACGCAGGTCGAGAAATTCTTCTATATCTAAATGCCATGTTTCTAAGTAAGCGCAGACGGCACCTTTGCGCTTACCGCCTTGGTTAACGGCTACAGCGGTGTCGTTGGCAACTTTCAAAAAGGGCACCACACCCTGTGATTTTCCATTGGTACCTTTGATGTATGATCCCAGTGCTCGCACGGGAGTCCAGTCGTTGCCTAAACCTCCTGCCCATTTCGACAGCATGGCATTATCTTGAACGGCACCGTAGATGCCATGTAAGTCATCGGGAACGGTAGTGAGGTAACAGGAGCTAAGTTGTGGGCGTAAGGTGCCTGCGTTGAATAGCGTTGGTGTGGAGCTCATATAATCAAAGGAGGACAGTAGGCGATAAAACTCAACCGCACGTGCGTTTTTGTCATCTTCTCGTTCAGCAAGGCCCATCGCAATACGCATAAAGAATATTTGTGGCAACTCAATCCGGGTGTCGTCGCTGTGAATAAAATAGCGATCGTAAAGCGTTTGAAGGCCAAGGTACGTGAACTGCGCATCGCGTTCAGGGATAAGGGCTTTACCAAGTAAGTCTAAATCGTAATCGAGTAAGCCTGGCGCGAGTAGCTCAAGTTCAACCCCGCGTTTAATGTAGGCCGACAGCGCTTGCGGGTAAAATACGGCCATTTCGGCGAGCGTTGCTTGCGGTGCTATGTTCAAAAAATTGAGTGCTTCTGCACGCAATTTATCGAGCAGCAAGCGGGCGGTTGCTTGGCTGTAATTGGGTTCTTTTTCTACGAGCGTTCGTGCTGAAATAACCAATGACACATTGACGTCGTCGAGTGAAACTCCGTCATAAAGGTTACGCATGGCTTCGTTCAGAATCGCTTCTGAGTCGACACCTTTAAGGCCTGCACAGGCTTCAGTGACAACGGTTTGAATACGCAATACATCCAGCGGCGCACTAGAGCCGTCAGCGAGAGTGATATTGATTGCGGGATAATTAATGTTTGACTGCGATAGAATTTCTTTCGATTCACGTAATTTGGCGCGTTCTGCACGGTATAGCACGTAATCGCGCGCAACCTTGTGCTCGCCGGCACGCATCATTGTGAGTTCGACTTGATCTTGAATTTCTTCAATATGGATAGTGCCCCCAGAGGGCATGCGTCGCTTAAATGTAGCCGTAATTTGCGCGGTGAGGTTCGCGACGGTTTCATGTATTCGGCTAGACGCCGCGGCGGTACCACCTTCAACGGCGAGAAATGCCTTCGTAACAGCAATGGCAATTTTATCGTCGGTATAACTCACCAGAGTCCCATTTCGTTTTATGACGCGCAGTTGCCCAGGTGCAGTTGAGTTTACGCCGGTGTCGGCAGTACTTGTACTGATCGCAGGAGAGCTTTGCGGTGTTGCAGGGATCTGGTTTTCAGTGCTTTGCATATAAAATAAGCCCAGCTTTCCTTTTAAGGAAAACAGTTAGTTGTAGTAATTAAATGTGTATTGTTTCAGCTGTGTCTACAGTACTGCATCATTGCTACGTCGCTTAACGCAGGCGAACTACTGTTAAGCGACGTGTGAAATTTGTGTGCTGAGTACTGCGCTGCAGTCCTGTGTTATTCGCCCTGTATCCACGAGACGATGGTTGTATCGGACTGCTCCTTGCTAATTCACCGTTACCCCAAGCTCTAGCTGACGGGCCATTCCGCGTCATTGCTTGGCTGGCGTTTCAAATCAGCTAAATTTTAACCGTGTGCGCTAAGTATCCGTTAAGCGCGTGTTGGGTTTGATTTAGCTAAAAACACCATATGTTGGGGTTGTGAAAGAATTCAATACAAGATAATGCGGTTTTGACTATTTTGCAAGATTGAAACGCGAGTGTTTTCCTGTGGGTAATCCGTGGGTAACACGTGTGTAAAGGTGTGGATAAGTGAGCGCTAACCGTCCATGCCAAGCGGTATAAAGGCTGTGTTACCTTGAAATGTTCCGTCATAAAGTTGACTTAAATTTATAATATTTTCCTCTTAAAGGTGGATTCGCTTATAGCGGTGTGGCGACTTTCTGGGCAACTGTGAGATAGGTCACCTTTAGTGGTCTCGCAGAAAGTGCTGAAAAATGAGTTCAGCACGCGTTCATCTGCGCAAGCGCACACTGTTTGGCAACGGAATGAAGAACGTTTGAATTTACCTTTAAGGGGATGAGGATATGAACACGGTTTCAAGAGTCAGTATTTGTGGTGGGGTAGCGCTGGCGTTATCGGCATGCGGGGGTGAACATATCGATGTTTACGGTAGCGATCATGCCGCCCACTCAGTTTCTTATACCGCAGTGGAGGCGCCGAGCACCGTCGTGATAGAGCAAACCGTCATTGTGGTTTCGGAGCCGATTGAGCCGGCTCCCATTGTGATAACCGATACGGTCGATATTCCCCTATTAGAAACGTTTGATGTGGTGGATAGCTACGGCAACGATTCAGCGCTAATGACCATGCCGTTTCTTGCGATAAACCCCTTTATCGATGAAGGGTGGTTCGAAATTTATTGGTACGCACAGGCCTACACCGATTATTGGGTAGAATTTTATATTGGTGAAAGCGCGCTAATTGACGATGCAACGTATGTGGGTTCTGAACTTTGCGGGGAAGGATTGGCGTGCGATACGGATGGCATGCAGTTTTGCCAGTACACGTCAGATTTCTATGTTGCCTGTGAAACAGGCGAAAGTTATGTCGCGGATGTTGCGCCTCTTATTTATGTTATTCCACAAACGTTGCATGTCTTTGTCCAGGTTTGTTCTCTCGATTACACTTTTTGCGACGGTAGAGCACAGCTGGTGCAGTTTGAATAACGGTGGCCTTTAAAAAATGACTGCGAGAGCAGCCTATTGGCTGTTCTCGCGTAAGAAGCACATAAGGGCTTTTTGAGCGTGTAACCGGTTTTCGGCTTCATCCCATACCACGGAAATAGAGGTATCCTCCATCAGTTCATGGCTAACCTCTTCACCGCGATGGGCCGGTAAGCAATGCATGAATACAGCATCTGACTTGGCCAAGGACATAAGCTCATGGTTGACTTGGTAGCCCGTAAACTCACCTTCTCGAGCTTGCTGCTCTTCTTCTTGCCCCATGCTCGCCCACACATCGGTTACCACCCAGTCCGCATCTTTAACGGCCTCTTTAGGGTCTTGTATTATCGTAACGCGATCGGCATTTGCTTGTACGAGTTCAGGGGAGGGCTCATAACCTTCGGGGCATGCAATGCGCAGTTCAAAATCGCATAGGCGCGCCGCGTTTATATACGAGTGACACATATTATTGCCATCGCCAATCCACGTCACAATTTTGCCTTTTGGGCTGCCACGGTGCTCAACGTAAGTTTGGATATCGGCTAATAGCTGACAAGGGTGATAGCTATCGGTGAGCGCATTAATAACTGGGACTTTAGAGTACTGAGCAAAGCGCTCTATTTTTTCGTGTTCGAAAGTTCGAATCATAATCATATCGACCATTCGCGAGAGCACGCGCGCAGAGTCTTCGATAGGTTCTCCTCGGCCCAGTTGCGTATCGCGTGGTGATAAGAAAATAGCGCTGCCGCCGAATTGGGTCATGCCCGCCTCAAAGGATACTCGGGTGCGCGTAGAGGATTTTTCAAAAATCATACCTAGCACTTGGTTTTTAAAGGGTTCGTAGAGAGTTCCTTCTTTTAGCGCGGCTTTTTGTTGAATAGCGGTGTCTATGATGGAAGAAAGTTCGTCTGACGATAAATCGAGTAACGTTAAAAAATGTCGAATAGCCATAATGATTAAAACTCTTCAATGAGTTTGGCCACTGTATCTACAATGGTCTGAGCTTGCTCATTGGATATAATAAGTGGAGGTAAGAGGCGAATGGTGTTGCCGGCGGTAACGTTTAAGAGTACGTTCTGTGCTTTGGCAAGCTCAACGAGTTCGGCGCAATCACGATGGAGTTCAATGCCTATCATGAGGCCTTTACCGCGAATGTTTTTGACTTTTTCAGACGACGCTAATTTAGCGTTAAATGCTTCCAAAAAGAAAATGCCGAGCGCCGCTGCGCGCTCAATAAGGTTTTCGTTAACGAGAGTTTGTGTTGCCGCTAAGGCGGCGTTGCACACGAGAGGGTTACCACCAAAAGTAGAGCCGTGATTGCCCGGTTGTAAAATCTCAGCCGCTTTTCCTTTTGCTATGCAGGCCCCTATGGGCACGCCATTCCCCAGTCCTTTTGCCGTCGTGACAACATCGGGCAATATACCGTTATGTTGATAGGCGAAAAATTTTCCGGTGCGACCATTACCCGTTTGGATTTCATCCAAAATTAAGAGCCAGTCATTATCGTCACACAACGTTCTTAATTGATTCAAATAATCATCGGCGGGCACATTAACGCCGCCTTCTCCTTGAACTGGCTCAACCATAATCGCGACAGTGTTGGCGGTTGCTGCGCACTTAATTGCATCAATATCATTATAAACCACGTGAGTAAAACCGCTGACTAAAGGTTCGAAGCCGGCTTTGATTTTGGGGTTTCCGGTCGCGGATAGTGTCGCCATTGTGCGGCCATGGAAACTGTTTTCAGCGGTAATGACTTCCGGTTCCCCAATACCTTTTTGTTGGCCAAATTTACGAGCAATTTTTAACGCCGCTTCATTGGCTTCTGCACCCGAGTTGGAGAAAAATACTTTTTCCATGCCGGATAGCGTCACCAATAATTGGCCAAGTGCTTGTTGTGGCTCAATTAAGAATAGATTGGAGCAGTGCACCAATTTTTCGGCTTGTTCTGTAATAGCCTTGGTTACGGCTGGGTGATTATAGCCGAGGCCGCAAACAGCGATTCCAGAAAGTGCGTCCAAATAGCGGTTGCCCTCACTGTCCCACAAATAAGCACCCTCTCCTTTGATGAGGGTGGTTGTTCTTTCACCATATGTGTTCATAAGTGCGGACGCCGACATTTTGATACTCTCCAAAAACAAAACAGGCAGCGAAAGCTGCCTGAGTAAACGATCATTCTATAAACAAACACGCCATTTGTAAAATGATGATGACAGTGTATTTTTACGTGTTTAGGGTTAGATGCACGTTAAACAAAAAGGCAACACAAAGGGGAGAGGTTTAATCGATAAGTTGCGCGTGTTTTTTGTTCAAAGGCGCTTCATCGGGTTGGGTCCGTATGGTGAGAGCATAGTGGGAAATACTCGGCCTAATGTAACCGATTAGCCTTGCGCCATATTAATGGAGTGTAAGCATGGTGAGCATAAAAAGAAACTAACCGAATAGCGTTGATAGGCTGGAGTGAGTCGAGGTTGTGCCTATGCGACGAGCCGCTTAGCCGGCCAATTAGCAGTGGGAACCGCTCGGAGCCTGAGGTACAATACCTGACTAATTTCGTCGGTTAATGTAATAGAGGTCACACACCCATGGACGTCATGGAAACCATCAAAGGTCAGATTGAATCAAACGATATCATTTTATATATGAAAGGCTCTCCGAATGCACCGCAGTGTGGTTTTTCGATGAAAGCCTCTCAGGCGGTAATGGCTTGTGGTAAGCGATTTGCTTATGTCGATATCCTCTCGAATCCAGAAATTCGCCAAAACCTCCCTAAATATGCCAATTGGCCGACATTCCCGCAGTTGTGGGTGAAGGGCGAACTCGTTGGCGGCTGCGATATTATTCTCGAAATGCACGAAACGGGTGAATTAAAACCCATTATCGAAGCCGCAGCGCCCGATCCAGAAGACGACGCCGAATCTTAACGGTTCTTCAAGGTACGCCGTATTCATTCATAAATATTAATCGAAATATGCGGCTGTAGCCTTAGTTGCTCATTGTTCAGCCTGTGCTATCTGCGCAGGCTCATTCTCTGTTCCTTCCCTTTCTCTGCGCTATACTTTTTGCAATATTTTCCCGTTAAATTGAGGTAATACTAATCATCATGGCGATTTCTCGACGACAATTTTTTCTTCAGGCTACGGCGGCGTACGCTGCACTCCACTCCATTAAAGCGAATGCGTTGTCTACCGCGTTGGCTGAAACGGGGTTGAAGGATTTATATAAAGACGATTTCTATCTAGGGACGGCGATTGGAGCAAGTAAGCTCAAGGCCGGATCGCCTGACTTCTTAAAATTGGTGAGCCGAGAATTTAACGCGATTACGATGGAAAACGACATGAAATGGGAGCGTGTTAATCCTACCCCGGGGCAGTGGGAGTGGGATCTTCCCGATAAGTTTATGGCGTTCGGTGAACAACACGAAATGTATCGGCTGGGCCATGTATTGGTTTGGCATTCTCAGGTGCCGAGCTGGGTGTTTGAAAACGGCAAAGGAAAACCCGCAAGTCGAAAGGAATTGTTGGCGCGGATGAAAAACCACATCAATACCCTCGCAGGGCGTTATGCCGGCCAAATGAATGCCTGGGATGTCGTTAACGAGGCCGTTGATGAAGACAAGGGGTGGCGTAAGAGCCCTTGGTTCAACATTATCGGCGAAGATTTTATGGACTACGCCTTTAATTTTGCGCACGAGACGGATCCTAAAGCGCATTTACTTTACAACGATTACAATATGCAAAACCCTGCGAAACGTGAGTTTGTAGTGGACTATATCCGCAAGGCTAAAAAACGGGGCGTACCAATACAGGGCATTGGGTTGCAGGGGCATGTGGGGTTAGGTTTTCCCGATATCAAGGAGTTTGAAGCGAGTATTGAGGCCTATGCGGCAGAGGGTATGCGTGTTCATGTTACGGAGTTTGATGTTGACGTATTGCCTGTGGCATGGGAATTTATGGGTGCCGAAATATCCACAAATTTTGAATACTCAGATGAGTTAAACCCTTATGCGAAAGGCATGCCCGCCGCAATAGAACAGCAACTTAACGACCGATATGTTGAGTTTTTTAAATTATTTCTCAAGCATCGGGACAAAATTGAGCGAATTACGCTTTGGGGCACTGGCGATGGAGAATCATGGAAAAATGATTTCCCTGTTATTGGCCGTACTAACTACCCGTTGCTATTTGACCGAGAATACAAGCGTAAAGCCTGTTATAACGCCGTCGCTGCATTAAAACAAGGGTGAACACACCTTTTTAACGCGTTAATGTATTTACAAGAATAGTCGCCAAACCGGAGCAGTCTTTTTCTCCGGTTTTTTTTGGCCGCTATTTTAGTAGGCTTTTATGTGGCCGAGCATCACGGTTAACGTGTGCATTCTTTGTGGGCGGCGCGGCCACGCGGTATGTCTTTGTTTAGAATTAACTAGCGCTATTGAATGAAAAATGATGTGCGCCAGTTAGCATGCTAGACAATATTTGAATGTCCGTTTATTCTCTTTGCGTCAATAAGGAGGTGGATATGTCGCAGGTATTTCTCAGTTATTCTCGTAAGAATTTAGAAGACGTTTTAAGGATACGCCAAGCTTTGGAGCGACGCGGAATCGATGTATGGATTGACCAAGATGATATTGGTACCGGTTCTCGTTGGGACGTTCAAATCGAAGAGGGTATTCAGAAAAGTCGAGTTGTTGTTGTTATTTTGTCTGACGCTTCCGTCGCGTCCTCAAATGTTGGAGACGAATGGAGTTTTGCGATAGAAAACGATAAGCATATTATTCCCGTGTTGTTGCATGAATGTAATGTCCCCATGCGTATTGCGAGTTTACAGCGCATTGAGTTTACGGATAGTTTTGAAAAGGGAATAGGGCGTTTGGTTGAATCTATTCTCGATGACAAGACCGTGGCACGCAAAGCAGAGAAACGACGTCGTTCATTTCAGCCACACAAGGTATTGGCGTTGGCCAAAGTTGCTGCGCTCATAGCGATAGTGCTGGGTGGAGGTTATGGCGGGTACACTACCTATCAAAACCATTGGTCTCACGTTGTGTTAGATGAAGCGTTGATAGGTCAGCCGCGCGAAATTGTTGAGTCTAAACTCAGCGATCAGTTTGTGTCCGTAGACATGATTTATATTGAGCATGTCGCGGGTAAAGCCGGTACTGTGTTTAAACTGACGCCTGCGGCAAACACATCGATTAAGCGTTTTAGTGATGTAGCTTTGCATGTCGTGGCCAATAAAATTGAAGTGCCCAATGTTATGAGTCAAACGGAAGCGCAAGCGGTGGAACAGTTAGAAGCGCTAGGGTTAGTGGTGAGCCTTAGTCGCGAAGCGAATGCTGATGTTGAGGTGGGGCATGTCTTTAGTATGAGCCCTGAGAGCGGCAGCACGCTTACCATGGGAGCCAAAATAGAAATAATAATCGCTGAGCAAGGCGGTTGGATCTATCTCGAAAAAGGACGTGTGGGTGAAATAGTCACTCTAGACAGCGGCTTCAAACTACGCAGAACAACTGACTCTTCTACGGATAACAATATTGTTGATCGTTTAAGGAAGGGGACCCCAGTTAAAATTGATGAGGCCTTTGAAAATGGATGGCGTCGTGTTCGTGTGATCAACGCAGCCGACGTGTAAGACACTCTTCCATACGTCTCTTCTACGTTTTAGGTGTTGGGCTACTGCTTTTTAAGAGTACGTAGCCATTCGCTCCCCGCTCACTTTATTCTGTTCTGCTTGCACCGGCATTGAATTTTCCCGTTATCCCCGTTTATAGTGTCCCAATCCTTTTGCCCGTCGTTTTTGAGACAGGTAAACACCTTAATTCTTGTAGGGAGTGCTTTGTGGAAGCAGCGGTTAACGTTATTAATTCGATCATTTGGAGCCGGGCTTTAATTTATTTATGCTTAGGCGCAGGCCTGTTTTACTCCATCCTTACGCGCTTCGTGCAAGTACGACTATTTTCTGAAATGTGGGCATTACTACTGTCGGGCAAAAGCTCGGCGCAGGGCATTTCGTCTTTTCAGGCCTTAACTGTATCGCTTTCGGGGAGAGTGGGTACCGGTAATATCGCCGGTGTTGCGGCCGCTATTGGGTTTGGTGGCCCAGGAGCCATTTTTTGGATGTGGGTTGTGGCGTTTTTGGGGGCTGCTACTGCTTTCGCAGAATCGACGCTTGCCCAAATTTATAAAGAGGAGCATGGCGGCCAGTATCGTGGCGGCCCTGCATTTTATATCGAAAAAGCCATGGGACAAAAATGGTACGCATGGATATTCGCGGTGTCGACAATCATTGCCTGTGGGTTTCTATTGCCCGGCGTACAAGCGAACAGCATTAGTAAAGCGGCAGCAATGGCCTTTGGCTCAGGTGATATCATTCAAACCAGTTTTGGTGCGTTAAGCCAAGCGCAAATTATTAGCGGTACCGTTGTTGTGTTGGCATTAGGGTTTATTATTTTCGGTGGAGTTAAACGCATTGCGCATTTTGCGCAGGTGGTTGTTCCCTTTATGGCACTTGCCTATATTTTAATTGCGTTAGTGGTCGTATTTTTAAATATAAGTGAGTTACCGCGTATTATAGGAATGATATTGGGAGATGCCTTTACTCCCATGGCGGGTGTTGGTGCCGCGATTGGGTGGGGGGTAAAACGGGGTGTCTACTCCAATGAGGCCGGACAAGGTACAGGGCCACATGCGGCTGCAGCGGCAGAAGTGCAACACCCAGCGCAGCAGGGTTTGGTACAGGCTTTTTCAGTGTACTTTGATACGCTTTTTATCTGCACCGCTACGGCTTTTATGATTCTTATTACGGGTGCTTACAATGTACACGGTGACGGCGCACTTCTTATTCAAAATATAGGCGCGGATATACCGGCGAACGGCCCTGCGTTTACTCAAATGGCGATTGAGAGTGTGATGCCCGGTGTTGGCAATCCGTTTGTTGCTATAGCCTTATTTTTCTTCTCGTTTACCACAATATTGGCGTACTACTACATTGCAGAGACAAACGTTGCCTATGTTAACCGCGTGTTTCATATTCCGGGGTTAACGTTTGCGCTTAAGTTATTGTTAATGGGTGCAACGTTTTATGGCGCTATCAAGACGGCTAATCTTGCGTGGGGGCTGGGTGATATTGGCGTTGGATTAATGGCTTGGCTGAATATTGTTGGCATTATTATTATATTTTTTATGGCCAAGCCTGCATTAAAAGCGCTGAAAGATTATGAAGAACAGAAGAAAAGTGGTGTAGAAAAATATTCGTTTGACCCTGAACAGTTGGGGATCAAAAATGCTGATTTTTGGGTCGGTAAAAACAAACAATAATGTAGGAAATTCAAAATAAAAAAAGCGGCAATTAAGCCGCTTTTTTTATAGCAAAAAACCTAAAGCTTTAATGCCGTCTAGGTTCCGTATTTTCCGGTAAAAACGGCGTTCGCCATTACTATGAAATTCAGGAAACCGACGCCCGTGGTAATGTAACGCAAGCCGTGTTACGTGAAGGCGTGATAACCACCAACGCCACCTACAATGCGCGAACGGGCAGGGTGGAAAATATAACGGCCAGCAACCTCTATGGCACAGCCGTTGGCAATCCCATACAAAACCTGAATGTGCGCTGGAGCACAGTGGGCAATGTGGTATACCGGGAGGAAACCGGCTGGGGAGAACGCGTAGACAGGCCGCAAAACATTAAGGAGCAGTTCCAATACGATAACCTCAATCGTCTCCGGTACTACACACTAAGCGGCGATGCGAGCGGAACTCAGGAAGTTACCTACAATGCCATTGGCAACATCCTCAGCAAAACAGACGTTGCCGGGGGCGCGCAATACAGCTACGGAACAGGCAACACTAGCGCCGCCAACGATGCCGGCCCCCATGCTGTCACGGCGATAGGCAATGTTAGCTACCGGTAGGACAACAACGGTAATCTGCTATATGAAAGGGAAAATAACGAAGTTAAACGTAGCTTTAGCTACACCCTTGCAGACCAGATAAGCCAAATCAGCACCTCTGCCGGAAGGGTGCAATTCAGCTATGGTCCGGACAGGCAGCGCTTTAAGCGGGTCGATACCACTGCGGGTAATAAAACCACCACCACCCTGTACCTGGGAGGTACAGAAAAAATCTATTACAGCGATGCGGTTGAGTGGAAGCGGACAATAGGTGGCATTGCACAAGTCACCCACACGCTGGATCTTACCGAAACCTCCGAACAAGACCAGCAGCTCCACTTCCTGCTGCGTGATCACCTCGGGTCTATCACCCATATTGTTGATCAGTTCGGGCTGCCGGTGCAGAGCATGGCCTTCGACCCCTGGGGTAAGCGCAGAAATGCAAGCGACTGGGCAGCGTTAGAAGAAGGGGGACTGAACAGTTTTGCCAAGGCCGCCAAGCCCATCACCTCCCGCGGGTTTACTGGGCATGAAATGATTGATGGCGCCGACATTATTCACATGAACGGGCGCATCTACGACAGCCACCTGGCAAGGTTTGTTCAGGCCGACCCGATCATACAGGCGCCAGAAGTACTGGGCAGCTTGAACCGTTATTCGTATGTGTGGAACAATCCGCTAAACATGACCGACCCGAGTGGATATATGGGGTGTCGTGTGCCACCGGATATGCAACGGGCGATGCCGATATATGACGTGTATAGCGAATCTTCAAGCGGGTATGATGTCACCCTGACTTATGACGATGGTTCTCCACAAACCTTCTTTTTGTCTGATTCATTTGTTGATTCGGCTACTGGTGAAGTGGACCTGGGCTGGGCCGATGCGGTGGTTGATGCTTCTGGGGGGAGGTTTGGTAGAAACGTTACGGGGTATTTTAACGAACAGGGCGAGCCCTTATTGGCTTCGGATAATGGGCCAAGTGGAAATTTGGTGGAAGATCCGACGCTGAAGTCGGCGTTGGAGGTTGTGGAGGGTGAGGTTGCACAAAAGGGAAAATTTGAACCAGTTGTTGATACAAGTATACCGTTTGCTACGGAAGAAGGCGCAATGAGGGCGTTAGATACTGTAGTTCAAAACGAATACAATAAAACAAACGGCCAATACGAATATATGGGATTTGTTGTTAAAAATAGTGATGGGCAATATTTTATGACTGATGTAGGGACAACTAATGATGCGTATGGGGTAACGTTTAATCCGACCAAAGTTTATCAAGCGGGTTATACCGTTGAGGTAATTCATCATCACCACACGGCGACTGCAATATTTTCACCCGCTGACATAAGTGTTTCTGGTGATCCTATCTATCTTCGGGCTTTCCCCAATATGAGAGTAACTTTAAGGTATCAAAATGAACTTCGATTTTATCAATCCGGGGCGGGAATGAAAACTTTAAGCAGAACGCGGGCGCAGTCCTTGGGTGTTCAGCCGGGCTCGTCACGTGGTCAGTCTTGTGAAAAATATAAGTGTTATTAAAAAGCCTGTACATGGACTTGCCCAATTGAGCAATTGGTGTAATTTTATTGTGGATAATTTATGAAAATTTTCGTGATCTATTTTTTTACTGTTTTTATTTTGTATTCTTCTCCATCGTTTTCATTGCCTGACGCGTGTGCGAAATACGTAAACGATTTTGTCCAAACAATGGAGAAAGACAGTGTTCGTTTAGAAACAACAAAGGACCGAAAAGAGTGGATTTATAAGGAATTGCAGCGAATAAAGCAACTACGTGAAAAATTACCGGATTGTGATGTAAAGCATAAGTTGGAATTACCAGATAGCCACACCTGAGACAACAATAATAGTAAAGGACAACTTTGTGCACATAAGGAGACCTCCCTTTACGGCGAGTTCAAAGATTTAGAAGGCTTTTATGAGCACCTCGCCGAAAGTAACCCTGTTGAGCTTGCAGCAGCACCAAATAATCGGACAGCCACGTTAAGTGAAAAACAATCAGTTTAGTTGTGGTTTTTATTAAACCCATCACGCCATAGGCGCTATTTCATCACCAAATAATCGGACAGCCACGTTAAGTGAAAAACAATCAGTTTAGTTGTGGTTTTTATTAAACCCATCACGCCATAGGCGCTATTTCATTACTGTTTGTTTTTGGCGTGAAATATTTGATTTTTCTGAATTTCAGACGAGTCTAGCCGCTCTCTAGGTTCGAGAAAGGTAGGGTTTATTGCCGGATGGGGTGTTAGTGGAAAATGGCTTCGCAATTCGCGAAGGCCGGTCTTCTTTTCAATCCTAGAACTTTGGCAGCGAGCATGAGTTTTGCTTTGCAGCCGACTAAGCTTTTGAATGTGGATTCGAATTGGGTGGTGAGTGTGAGCCATTCGCGGCTGGTTATATTCAATCGCTCTAGAATGGGTGGCAAGTTGTTGTCGATAAAACCAAATAATCGGACAGCCACGTTAAGTGAAAAACAATCAGTTTAGTTGTGGTTTTTATTAAACCCATCACGCCATAGGCGCTATTTCATTACTGTTTGTTTTTGGCGTGAAATATTTGATTTTTCTGAATTTCAGACGAGTCTAGCCGCTCTCTAGGTTCGAGAAAGGTAGGGTTTATTGCCGGATGGGGTGTTAGTGGAAAATGGCTTCGCAATTCGCGAAGGCCGGTCTTCTTTTCAATCCTAGAACTTTGGCAGCGAGCATGAGTTTTGCTTTGCAGCCGACTAAGCTTTTGAATGTGGATTCGAATTGGGTGGTGAGTGTGAGCCATTCGCGGCTGGTTATATTCAATCGCTCTAGAATGGGTGGCAAGTTGTTGTCGATAAAACCACGTTTGTTTTCTCGAATCGCTCTGCCTGTTATGTCCACGAGCTGAATGTAATCCTTCAGGTGAAAGGGTAAGCCTTGGGGCATGGGTTCTCTTGGGTTGCCTACAAATTTAGCCAGTTTTAAAGGTTGAGTGTTAGCCGCTTTAAGGGCCTCAATACGCCGTTTTATAGAGGTATGTTCCGAGCTTTCTGGGGTTGTCGCCATTTTGGCTCGAACAGGATTTAAATCGACATAAGCCATGCAAGCGGCGAGTGCTTTTTCATCCAGTAACGCCTGTGATTTAAACCGGCTTTCCCAAAAACGACCTGTGCAGTGGTCTTCTGCATTTGCCCTGCGGGCAATGGGTTCGTTTAAAGCCCACATGAAACGACTTATGCTGGCGAGTTCCAAGCGCCATTGGTCCAGCTTTTCTTTCACGGCCTGCCGCTGGGCGTCATCTAACGGCCCACCTTTTACAAACGCTTGCGTTAAGGGGGTACCTTTGTAAAGGGTGTGCCAGCGTTTGGCTACCTCTAAATCGCTTAACGTGTGAGCCTCTGCGGCATTAATATGCAATACCAGATGGTGGTGATTACTCATTACGGCGTAAGCACAGATGTCAATGCAAAACACTTCCCCCAGGAATACAATACGGTCTTCAACCCACTGTCGGCGGTGTTCGTAGTCGTTACCGGTTAACGCATCTAGGCCGCAAAGAAACGCGCGGCGCACACAGCGAGATGTGCAGTGATAGTAGGGTGTGGCATCTAGTGAGATTTGTTGCTTCCTTGGGCGGGGCATGGCTCATTCCTTGAGTTAACTTTTGCTGTTTTAATATACAGCGTTGTTTTTCTTGGATCAAGCGGTGGTGTGGGTGTCCGAGAAACTTTAGCGCAGAAATGCAAGCGACTGGGCAGCGTTAGAAGAAGGGGGACTGAACAGTTTTGCCAAGGCCGCCAAGCCCATCACCTCCCGCGGGTTTACTGGGCATGAAATGATTGATGGCGCCGACATTATTCACATGAACGGGCGCATCTACGACAGCCACCTGGCAAGGTTTGTTCAGGCCGACCCGATCATACAGGCGCCAGAAGTACTGGGCAGCTTGAACCGTTATTCGTATGTGTGGAACAATCCGCTAAACATGACCGACCCGAGTGGATATATGGGGTGTCGTGTGCCACCGGATATGCAACGGGCGATGCCGATATATGACGTGTATAGCGAATCTTCAAGCGGGTATGATGTCACCCTGACTTATGACGATGGTTCTCCACAAACCTTCTTTTTGTCTGATTCATTTGTTGATTCGGCTACTGGTGAAGTGGACCAGGGCTGGGCCGATGCGGTGGTTGATGCTTCTGGGGGGAGGTTTGGTAGAAACGTTACGGGGTATTTTAACGAACAGGGCGAGCCCTTATTGGCTTCGGATAATGGGCCAAGTGGAAATTTGGTAGAAGATCCGACGCTGAAGTCGGCGTTGGAGGTTGTGGAGGGTGAGGTTGCACATAAGGATACCCCCTTACTTTCTCGGTCTGAGCGAATGGAATTTATAAAGAGTATTGGGGCAGATGGTGTTGATATCCAAAACTCTATGGCTCTTGCTGCGGACTTGTTGAGTTCTCCTGAGGGGATAGCAATTTTAAAAAATATGTTTCCTGAAATGGCTTCTATGCCAGCACCATATATGGAAGCCTACATAAAAGTTATGGGTGATTCATATGTTGATAGCAAATCTTTAATGGGGCTAATGGGCGGTGATGCTAGCGTTGAAGCTATCAAAGAGTATGCCCCTCTTAATCTAAAAGTTTATCGAGCGTTTAAAGCAGACAATTGGTTAAAGCGGGCGGGAGGATTGGCAGGTGCCGCGAAAGGTTTAAGTGATGGAGCATCTACAAAGAATATGACTGTATTGCAATTCTATGGCGATCAATGGCTTGCCAGAGATCCATTTTAATTTTGTATAGGTTAGTTGTTATGAAAACAATGACAATATTGACTACGTTACTGATGTTTGCATTTTCTAGTGCAGCATTTTCTGATACTTGTGAATCTGATACTTTGTTTAAAGAAGAGAATGTTCGCCTTAAAAACATTGGACCTGAGGATTTAGAAAAGTTAATTCCATTAAGTATTTGGGATAAAACAATTTATCTACCAAACCGCTTCATGGTTCGCATGAGGAAAGGTCGAGAAGGGGTTTCGTTAGTGACCCATTCCACTGGATTAGAGTCATATTTTAATTGTGATTTTAAAGGTGGACAGTTTTTATACGGATCTATAGATGCTGGGAAGGTTGAGGATTGTATGCTGTGCAGGGATGAGAAAGGAGGGTTTAAAATGAAAATTGATAAATTAACTCTGGGTGATGGCTTTCATGTTTGGACTCACTATATCCCGAATTCTCGTCCGATTGTGGTTGTGTTTGATGATAATAAGTACTTGAAGATTGTTGATAGAAATGATTTTCTTTCTAAGAGTATTGTTCAGCAGCTTGGACTTAACCACTAACTTTCTTCTGCACAAAAGGGGACTGTCAGCGGTGAGTGGCGTTACCTGACCGAAGGCGAGCAGCACCAAATAATCGGACAGCCACGTTAAGTGAAAAACAATCAGTTTAGTTGTGGTTTTTATTAAACCCATCACGCCATAGGCGCTATTTCATTACTGTTTGTTTTTGGCGTGAAATATTTGATTTTTCTGAATTTCAGACGAGTCTAGCCGCTCTCTAGGTTCGAGAAAGGTAGGGTTTATTGCCGGATGGGGTGTTAGTGGAAAATGGCTTCGCAATTCGCGAAGGCCGGTCTTCTTTTCAATCCTAGAACTTTGGCAGCGAGCATGAGTTTTGCTTTGCAGCCGACTAAGCTTTTGAATGTGGATTCGAATTGGGTGGTGAGTGTGAGCCATTCGCGGCTGGTTATATTCAATCGCTCTAGAATGGGTGGCAAGTTGTTGTCGATAAAACCACGTTTGTTTTCTCGAATCGCTCTGCCTGTTATGTCCACGAGCTGAATGTAATCCTTCAGGTGAAAGGGTAAGCCTTGGGGCATGGGTTCTCTTGGGTTGCCTACAAATTCAGCCAGTTTTAAAGGTTGAGTGTTAGCCGCTTTAAGGGCCTCAATACGCCGTTTTATAGAGGTATGTTCCGAGCTTTCTGGGGTTGTCGCCATTTTGGCTCGAACAGGATTTAAATCGACATAAGCCATGCAAGCGGCGAGTGCTTTTTCATCCAGTAACGCCTGTGATTTAAACCGGCTTTCCCAAAAGCGACCTGTGCAGTGGTCTTCTGCATTTGCCCTGCGGGCAATGGGTTCGTTTAAAGCCCACATGAAACGACTTATGTTGGCGAGTTCCAAGCGCCATTGGTCCAGCTTTTCTTTCACGGCCTGCCAGCAACCTAAATAATCGGACCGAAGAAATAATCGGACAGCCACGTTAAGTGGTGGGAACGAAATAATCGGACAGCCACGTTAAGTGAAAAAAAATCAGTTTAGTTGTGGTTTTTATTAAACCCATCACGCCATAGGCGCGACGAAATAATCGGACAGCCACGTCAAATAATCGGACAGCCACGTTAAGTGGCTCTGTATTTAATTCATTGAATTATGGTGGAGTGATTGATGTACGTGGTAGTCATGGCCAGTTTAGCCCAGATGAAATCGCATCTAAGTTACAGGGCATAAAACAGTGAAACTTAAAACAATAATAATTATTTTTGCGGTATTACTACTTGTTACTCCGGCTATTTTGTTGACTCACGAATACCGCGACTCTAATTACTCAGAAATTCAGTGTAATGGAACAGAAAACTATTATGTTTTAACCAGAGAAAACACATCCGGTATTTTGTCTTCTCTCAGATTGCGCAGTGAAAAAGAATTTTCATTTGGTGGCGATGGAGTTAGGGTTGGCGATGGTTTTGTTAATACTGTGCTTCCATACAAAAATATCAATACCCTAAGTTTTGGCAAAGCAAATAGTGATTACCGAATTATGGTATACAAAAAGGGGGGAGGTTCCTTAAATTTTGGACTCTATCCAAGCTATTGTTTTTTGGGTTTGTCTGCTTTCATGGCTAAATCTAACCCCGATGTACTTGTTAACCTTAAGTAGCCTCCTGCACATAAGAGACAGCTTGTTACTACAAGACGATCTTTAGGTGATCCCACTGGAAATAAACGTACTGAGACTGAGTACGCGGAGCGAGTTAGATATGGACGATTGATAAATGAAGGGGCTCCTACCCTTCTGACTGCGGGAAAAATAGTTAAAAAATTATCGCCGTTATCTTATTTGGTAGACGCAGGCTCAGTCATTGCCAATGATGCCGCTTATATTAAATATACTGATGTCATGGAGTTGACGACTACAAGCACTGAGTATCATGCGTCATATGAATTAAATGTTAATTTAACTACTGCGGATGGAAGCTTTGTTAGGACTATTGAGACGATCTGTTGTAGGAGTGGTACGGAATATGTAAATACTTATAGTGAAAGAGTATTTTCAGTCGATGATGTTGGTGTTGTCGTACGCTCTGACAGCGTGCCTTTTGATCAGCGATAGCAATTGAGAGACATATTTATGAAAAATAATAACATTAAATTTCACATATTGACTTTATTTGCAGTTGTTTTTTCTTCAGCTGCATGCGCAACTAAAGATGTTGTTGTGAGAGTTCCCGTTCTACAGACATGTGAAGTCGATGTGAGAGAACGGTTGATTAGTTTGCCGAAAAAAGTAGGTATAGAAGCTGTGTTTTTGGATTTTGATAGGACACTGCAGAGCCACCCATTTTTGGTTGGATATATTGAATTAAGTAGCTCTAAATACTCGAAGGATCATTTGGTTACTGTGGCTAATGGCATTATAAAAAAATGTAGCATTAGCAGAACGCTGGAGTTTGTGAAGAGAGACTCTGGTGAAGGAGAGGCTTTGATGGAGTTTATACGCTCGACTGAAAGCGTAGGGAAAAATTTATATATACTTAATGAAGCCGAGGTGGTTAGGGTTTTGTTTTAAAGAAATAACCGAGCCTTCCACCCCAAGCCCTAGTCAATGACTGGGGCTTTTTGTTTTCTCCTTAGTCGCTAAGACGCTTGTTGAATTACCAAATAATCGGACAGCCACGTTAAGTGGCGGTGATATGAGTTTGAAGATAACCCAAATAATCGGACAGCCACGTTAAGTGGCGGTGATATGAGTTTGAAGATAACCCAAATAATCGGACAGCCACGTTAAGTGGCGGTGATATGAGTTTGAAGATAACCCAAATAATCGGACAGCCACGTTAAGTGAAAAACAATCAGTTTAGTTGTGGTTTTTATTAAACCCATCACGCCATAGGCGCTATTTCATTACTGTTTGTTTTTGGCGTGAAATATTTGATTTTTCTGAATTTCAGACGAGTCTAGCCGCTCTCTAGGTTCGAGAAAGGTAGGGTTTATTGCAGGATGGGGTGTTAGTGGAAAATGGCTTCGCAATTCGCGAAGGCCGGTCTTCTTTTCAATCCTAGAACTTTGGCAGCGAGCATGAGTTTTGCTTTGCAGCCGACTAAGCTTTTGAATGTGGATTCGAATTGGGTGGTGAGTGTGAGCCATTCGCGGCTGGTTATATTCAATCGCTCTAGAATGGGTGGCAAGTTGTTGTCGATAAAACCACGTTTGTTTTCTCGAATCGCTCTGCCTGTTATGTCCACGAGCTGAATGTAATCCTTCAGGTGAAAGGGTAAGCCTTGGGGCATGGGTTCTCTTGGGTTGCCTACAAATTCAGCCAGTTTTAAAGGTTGGGTTGAGGGGTGAGTGTGAGCCACTTTAAGGGCCTCAATACGCCGTTTTATAGAGTTATGTTCCGAGCTTTCTGGGGTTGTCGCCATTTTGGCTCGAACAGGATTTAAATCGACATAAGCCATGCAAGCGGCGAGTGCTTTTTCATCCAGTAACGCCTGTGATTTAAACCGGCTTTCCCAAAAGCGACCTGTGCAGTGGTCTTCTGCATTTGCCCTGCGGGCAATGGGTTCGTTTAAAGCCCACATGAAACGACTTATGCTGGCGAGTTCCAAGCGCCATTGGTCCAGCTTTTCTTTCACGGCCTGCCGCTGGGCGTCATCTAACGGCCCACCTTTTACAAACGCTTGCGTTAAGGGGGTACCTTTGTAAAGGGTGTGCCAGCGTTTGGCCACCTCTAAATCGCTTAACGTGTGAGCCTCTGCGGCATTAATATGCAATACCAGATGGTGGTGATTACTCATTACGGCGTAAGCACAGATGTCAATGCAAAACACTTCCCCCAGGAATACAATACGGTCTTCAACCCACTGTCGGCGGTGTTCGTAGTCGTTACCGGTTAACGCATCTAGGCCGCAAAGAAACGCGCGGCGCACACAGCGAGATGTGCAGTGATAGTAGGGTGTGGCATCTAGTGAGATTTGTTGCTTCCTTGGGCGGGGCATGGCTCATTCCTTGAGTTAACTTTTGCTGTTTTAATATGGGCCTTCCCCTATTCGGGTGGCTAGATTTCTGGCATCAGGTCCAGCCCGCCGAGATGAAATAAAATTGCAGCCTTAAAACGGGCCTTATTCCTAAAACCTTTCGCTTTTACTTTTAGCATTTTTATTCTGCTATTTATACTTTCTGCACCAGCATTATTCTTTTTATTTACGATGGCGTTTATTATCCCCCATAGATTCTTCTTTATGCTTTTAGCTACCGATTTTATAGGATTGAGGCGGCTTCTTATCGCCCAGCTGTACCATTGCTTCCAAGCTTCTTCAGCCCATATACGATCATCATAATTCCAGAGCTCCATGGCATACTCCTTTATCGCCCATGCGCGTGCAGTCTTCTTTGCTACAACGCTTAATGTTGAAATCTGTACAGAATGAATATCCTTTAGATTTTCACGTGATCTCAGCCATGCAAATTTCGATCTATGGAGCTCTAGCTTGTGTTGTTGCGCGACCATATTGGCTTCACTTTTACGAACACTATTTAGAGCCTTATTTAAGTCCATCGCAACATGGAACCTATCAAAACATATCGCTCTTTCCCAGTGAGGAATATACTCTTTGGTGGCATAAATATAGGACGGACTCATATCCATACTAATCGTTTCAACTGATTGGATTTGCTTGTCACTTAATCCTGTAAAAAATGCGTTTAAACTCGATTTTTTGCGATCTTCTTGGACATCTATTACATGCCCATGATCATTAGAAACAATGGTCACATATTCATGTCCCTTTTTGCTGCAGACCTCATCGACAGCTAGGTTTTGAATATGTAGATGAGACCGTCTTTTTAGGCCTCGCTCTACAGCCCGCTTCATTATTCCATCGGCAGCATTCCAGCTAAGCGCCAGCTTCTTACTGACGGCATTAATACTCGCCTCTTGAAGCCAGGAGATTACATAAGCCTCAAACATCAAGGTGAAACTTGATCGCTTATCAGCCCAGGGGATATCAGCTTGCAATACACCGTGCGTGCGACATTTAGAGCGAGGGATATTCGCGTGAACGAGAGTGCGAAATTGACAGCTATCGAGATGGCGCCATGTTCTTGTTCTGGTGTCATGGCGACTACATCTGGATTCACACAAAGGGCAGGTTAAATGTTTGTCGCAATCGTATTCAACGTGGACGTGAACGGTGTTGTCACGCTCATCTAGCTGAACTGATTCGACAAACCAAGGAGAAGAGATTGATAATATTTTTTCGTAAAGAGAAAGCTCGTCCATCACTGAAAACCAAGAAATAAAAGGCTGGGATTCTAGGGGAGTTTATTAGGAAAGGCTAGAAAGCCACCTGAATAGGGGAAGACCCTTTAATATACAGTGTTGTTTTTCTTGGATCAAGCGGTGGTGTGGGTGTCCGAGAAACCGTGTCCGAGAAACCGTGTTTCGCCAATAGTACAAGTGCAAGTGAAACAATAAAGGACATCCATAAACTTGACATCTCTTCCCCTTTCGTCCAAAAGGCAAAACCATGACCCAAGCCAGAATTGAACAGGTCTCCCTTGAGGCCACACCGTTTTATCACTGTTATGTGCGCTGCGTTCGGCGTGCATTTTTGTGTGGTGATGATTATTCGACGGGTGAAAATTTCGATCACCGTAAGCAGTGGATCGTTGGCTAGAAAACCCCGAAAGCCTTGATGTGGCGGTGCTTGAAAAGGTTAACGAAATTATTAAAATGTGGCGCACACGCTTAAGTTGTATTAGTTGGTTTATGCGTGGCGTAAATGAAACCATTGCCCGTATGGCAAACGAAGAAGAAAATTGCAAAGGCCGTTTTTGGGAAGGGCGTTTTAAAAGCCAAGCCTTGTTGGATGAAGCGGCGTTACTCAGTTGTATGGCCTATGTCGATTTAAACCCTATACGTGCAGCTATGGAGCCCGATCTTGCCAGTAGTGATTTCACCTCTATACACCAGCGTATTTTTGATTACGCAAAGTATAAACACACACAATCAAGTGTTGAACATACCGTGGTTGAGCGTGTTAAGCAGCAGCGAGAATTAAAAGCCGAGTTGGTTTTAGATAAACAATCAGAAGCACCGCTTATGCCTTTTAGTGGCTCTTCCCATACCGTTATTCATACGGCTTTACCGTTTACGCGCGAAGATTATTTTGAATTGGTTGATGCAACAGGCCGATTAATATGTGACGGTAAACGCGGCTTTATAAAGGCCGATGTCCCCCCTTTAATACCGCAATTAGGGATTAACCCCGACAAGTGGATTGATCACGTCCGACACTTTAATCAGCATTATGGTGCTAGCGCCGGAAGCGGAAAAAAACTAAAAGCGTATGCTGGATTATTTGGGCGGGCTTGGTGTAAAGGGGTGTGTTCTTCGGCTGCGGCGTATGCTTGAGCGTAAAAAGAAAACCCCTCTCGCAAACGATTAGGTTGTTTGCGAGAGGGGTTTATTTTTTTAAGTACAAAGTCGTTTAATGCCGTCTAGGTTCCGTATTTCCCGGTGCAAACGGAAAACGCATGGCTTTATAGTCTTCGAGTGTTCCTTTCGGTGCTTTTAACCCTTCGGGAATGGGCATGTCGGAAAATGTTTGGAAGTATAGAACGCACGCATTTCTCCACCAATCGGCTTCTTTGGCTTGAATACCCAGCGCCATTTGTACTTGTTTAAACTGGTATGGGTCTATTTTGCCTTCAAGACCATCCCATGTGGTTTTCATTTTTGCGGCATCTTCTGCACCTTGGTAATAATGGTGAACCAATTCGTCCCACAGTGGACGACCCGAGCGCATGGTGTGGTCCCAAGGTACGTGGTGGAACCACAATAAAAACTCTTCGGGAATTGTTTCAGTAGAGGAATAAAGTTTACGCACAGGCTCGTGGTACTGTTCGATAGCGCTTTCGCCTGTGGGTGTGCGGTTTACACCAATACCGTTTTTGTCGGCGCGGTGATAATACACAGGGTTCCATTCTGGACGACCCAATTCGCTAACCCAAGGCGCTGGGCCGTAATGGTGGCCAGTGCCCATCATGTGGGCGAGGCCGAGAGGGGTCATGTAGTTCACCGCAATTTCGCGTGAATTCATCATGATTTGGGTAACTGTATTGACCACTTCCCAGTCATTTGAAAGCGTCATGCGGGCCCATTCTTCTGCAACGGCTTGTGCGGTGAGTTCGTGATCCCATGCCATGCGACCAAACACATACCAGTTAGATTGAAGCATGATATGGCCGGTCCAGTTGCGGTCGGCGCCAATATTAGACACGCCCGCCATACCGGAAATACTGTTGTTGAATAATGAACCATCCACGACTCGGCCTACCGTTGAGCCTTGTCCTTTCGCCCATGTGTCGGTTTTAAGGACTTCTTCGTAGAGCGTGCCGAGGTACACAAGGTGGGTACTAAACCCTAAATATTCTTGCGTAACTTGAAACTCCATCATCATGGGGGTTTTGGGCGTTGCGCCAAAAAGCGGGCTGAAGGGTTCGCGAGGTTGAAAATCGATAGGGCCGTTTTTAACTTGGATAAGAACGTTATCGCGAAACTTTCCGTCCAGTGGTTTGAATTCAGAGTAGGCCTGTTTGGATCGCTCTTCACCACTTTCATGGGCGTAAACGAAGGCTCGCCACATTACAATACCGCCGTGCGGCGCGAGCGCATCGGCTAGCATGTTAGCCCCCATGTCATGAGAGCGGCCATAGTCTCCTGGGCCTGGCTCCCCTTCTGAATTTGCTTTTACGAGAAATCCACCAAAATTGGGGATGCGTTGGTATATTTCGTTCGCTTTGTTTTTCCACCATTGTCCCACTTTGGGGTTGGCGGGGTCGGAGTTATCTAAACCACCAATAATATGGGGCGAGCTAAAGTTAATGGATAGATAAACTTTAATGCCGTACGGCCGGAATAGGTCGGCAAGCGCCGCAACTTTCTCGAGGTATTGTGGTGTCAGTATCTCGGGCGTGGCGTTGACATTATTTAGCGACACGCCGTTAAGGCCGATAGATGCATTAGCGCGAGCATAGTCATAGTAGCGTTGGTCGAGATAGTCGGGGAGCTTATGCCAGTTCCAAATGGATTGGCCTGCGTAACCGCGTTCGGCGTATCGAGACAAGTTGTCCCAATGGTTAAGCATGCGAACATCAACTTTGGGCGATTCGCTTATATCGAGACGAGCGATGGACTGATGGGTTTGTAGTAAGCGCAAAAAATGAAAGGTGCCGTAAAGGGCGCCTATGTCACTGTTTGCCGCAATGAGAGTTACATTTTTCCCTGCGACAGTTTGGCTGCGAATGATAAAACCTTCATCACCAACGTGTTTTAGGTCTTTTTTGGACAGTGATTTTTTAATGGCAGAGGATGATGCCGGGGTGCCGATAAGTAGCTGGTTGTCGTTAATGCTGTCCCTAAAATGAAGCGTGCCAGGAAGCATGGCGCCAAGAGCATAGCGTAGCTCCTGCTGAATAACCGTGCCTGTGGCTGAGGGCATTGTTACATTAACCGTGGTGATTTTTTTGGCATAAGTGTTGGCGATAGGAGTATCACTAAGGGCGTCGTATTTTAGCCAAAGGCGATAGCCATCTTCGTCGTTGAAATGAAATTGCGCGATTGTGTTATTGGCGACTAGTGCCAATAACACAATCGCTACAGCGGTGCGCATATAGGAGGTGAACATCATCTTATCTCTCACTTATCTAGATCTAATCATTCAATTTTAATCGCTTGTTTTTTTGTGTTCAGTCGATTTGAATGCTGGTTTTTAGAATGCTTTCGTTTGTTGCGTAATTCGGTTGGCCAGAGCCCACGCTCAATTCTAGGCGGCCTTTATAGGGGCGGAAATTACCATCGTTGTCTACGAACTGAAGTTGTTTGGCGGTTAAGGTAAAGGCGACTTGAGTGGTTTCTCCTGCCGTAATGCTGACATAGCGAAAGCCTTTCAGTTCTTGAATGGGGGTTTTGACTGGCGCGTCAGGCATGGCGATATAGAGTTGCGCTATTTCGCCACCACTCATGGCCCCGTTGTTCGTGATACTCACATCAAGGGAGAGGTCATTGCCACTTTTTAGTGTGTTTGGTGTATTTAGGTCGCTATAGCTAAAAGGGGTATAGCTCAGCCCGTGACCAAACGGGTATAGAACATCGCCGTCAAAATAGCGGTAAGTACGGTTAGCAAAGGAGTAGTCTTTGAAGTCTGGTAAATCCTTTACGCTGCGATAAAAGGTTACGGGTAATCGGCCACTGGGGTTGAAATCTCCCCAGAGTAAGCGCGCTAATGCTGTGCCGGTACCTTCTCCAGGATAAAACGCCTGAACAATGGCATTAAGGTTTTTATCTTCCCAGTTAAGCGCAACGGCACTTCCGCTAAAATTAACCATCACAATCGGTTTGCCGAGTGCGTGCAGTATCTTGAGTAGCTGTCGTTGCTCGGTGGGCAAACGTAAGTCTGTACGATCGCCATGGTCGAAACCTTCGAGCTCCACGTCCATTTCTTCGCCTTCAAGTTCGGCGGAAATTCCGCCGGCAAAAATAATCACGTCGGCTTTCTGAGCGGCGGTTACCGCGTCTGCGGTGTAGCTTTCAGAGCTGTTTACCCAGCTAAGCTGGAGTGACGGTTCTACGGGATTTCCCCATGTTGTACGCAAATAAGTGCGATGCAAATGTAGTGTGTAGCGTTCGCCTGCTGAGAGCTCTATCGGGCCTGTAATGGTTTCACCGGCAATTTGGAGTGTGGCATTTGAATCGGTTTTAAAGAGGTAAACGCCCGATTTTTGGGGCACCAAAATACCGTCCCAGGTGATGCCGAATTCACCACGAACCTGATTGTCGACCGGTGAGCGCTCCCAATAAAAATCAATTTTGTCATCAATACGGCTAATAACCGGCTCGCCGACACGCGCGGCAATTTGGTCGACCTGCGCGCTGTTGGGAAGCTTTCCTTTTTGTAAATCGGCTTTGTAGTAGTGGGCTTTAAGGCCTGGTGTTAAAGCATTATTGGAGTCGTAATGAAATAAGTGTTTGGCGGAGATCACGCGGTAATGGCCATATTGGTCGGCAATGAGCGGCGAGCCTGGTGCGTAGTAGACGAGGTCATCGCCGGCGCGAGCGCGAATGCCGTCTAAAGGCAGTACGGGTTGAATGGGGGTGCCATGGTAGTTGCCGACCAATATTGATGGGTTAGTGGCGTTGGGGCCAATCACCGCGATACGCGTGCCTTCTTTAAGTGGCAGCACACCATCATTTTTTAGTAGCACCAGCGATTGCTCGGCGGCTTTTAATGTAAGCGCTTGATGTTTATCCGAGCCTATAACCTCTTTGGGGATTTGTGTGTAAGACACATGTTCGGCGGGGTCGAAAAAACCTAGTTTGAAACGAGTAGTGAAGAGTCGTTTTACGGCGGTATCAATATCATTGATGCTAACCATATCTTTTTGAAGGGCAAAATTAAGATTAGCAAAGGTGCTTAAACGACCTGTTCCACAGTTAAGATCGGTACCACTTTTTAGTGCCCACGCAGCGGCTTCGGCGGGGGCCCAGACGAGTGCATGATCATTGGGGCCATAAAAGTCAGCGAGAGCACCACAATCCGAGACAACATGGCCTTCAAACCCCCAGTCGCCGCGTAGAATTTCTTTTAACAAGGGGTCGCTGCCACAAGCGGGTAGATCGTTGACCCGGTTGTAGGCACACATGATAGATTCCACATTGGCGTCTTGTACGGCCGCTTTAAACGCGGGTAAGTAAGTTTCATGAAGGTCTTTTGCGGTGGAGTGGTAATTGTCGGAGTGCCGCGATTTTTCGGGCCCGCTGTGTACGGCGAAGTGTTTTGCCATAGCGGCGGATTTTAGGTAACGGGGGTCGTCACCTTGTAGCCCTTGAATAAATTGAATGGCGAGCGCAGAGGTGAGGTAAGGGTCTTCACCGTAGGTTTCTTGGCCGCGTCCCCATCGGGGATCTCGAAAAATGTTCACGTTTGGGGACCAAAACGTGAGGCCGGTGTAACGCGCTTGTATATCGTTTGCAGCAAAGTAATGATGCTTGGCGCGAGCCTCATCGGATATAGCGGTCGCAACCGCCCCTATAAGCTGTTCATCAAAACTGGCGGCAAGGCCTATTGCTTGCGGGAACACGGTCGCTTTACCTGCGCGGGCAACGCCGTGTAAGGCTTCATTCCACCAGTCGTAAGCAGGAACGTTTAAGCGTTTAATTGCAGGAGCATCGTTATAAAGCTGCCCTATTTTCTCGGACAGCGTCATGCGCGACACCAAGTCGTTAACACGTTCGTTCACGGGTAGCGAAGTGTTTGTATACGCTGGCGGCGCGCCCGAAGCGGTTTGGTTGTTTTCTGAGCAGCCAGTAATAAAGAGCAATAGGCTTGAGACGATGAGAAGAAAAGCTTTCATTTGTTATGGTCTCTATGACTAAAAGAAGTTGAATGATACGAATCTACAAGGAGTATGGCAAATTTTGGCGGAATGTTAAGTGATTGCGAGTGCCATAGTCTCTATGTCTAATGCGGCAGATTGGTTAACGTGTTGCTTGCGGGGTACCTTAGAGGCATGGTGTTATTGATGGAGAATGACTTGATTACGACCTTTAATTTTGGCGGTGTATAGCGCTTTGTCTGCACGAATAAAGGCCGCTTCGAAGTCTTCGTGTGGTGCAGGAAAGCTAACGCCAATACTGACAGTAATGTGTAACGGGCCATTGCCCATAAATTCGTGTTGCGCAATTTTTCGGCGAATCACTTCTGCTGCACTTTTCGCCTCTTCCACAACGGAGGTTTGAAGGAGTAGAACGAATTCTTCTCCTCCCCACCGTACAACTACATCATCGGCTCTGATATTGTCTGATAAAAGCGTGGTGAATTGTGTTAAAACGGCATCACCAATCACATGGCCATGAAGATCATTTACTTGCTTAAAAAAATCAATATCGGCGACAAGCACACTGTAATCCGAAAGGTTTTTAGGGCTGTTGTTAAGTTGGCTTAGCATTTGTATCAAGCCATTACGATTCAGAACGCCTGTGAGTGAGTCGGTGTTCATCAACTCTTTATATTTTTCAGATTCGGCTCGGGCTTCGTCTAAATTGATAGAAGAGCGCTTCACGTATTGGTACCAATACACGAGTCGTGTTTTTGTTTCCCACCCCAGTAGAATTGTCCAGCTAACAATAATCGCAAGATAAAGTGTTTCTCGGGAAATCCATTCTCCAATCAGCTCTACTGACTTGAGTTGATAAGTATGTTCGCCATACGCTATAGGCGAGGCTTGATCTATACCAAAGGCGACAATGGCATTTGATTCTGGCCGTGACAGTTCTCGCGGAATATCAAATTCATCTTTCCACCAGTCGGCCACAGAAAACTCTGCAATGTCGAGTTTTAAGCTGGAGTCAAAGTCGGTGGTGCGTACTGCAACGGACTGAAATTTAGCGGGTTCTAGCTCCACTCTGGTTGCGTAGGCAGCATTATAATTACGCAGGAAGAAACGAAGTTTTGACGCGCTGCCTTCATATTCAATACGGTAAAATACCGAGGAATAACGTGAGAAATCTACGCTTTTGTAGGGCTTTTGGGAAAAGATAATCGAAAGCCCGCAAACGGGATAGGTATCACTTTGTGTGATGGTGCATTTCCAGCGGAAGTTGCTTTTATCCAGCCACTCAATAACGCTTTTCCCGCCAGCGGGTGAATCTGTGTAGGTTTCAATAATGTTGTTGGTGTTGGGGTGTATCTGCAGCATGCGTTGGGGTAAATAGCTGTGCCCAAACAATACCACCAAAGTTAGGATAAAGGCCGCTAAACGAAAGCTGTTGGGGCGGAATGGTCTCATAGAATGTGGCTGCTAGCTTGGAACGGCGGTCGCTGGAGCCCTCTTTTAGAGCTGTAGGTTTAGCATAGCACACGGTGCTGAGTTGGCCGGATGAGCGCTGGTTATTGCGCGGGTGAAGGGGCGTGAGAGTGAGGTCGAGGTCGAGGTCAAGGTCGGTAGGTATTTAAGCGTGGACAGCTAAAAAAGGCGTCTGTAATAGACGCCTTTTTTAGAGTGTAGAGAATGTTAGCCGGTAGGCTGGTTGGCCAGCGGCGAGTGTTTTGGTTGTGCCGAGCCGGTTGCTCGCGCAATATACGCTTTCATTAAAAGGGAGACGGCTAAGGCAACAACAAACGCACCCGCAAAAATGTAGAGCGTTGTTTCGTAACTGCCGGTCATGGTGTGTAATTGTGCGGTAAGCTGTGGGCCAACAATACCGGCAAGCGCCCATGCAGTGAGTACATAACCGTGTATTGCGCCGAGCTCTTTAGTACCGAATAAATCGCCAATAAATGCGGGAAGCGTTGCAAAACCACCGCCATAGCAGGTCAAAATGGTGTACAGCACGATCTGGAAGAGTACGACGCTGGTAATATTGGGGAGCGCCCAAAACAGTGCGATTTGTAGAATAAAGAACGCGAGATAGGTGTTGCCTCGACCGAGATAATCCGAAAACGATGCCCATCCAATTCGACCTAAACCGTTAAACAGCGCCATAGCCCCTACTACTGCGGCAGCTTCGGCGGCGGTTAAACCAATACTTTCTTGTGCGAGTGGTGAAGCTGAATAAATAACGCCAATACCGCAGCTGATATTTATGAACATCATTGTCCATAACCCCCAGAAAGGGCCTGTTTTAACGGCTTCGTTAGCGGTTTGCTGGGAGAGATCTTCTGTGAGTGTTTTCTTTCCGGCGCTAATGGCTTCTTTCATGCCGTCGGGCATCCAGCCTTCGGGAGGGCGTTGCAGGTAGGATGCGGACATTAACATGACGGCCAAATAAACGGCTCCCATTATGATAAATGCGGCGGGAATACTGATTGCTTCAATAATGCTGTTGAAGCTTACGCTGGCGATTGTTGAGCCGAAGCCGAAGCCCATAATGGCCAAGCCCGTTGCCAAGCCACGGCGGTCTGGGAACCATTTAACGAGCGTCGATACCGGCGTGATATAACCAATTCCCAAACCTATACCGCCTAGTACGCCATACCCCAGCCATAAAAGGTAAATATTTTCAGCCCATGTGCCTATGCCTGCTGTAATCATGCCTAAGCCAAAAAATAAGGCGGCAACCGAACCTGATACGCGCGGCCCCCTGCGTTCTACAAAGCGGCCCATGATAGCGGCCGACATGCCGAGAAAGAAAATGGCAAGGCTGAACGTCATCGCGATAGCGGAGCTTTCCCCAAAAGTTTGCCCAGCCCATGTGTTTTCCCACGAATATGTAGAGGCTAGTGGCAAATTAAAGACACTCCATGAATACACGGAGCCAATAGACACGTGAATGCCTACCCCGGATAGCGCGATAAGCCAGCGGTTTTTCATTGCTCTAATCCTATATTGTCAGTTGTTGAAGAGGGTCTGTTTACCGGCACTTTATTATGGTTGTGCATTTGGGCCGTTGATAGAGGTCAATGGCAGAGGGGATGGCGTCACTAATTGAGCCGTTGCTCCCGAAGGTATGCTTTACAGAACTTAACGCGAATTAACGGTTCTTTACGCTGGCTTAACCCAACTTATCGAATACATCTCCCACACTAGTCGCGTCTTACCGCTGACAAGCGGTATCTCATCAATGATTAACTAAAGGGGTTTGAATGAAGAATGCGTGGCGAGTGATAGCGAGTGTACTTATGGTGTTTCTGGTACAAGGATGTGGTGGCAGTGACAACACGGAGAGTGAATCCGAAGACGATTCAACGCCTGACACCTTTTATTTCACCGACCAGTACGGGCTTGGATTAGGCGTGTATGCCGAGTCTAATATTATTGAAGTATCGGGTTTTGATGTTGAAATCGCCGTTAGCATTGAAGGGGGAGAGTATTCGATTAATGGAGGTGAATTTACGAGTGAAGACGGCACCATTGTTGACGGACAAAATGTCACGGTGCGTGTATTCACGTCAAATGAATTGTACACCTCAGTGTCGGCGACACTCACAATTGGGGAGGTCGCTGATACGTTTAGTGGCCGAACCGCCTCGTTGTCGCTCTATGCGCGGCACAGTTTTAAAGGGTTGACCTTCTATTGGAATAGCGTCAGCACTGCCACACATTATCGTTTGTGGGGGCAGTTGCAGCGAGATGCTGAATACGAGCAAGTTGGTCGAGATTTTGATGGCACCATTCACTCCACGCGAGTCGAGATACCATTACACCGATTTGATTGGTTCAATGCTCAGTTTAAACTCGAAGCCTGCATAGACGACGATTGTTTTTTTACGCAGGCTATAGATGTAGCCAGTTTGCGTGCGCAAGCGGTTGGGTATATTAAAGCGGATAATACGGAAGCCTTTGACGGGCTTGGCGTTGTCGCAATCAGTGCCGATGGCAATACCCTTGCGGTTGGCGCAGCAGGTGAAGATAGTACTGCACAGATTAATGGTGACAGGGGCAGCAATGACAGCAGTGGCTCCGGTGCTGTTTATGTCTATAAAAAGAGTGGAATGGATTGGTATTTTCAAGCGTATCTTAAGGCCAATAATGTTGGCGCGGGTGATGGCTTTGGTACAGCGTTAAGTTTAAGTGGTGATGGCAATGTGTTGGTGGTAGGCGCGCCATATGAATCAAGTTCTGCGATGGGCGTTGGTGGAAATGGTGGCGATAATTCTGCGGAACATGCGGGAGCGGCGTATGTGTATCAACGCTTGGGTGATGTGTGGTTGCAGCGTAGTTACTTAAAAGCCTCGGACACCACGGCGCAGGCTTTATTTGGTTCATCGGTTGCCATAAGCGCTTATGGCGGCACTATTGCCGTTGGTGCACCAAAGCACTCTAATGAGTTAGGCGCTTTGTACGTGTATACCGTTAACGGTGAAAGCTGGCAAGTGGAAGCAGCTTTAAGGGCACCGCAAGGGGAAAGTGGGGATCGTTACGGAGCATCAATATCCTTAAGCGCGGCAGGCGATATGCTTGTTGTCGGTGCGCCAGGAGAGTCGTCCAACAGCGTGGGTGTCAACCTTGATCAGACCGACAATAATACGCCGTTTGCGGGGGCTGCTTATGTGTACGCTCGGCAAGGTTCAAATTGGGTGTTTGATACATATCTAAAAGCCTCCAATACCGACAGAAATCAATTACTGGGTGCGGCCGTTTCAATAAGCGCGCTTGGAAATACAATTGCATTGGGTGCGCCGGGCGAATCGAGTAGTAGTGTTGGCCTTAACGGCGACCAAGCAGATTTTTCGGCTGAAAGCAGTGGTGCGGTGTATGTCTTTACGCGTGGCAACGAAATGGCATGGCAGCAACAAGCCTATGTGAAAGCCTCGAACACGGATATTGGCGATAAATTTGGTGATGCCTTAGCGTTAAACGCAACGGGAACATTGTTAATGGTGGGCGCGCCGAACGAGGACAGTGGGAACACCGAAGTCGATAGCCATGACGGCGATAACGCTGCTGTTGATGCCGGCGCGGTGTATGCTTTTGAGTTGGCAGAGCAATGGCAGCAAGTAAAATATGTAAAATCACCGAACGCTGGAGCCGGAGACCGTTTTGGTGAATCTCTTGTTATCGATGCCTCGGGCAACACTCTTGTGGTGGGGGCTGAAGGCGAAGATAGCCATCACGTAGGGGTGGATGCAGTGTTAAATAGTAATGCAGCGCAAGATTCTGGAGCGGTTTATTTGTTTTAAAACCTAAAGTTGATAGTAATGAATAGAGCGCAGGGGGTCGGCCTTTGCGCTCTATTTCCCTACCACGGTTAACTTCATTTTTTGTTTTTCGACGTACATTCGATGGTCCGCCTGCTGGATTAAGTTGTCAGCATCTAAAAAACTTTCGGGCCCTGTTTGAATAATACCGATACTCACCGAAACATTCTCAGGGTACTGCTTAAGTTCTTCCGCAAAACGAGTAGAGTAAATGGTTTTAGCGTGCTCTTCAGTACAATTGGGTAAAATTACGCAAAACTCGTCGCCTCCGTATCGGAAGGCACTGTCTTCACAGCGTGAGACTAACTTAATCGTATCACTTACGGCACGCAATATTTCATCGCCTTTCATATGGCCATGAGTATCGTTAATGTGCTTAAAATCATTAATATCAAAGTAAACAAAACAGATGGGTTCATTGCGGCGCTGGGCCGCGCGCAAAGTGCCGGTGAGCGTGTCGTGTAAATGACGTACGTTTAACAAACCTGTTAACGGGTCTGTTCGTGAAAGGCGCTCTAACTGTGCTGTTCTCTCCCGCACTTTATCTTCCAAATCTCTAGCGTATTGATCAGATTTTTCTTTGGAAATTTCTATCTCCGTCAATAGGCTCCGTATGTAGGTATCAAACACTAGTGTAACGTCAAATTGCAGGATTTTTTCGAGGGCGAGCAATACCTTTGTTAAATGCTCCGTATCCGATATGGCGTTTTTTAACATATCGTTTAGGAGTGTTTTTAAGGTGAATATAGCTGAAAGGTATAGTTTGGGTTCTACTCCAATACGTTTGTGTACCAAGCCAATCCGTAATCGATTGTTGACGTACTCAAGATCGTAAAAACCACTGAACAAATCGACAACATATTTTCGTTGTGCAATGCGCAATCGCATTAGCGTGTCGCTGTCACCAATAAGAAGGGATATTTCTGGAATGTTGGTTTGAGATTCGTAAAACTGCGATACAAGAATGTCGATATTCGCGTCAAGAATAGGCCTAACGGATTTTAATGCGGTTATATCTTCCTCGGAAAGAGCGAATAATCGCTTCCTGTGTTCGACTTCGAACTCTCCTATACGCATTTGCTCTAAAAGGCTTTGGTCCGTTTGCTTCACATCGATTCTACTTTAAAGGAAGGTCAAATTAATTGACGATACGTTGAGTTTAGAAGAGTTTTTTTAAAATGCGCGAACTAGAGGAAACGCCGAGTAATACTTTATGTTTTGAGGGGTAATGCGTTATGTTTTTTAAGGTTATGTGTTTCCACAAACCACGCTGGGCGAGACCCCCAAAAAATGCACTGTTGAGGTTGTTCCATTAATTCCTCATCCAACGTGCCGGCAGGTACAACAATATTGGGTACGCCTTGAGCTTGCCAGGGTAAAGATGAGCCACACCTTGTACAAAAGCACGTAGCAAAGTATTTCGCATCGGGTTTTTGAAACCGCTGGATAGAAGATTGGCCTTTCAGCCAACGAAATTGGCTAGGCGCAACAAAAATGTTTGCGGCGTGCGCGCTGCCCGTGAATTTTCGGCAACGGCTGCAATGACAATATTGAAACATTTTAAAAGGCGGGGTTATTTCGTAGTGAACATTACCGCACAGACAGCTTCCTTTCATTATTCGATCCCCATGTTTTCGGTGGTGAGCGGCTTAACTTAAGAGGTAAATATAGAGCATAGAGGGCGTTTTAGGCGCGTGATTGGCAGGCAGGGTATAGCGGCTAGAATCTTAATGAGAATGCTGTATTATGCCCCTTGCTGTGATGGGCGTCACAAAATCGCCTGTTGTATGTTTTGCCTGCTATGCTTGGTTCACGCTGGGTTCTGTCCTCGATTGGGGTTGTTTTTTTCATGCTTATATCTTCTCGCCACCGCGTGTTTGTGGCGCCATTCTTTGCCGCGGGCGCACTGCTTTTGTCGGTTAATACGTATTCTCAAACGCTCGTTTCTGTGGAAATGCATAAGTATGTTGACCCGCAGGGGCGAACCCATTATTCCGATCGTGCGATGCACGATGGATATGTAAAACTCGTGAAGACAGTGAGAGGTTGGCAAACGCCCATTCGCGCACATGATTACGAAAAGCATCGTGATATTTATCGCCCGTTTATTGTGAGTATTTCAGAGCGATATCAGGTTTCACCGGTTCTTACCGAAGCGGTTATTCATGTAGAAAGTTACTTCGACCCAGAAGCCGTATCACGCGCGGGCGCTATGGGTCTCATGCAGTTAATGCCTGCTACGGCACGCCGTTACGGCGTTTTTAATCGCCGAAATGCGATAAAAAATATAGAAGGTGGCGTGCAGTATTTGCGTGACTTGATGGTAATGTTTGATAACGACTTAGAGTTGGTGTTGGCCGCTTATAATGCAGGTGAGGCTGCGGTTAAGCGTTATGGCAATCAAATTCCACCGTACTCCGAAACGCAAAATTACGTTAAAAAAGTGCGTTTAAAAATGCATAAGCTCAATACTGGCGCCTGATCTAGCAGAGTAAGGGCGTTTGGCTGCGCCCCACCTATCCACCTCTTTCCCCACACCGCAACGCACTAACCTCTACGCCTTTCTTAGGCTCAAACTTCCGGTTATGATTCTTAAGTTGTCAATCTAAATGATAACCTATATCATTCGCAGTTATTGTTTATGATAACTGGCTTTTTGGGGGCTTTGATGAGTTTTTATAAGATTGCGTTGGCAGCTAGCCTGTCATTTGGGTTGCTAGCCTGTGGTGGAGACGACGGCAAAGACGGCGTTGCCGGTACTAATGGTGTAAATGGCGTTGACGGAAACGATGGCGCAAACGGCATACCTTCGCTTGTAACCACAGCGGATGTTGTACGAACCAACGCCAATATTGCGTATGCAAGTTACAGTGACTCATTCATTACCGCTGTAGCATTGCAGCAAAAACTAGAAGCTTTAGTGGATGCTCCGTCTGCTGAGACATTGATGGACGCAAAAACAGCTTGGCTGGCGGCACGAGAGCCTTATGGCCAGACGGAGGTTTACCGTTTTCGTGAAGGCCCTATCGATGCCCTTAATGGTGACGGTTCTATGGGAAGCGACGGCGATGGTCCAGAAGGTCGTATCAATGCGTGGCCGCTAGGCGAAGCCCTTATCGATTATGTTGCTAACCAAGTCGATGGTGATTCGCGTCCAGAAAGCTCCAGCTCTTCTGCAGATATTAGTTTTAATATTATTGCCGATGTTGATTCTTTTCCTTCCATTACCGCCGACACGCTCACCGCTAATTTCGAGCTGGGTGGCGACGAACGCAACGTGACGACCGGTTATCACGCCATTGAGTTTTTACTGTGGGGTCAGGATTTAAATGAAGATCTTGCCGGTACGGGTGAACGTGATACGTCAGCGGGGCAGCGTCCTTATACCGATTATGTTACCGGTATTTCCTGTACCAGTGGTGCAGATAGCGCAGATGCCAGTATTTGTGAGAGACGCGGTGACTACTTGTTGGCCGCAGGCGATTTGCTTATAGATGATTTACAGGCGCTCGTAGAAGCTTGGAACCCCAGTATTGCTGACAACCACTATGCCGATTTTGTTGCCGGTGGTAATGCGAGCCTTGCTGCGATTCTAGAGAGCATGGGTCGGTTGGGCTTTGGTGAACTTGCCGGTGAGCGCATGAATATCGCGTTATTGCAAGATTCTCAAGAGGATGAGCATTCTTGTTTTAGTGACAACACTCATCGTGATATTTACCTCAACGCTAAAGGTATTGATAACAGCTTCCATGGGGAATACACCCAAGTTGATGGTGACGTTGTCAGTGGTGCAGGTATTGGTACTTTATTGCTCGCAAGTGGCGAGATTGAGTTAGAAAATCAGCTTCGTGCAGCATTAGAAGACACCATGATTAAAGTGGATGTTATTGATCAAACCGCTCAAGCGGGTTTGCCCTTTGATAATCAAATTCAGACCGCGTCTGCACGTGCTGCTATATCGGCTGCGATTGCTGGTTTAGCTGCCCAGACAGCCGTAATTGAAGATGTTATTCAAGTGTTGAACCTAACAACAGAAGATTTGAGGCAAGATACTGAAGAAGACATTTAGTCTAAATCAATAAATTGACACTTAAGCCCGACGCTTTTAGCCTCGGGCTTTTTGTGTTTTTACACTTAGCGTAAAGTAACGGTTTTTACCGTTATGAGAAAACAAATGAAAATTGCTCGTATTCTAATTTGCTTTACCTCCATAGTGTTCGCCGCTTGTGGTGGTGGAGGTTCTGGTGCTTCAAACGTTACTGCGCCTACGTTGGCTCCCACGCTCGCGCCCACTCTTGAGCCAACGCCTACTCTTGAACCAACGCCTACATCGGAGCCGGAATACCTGCGTTATGAATACAAATCGGGTGGCGATGCGAGTATTGACCGGTTTGATGAGGATGCGTTTAGCCAAAGCCCCGATAGCGTTACGCAAAACCTTAACGACGATGCTGTTTTTAAGCAAGGCAACTTTCTTTTTCGTAATGCGCATGCTGGCGAAGGGCCCTTACTCAATAATCAAACGTGCCAAGGCTGTCATGTCAAAGATGGCAGAGGCCATCCACCGGCAAGTTCGGATGAGGCTTTTACTTCCATGCTGGTGCGATTAAGTTTGGGTAACGACGCGCAAGGAAATCCAATACCCGACCCCATTTACGGAACACAGCTACAAACATTTGGGGCATTACCCAGTGGCGAGCTAGTTGAAGCGAGTTATCAAGGCGCGTTAGATGGCCAAAGCTTAACTGGCGAAGCTTATGCGTTTATTTCGTATGAGACTGTCGCCGGGACGTTTGCTGATGGCAGCCTCTATGCACTTCAAAAACCGCTTTATTATGTGAAAAACCCCGCTTATGGCGGTTTTGCGGAGGGTTTGTTGATGTCTCCGCGTGTGGCTTCACCGATGATTGGTTTGGGGTTACTCGAGGCTATTCCCGCGTCTGTGGTAATGGCCTTGGCCGATCCTGATGATCGGGATAATGATGGTATTTCGGGGCGTGCTCGCATGATTACCAACAATACGACCGGAGCAACAGAGCTAGGCCGTTTTGGTTGGAAAGCGTCAACGGGTAGTGTGTTGCAGCAATCTTCAGGCGCTTACTTAGGTGATATTGGTTTAACCAATCAGTTCAATGTGAGTGAATCCTGTACTGCCGTACAGCTCTCTTGTGTTCATGCGTCTGACACTGAAAACCAACGCGGAGAAGATGTTGATATCAGCGAGTTGGAGCTAGCGTTTGTAGAGTTCTATTCACGGCTTTTGGCGGTACCGGAACGGCGTGGCTATGATGCGGCTGCCCAGTTATGGGAGCCCGATGTAGCGGCAGGTCAACATTTATTTGATGCGAGCGGCTGTAATAGTTGCCACGTTCGCCATCATCAAACGGGCAATGCACAGCCAAGTATTTTGGGTGTTATTGAGGGGCTTTCGGTGTTGGTTCCATCTGAAGAGCCTATTGAGGTGCTTAGCCAGCAGCATATTTGGCCACACACCGATCTACTCCTTCATGATATGGGAGGACACTGTAATACGGTTGTGCGTGAAACTTTGCAAGGCGAGAACTGCACCGAAGGCGAAAGCTGTCTTTGGGTAAAGCGCTGTGAGGGTTTGGCGGATGGTCGTCCAGACGGCGAGGCCACCGGCACCGAATGGCGTACCACACCGTTATGGGGGCTGGGCTTAACCCAAACCGTGAACCCAAAAGCCGGTTTTCTACATGACGGCCGAGCGCGCACCATTGAAGAGGCCATTCTTTGGCACGGTGGCGAAGCGCAGGCTTCGCAGCAAGCCTTTATTGCTATGCCTGTTGCAGACCGTAACAAGTTATTAGCGTATTTGCGTTCTCTTTAATGTTGGGGTTGTTGCAGCGTTTAGTCTGGGGGGCGGTACTGTGTAGCGTTAATGTTATTGCGTACGCATCGCCTCAATGGGTGAAACCTATCGACGGTTTAAGCGTTGCCGAACAACAACGTTTTTGGACAGGATTTTCACTGTTTCGTAGCCCTTGGGTAGCCGCTCCCGCCTCAACGACAGGTCGCGATGGGTTAGGGCCATTATTTAATGCGCGTTCTTGCGATGCTTGCCATCACAATGGGGCGCAAGGTGATTTACCCGAGCATGGCTTTGGTGCCGTTATTCGCCTAGGCCATGTCGACAAAATGGGTGGCAACAACAGCAGCGTATACGGTGAACAGCTCCAGCCGTTGTCTATCGATAGCGTAACGGGCGGCAAACAAATACCACCAGAAGTTTTGTGGGGGGTGCAATGGCAGCCCATTAGCCTGCCGTTGGCAGGGCAAATCTATTCGTTAAAAAAACCCGTGCTTAATTATACGTACTGGTCACACGGGGCAATAAGTAAAAGTTTGCCGCAATCGCTACGGTTGGCGCCGTCCTTGTTTGGTTTGGGTGAACTCGAAGCGTTAAGTGAAGCGGCTATAGTGGCCAACGAAGATATTGCTGATGGAGATGGCGATGGTCTTTCCGGCAAGGCTAACCGCGTTTTAGATCGAGCGACGGGGAAGTTAGCGGTAGGCCGTTTTGGCCATAAAGCAGAGCAGCCAAATTTACGTCAACAAATTGCAGCGGCATTTTTTCAAGATGTTGGTATTAGTTCGTGGCTCTATCCCGCGCAAAATTGTTCCGTTGTGCAAACCCAATGCAGGGCAAGGGTGAACGGCAATTCGGAAGACGAAAATACTGAAATTAGCCGTGAAAAATTAGCGTTAGTTGAAGATTTTTCTCGTTGGCTGAAAGCCTCGTCGGGTGGAGAAAATAAAAAAATGGCGGGTTACCAGCTGTTTGTAGGTAGTGGTTGTGATGGCTGCCATCGTAATTTTGAAGCGGCAGCTATAAGAAGTGATTTGTTATTGCACGATATGGGAGAAGGCCTTAGCGATGGTAGAACAGTAGGGCAGGCTACCGCGCGCGAATGGCGAACCATGCCGTTGAGAGGTTTGGGGCGCAAGCTTCAGCATACGCCAGTGCAGCTGCTTCATGATGGTCGTGCAGGAACGCTCGAAGAGGCAATTCTCTGGCATGGTGGTGAGGCAGCAAAAGCTAGGCAGCGCTATTTGCAGTTAACGCCGCCGAATAAAAAAGCATTCATTCAATTTTTAACTACATTATAAGCACATATTCATAGCGACCAAAAAGAGGACGCAGTTTTGAAACACTTAAATACAGTATCAATAGTGGTAAAGAGTTTATCGTTATGCGCGAGTTTAGCGCTCGTTGCTTGTGGCGGTAGTAGTGGAGGGAGTGGTGGAACCACGGCCACTAGTAGCAGCTCCTCGAGTAGTGCTTCATCGGTTAGTACAACCGCCTATACTCTTGCTGATTTCTCTTCAGATTTAACCGCTTCTATTCGAGAAAATTATTTACAATTGAATACCGATGTTGCGGCGCTAAATACTGCCGCATCAGAGTTTTGTACCGATTCCAGCAGCGCGACCTTGTTTGATGATGTGAAACAACGTTGGGTCGCCGCGCAACGCAGTTGGCAGAGCGTGCAGGGTATTAATTTTGGCCCCGCGAATGACAGTAATCGTCGTTACCTTATTGCGTTCTATCCTATTGATGACGCGAGTCTAAGTGAGCGGGTGGCTTCCCTTATTTTGGGGTCACAAAATATTGCAGAGGCAATTCCGGCGAGTGCGGCTGAGCTGCAAGGCTTTCCGGCATTAGAGTATGTTTTGTTTCGGGAAAATGCATTAGAGCTAATTAATGTTCCCTCCGACAACGTTCGTTATTGTGGGTTTATCGAAGCTGTCAGCCAAAATCTTGTGTCGTTGGTTACACCCATTCATTCTGAATGGGTGGGTAGCTATGGCGATAATTTTTCATCTGTGGCGAATGCTCAAACCTCATTAGAAAGTTGGTTTGGTGGTATAACAGAGCAATTGCAGGTGGTAGAAGACAGTAAGCTGCGGCAAGTTTCGGCAGGTAATACGGATAATCTTGAGTCGCCGTTTGCCATGGTCTCGCGTGATAATATTATTCAAAATATTGATAGCTTATCGTCAATCTACACCATGGGTGACACCAGTGGTTTGGACTATTTATTAGTGAGTAGCGATCTTGCATCGTTGAGTGTCGATTTTTCATCTCGGCTTTCTCAGTTTTACACCGCGGCAGGGAGTAGCGACACCACCTTGGCCGCTCTTTCTGCAACGGAGAACGGCGTAGTCGAAATAGATTCCATTGCCGAAGCCACTCACCAAGTATTGGAATATTTCGCTAGTGATATTGCGGACGGTCTCGGCATCTATATTGGCTTTAACGGTGCCGATGGAGACTAATCCATGAATCGCCGGCAATTAATTGGTTGGGGTTTAGGTGCGGGGGCTTTAATTTCTGTTGGTGGTGCGGGAGTATTTTATCGCCGCCAAGAGGTTGCGTTACTCAGCGCTGCCTCAATTGGCGATAAGCACTACGGCGTATTGCTCGATGCGAAAGGGCGAATACTACAGCAGACAGCATTACCTTCGCGCGCACACGCGGCTGTCTACAATCCGGATAAGCAGCAGGCGCTATTTTTTAGCCGCAGGCCAGGCACAGAGCTTTATGTGGTGGGGTTGGGTAAAAAAGGGGTTGCAACGGTTAATAGTGAGCCGGGACGTCATTTCTATGGGCACGGTATATTGTCGGCGGATAACCGCTATTTATTGGCAACTGAAAATGACTATCAAGCGGGTCGAGGCGTTATTTCTATTCGGGATGCAAAAGCGGGTTATCGGTTAATTAACGAAATTCCCAGCCATGGTATTGGTCCACATGAATTGGCCTTTGTCTCGGATGATAGCGGAGCTACCGATAAACTCGTTGTCGCGAACGGTGGTTTGCTCACGCATCCGCAATTATCGCGTGTGCCAAAAAATATCGATTCGATGCAGCCCAATATTAGTTTTATTCAATGGCAAGAAGACCGTTTGCTGAGTCAGTGGGAGCCTCCAAATAATCAATTAAGTTTACGTCACTTATCGGTTGAAAAGGGTGTGGCAACGATTGGGGCACAATATCAAGGTGCTGCTCTCGACGATGTTCCGCTTGTATTTAGTGCATCCGAACATTCTGACATGAAAGCGTTAGCGGTGAATAATAATTTTAATGCTGCCCACGCGAAATATACGGCAAGTGTTTGTTCGCTTCGAGAGGGGGGCGCACTTGTGTCATGCCCAAAAGCGAATAGAGTCAGTTTGTGGGACAAAAACACATTACTACAGTCTGCAGCTGTACGAGACGTTGCGGGTCTCGCGCGATTGAGGTCAAGCGATACACTTATTTACAGTAGTGGTGATGGCACCGTGGGAACCATACGCATTGATAAAAACCGACTATTCTTTACACCTTTGCAGATCCATAGTGGTTTGCGTTGGGATAACCATTTAATTGCCGTTAGCTAAAATGTTAGCCAATGCGGAAACTTTATTAAAAATTTTATAAAAAGATCATTATGAAAATAAAATTGTATGTTGGGGCCATCTTGCCGTTTGCGTGTGTGTTATCGCAAGTGAGTATTGCTGAAACAATTGTGGATGAGCAAAATGCTGCGCCTTCAGGCTTGGTGGAAGAAATGCTGGTCACTGGTGGAGCGGAGGCAATTTACTCCCTAAGCGGGTCCGCAACTTTTATTGACGAAGATGCAATCGCGAAATTTGAAATTACTGACATCAACGCATTAATGCGAGATGTGCCGGGCGTGTATATTCGCCAAGAGGATGGTTTTGGCCTTCGTCCTAATATAGGGTTGCGGGGAACGTCCAGTGAGCGTAGTTCCAAAATCACCATGATGGAAGACGGCATTCTTATTGGCCCAGCACCTTACTCGGCACCTGCAGCTTATTATGTTCCCAATATCGCGAGGATGGCGGCAGTGGAAGCCTATAAAGGCCCTGCAGCAATTGAGTACGGCCCGCATACTGTCGGTGGCGCTATTAACTTTGTAACGCGCTCGGTGCCTGAATCTCAGCACGGCGAATTAAGCGCGACACTTGGCAGTTATGGCTCGGAAAAATACCGTGCCTATTACGGTAATCGCGTTGATCAATGGGGCTTTTCTGTTGATGCGTTGCGTTACGGGTCGGATGGTTTTAAAGAACTTGATAACGGTGGCGATACAGGTTTTGTACGTAATGATATTAATGCTAAGTTAAGTTGGCAGTCGTCTGTTAGTGCAAATGTTTATCAGGAGCTGCTTATAAAGGCCGGCTACGCCGATGAGATGTCTCATGAAACTTATTTGGGGTTAACAGAATCGGATTTTGTACAAACGCCACTGCGCCGTTATTCTGCCAGCCAACTCGATCAGTTTGATTCTGAACACCAGCAGTTACAGTTTTTACACAGCGCAGAATTTAATAGTGGTTTAAAAGTGGTTACGCGAGCTTATCATCATGAATATGATCGTGCGTGGAATAAGTTTGACGGGATTATTAACGGCGTTGATTTGCGTACTATATTGGAAAGCCCAGAAATTTTTGCGACACAAATGCAATTGTTAAGCGGCACGGTGGACAGTAACCGTGCCAGTAGCCAACGTTTGGATATTACCAATAATAGCCGCGTTTACGGTGTGGATGGTGTTCAAGTTGAAGGGGCGTATGAGCTAACGCTTGGAGGCTGGAACCACAAAATTAATAGCGGTATTCGCCTTCATAGTGATTGGGTTGAACGGGACCACAGGCCGCGTGGTTATTTTATGACGGCTGGCGAACTCGAATTTGATGGCGACTTATCACGCTTACCCAAAACCTTAAACCGTGGTGAAGCAACGGCGCATGCCCTTTTTATTCGTGATGAAATAAACATTGGCCGCTGGGAATTAAATGCAGGTGTACGTTACGAGAGTATTGAGTCAACGTTTGTAGAGCAGGCCGGTGCCGGCGACGCGTTTAGTCATACGCAAGAGGTCGTTATGCCTGGAGGCGGCTTGTTCTATAGCGTGACTGAGGGCTTTGGGGTTCTGTTGGGTATTAACAAAGGCTTTTCCGCAAAGTCAGCATCCGCGAGCCCCGAAGTTGAACCAGAAGAAAGTATCAATTACGAATACGGCTTACGTTATAGAACGGATAGCGTAAGCGTTGATGCTATTGGGTTTTTCAGTGATTACAGTAATTTACTTGGGCGCTGCCGGGCATCAGATCCTTGTGCAGGAGAAGAATTTAACGGCGGCGAAGTTGATGTGTCGGGCCTTGAATTTAGCGCGCACTTTAATCATGCCTTGAGCGGTGGATGGCAGCTTCCGGTGAGCGTTGTTTACACGTTTACCGATGCTAGCTTTGCGACGGGTTTCGAATCTGGTTTCGATATTTGGGGAACCGTAAACGCAGGCGATCAATTGCCGTATTTACCGGAGCATCAAGGCCGTATTTCGGTGGGTTTAGAGTCAGACAAAATAGTGACGAGTTTCGCCGTAAATTATAGCGGAGAAATGCGAGAAATTGCCGGTAGCGGTGAGATGGAGGCCGGTGCTTATACAAAAGCACTTACCACAATGGATGTATCGGTGAGTTATGCGCTGAGTTCTGATGTGAGTGTACGGCTTGTTGGCCAGAATTTATCGGACGAACAAGAAATCGTGTCTCGACGACCTTACGCCGCACGACCTAATGCACCGAGAATGATTAAAATTGGCGTTAAGTGGCAATTTGATTAGTGAGTACAAGGGCCCAGAATAGGCCCTTTTTTGTTTTAACTGTGCGCATGTATCAATGTGAAATTAATACATTCTTAAATAAAAGAGAGTAGCGCTGGTTAGCGGAGTAACGTAACGGGCTGTTTGTGCAAGCTAATACCGTGAGATTCGCCAATGGCAAAATCTAGGTGGTTGGCGCTTACGGTTCTAAGTGTTAGGCCACTCGAGAGTTCGACGGTGTACCGACTATCGGCGCCGCGAAATTCTTTTTCTACTATTCGGGCTTCATTACTGCTGTGAGGATTGAACGAAATCATTTCTGGGCGAATCAGTACGTGCACGTTTTCAGCAGTAGTAAATGTATGTTTGAAGCACGCGTGCTTGCCTAAACAGGTTTCCACATGTCCATCTTCAGTGACATGGCCTGGGATATAAGTGCCTTCACCAACAAAATTGGCAATTTTTCGGCTCACCGGTTGTGCATAGACTTTTTCGGGCTTATCCCACTGTTGTAGTACGCCGTCCATAATGACTCCTAAATTGTCTGCCATACAAAACGCTTCAGCCTGATCGTGGGTTACCATGAGTGTTGTAATATTGCGGTCACGCAAAATGGTGCGTAATTCAGACGAAAGCTGGCTGCGTAGGTCTGCGTCGAGATTGCTGAATGGTTCGTCGAGTAACAATAGATCGGGATCTGGCGCCAGTGCGCGTGCAATCGCAACACGTTGTTGTTGACCGCCAGACAATTGATGACAATAACGGTTTGCGTTTTGCCGTAACCCAACGAGCTCTAGCATTTCTATGGCTTTCTTTTTTGCGTCGGCTGCGCTTAGTTTTCGTAAACCAAACCGGACGTTCTCTTCAACGTTGAGGTGCGGGAACAGTGCGTAATCTTGAAACACCATACTAAATTTACGGTGTTCAGGTTCTACTAAAGTGTGTTTGTCACTTACCGTTTTGCCGCGTAGCTGTATGGAGCCTGAGTCGAGCTGTTGAAAACCTGCAATCGCGCGCAAAATAGTGCTTTTGCCGCTGCCCGAAGGGCCGATTAAACAAGCGGTTTCACCCTTGTTAATGTGCAAGCTTATTTTTTTTACGACGGCTGCTTTGTCGTAGGCCAGTGTAATATGATCAAGTTTGAGCATGACGTGTTTCGTGCTGTTGAATGGCTCGGGTTAACAAGATAACCGGAATTAGGCTAATAAGTACAATAGTGAGTGCTGGCAGTGCGGCTTCTTGTAAGCGTTCATCGGAAGCCAGCTCATACGCTTTTACGGATAAAGTATTGAAGTTGAAGGGGCGCAGTATCAGTGTGGCAGGCAGTTCTTTCAGTACATCAACAAAGACTAGCAATAAAGCACTGAGAATACTGGTGCGTAAAATAGGAATGTGAACGTTAGTGAGTACGGCGGGCTGGCCCAAACCGGTGGAGCGCGCGGCTTGGTCCATACTGGGCTTTATTCTGTCGAGGCCTACATCTATTTGTTGAAGTGCAACGGCCAAAAAGCGAACCGCGTAAGCAAAGATTAACGCGAACAGGGAGCCAGAGAGTAACAAGCCTGTGCTTATACCGAAGGTGCTGCCCATTATTGAGTCGATTATTTTATCGAGAGCGGTAAGTGGGACAATAATACCAACGGCGATGACAGTTCCCGGTACGGCATATCCCATACTGGCGAGACTAATGGTTGGCACAGTGAGCGTGTGTCGTAAGCGGCGTGCGTAGCCGAAAATAATTGCGAGAATTACAATTGCGATGCTGGCGGTAGCGGCGAGATAGAAACTGTTGCCTAGTGCTTCGAAAAAACGAGGGTTTAGTTGCTGAGGGCCGGTTTGTATCGCCCAGCTAAGTAGCAGCCAAAGTGGTACGACAAACCCTAGTGCAAAGGGCAGTAAACAGATAGCCGCAGCACCTATTGCGGTAAACCCTCTTAATGGAATGCGTGCGGGTTTTTGTGTTTTTACACCGAGATAGTAATACTGGATTTTGCGTCGAGAATATTTTTCGAGAATAAGTACGGTGAGCACAAATAAAACCAGTAGTGCCGATAGTTGTGCGGCGGCGGCGCTATTGCCCATACCAAACCAAATACGAAAAATACCGGTGGTGAAGGTATTTACGCCAAAGTATTGAACGGTTCCAAAATCCGCGAATGCTTCCATCATTGCCAGTGCAACGCCTGCGAGAATAGCGGGGCGGGCAAGGGGAATAGCAACGCGAAAGATGAAGTACCGGTGGCTGTAGCCTAGCGATCGAGAAGCTTCATACAGAGAGATTGATTGCTCTGCAAAGGCGTTGCGGGCGAGCAAATACACATAAGGGTATAGCACCAGTGACATCATGCAGATGGCGCCGGGAAGGGAGCGAATTTGGGGGAACCAATAGTCACCGTAGTGCCAGCCGAAGGCGTCGCGCAACGCGGTTTGAATGGGCCCTGCAAAGTCTAAAAAGCCGGTGTAACAATACGCAATGATATACGCTGGCATTGCCATGGGGAGCAGCACTAACCAGCTTAGAGAATGCCGCAGTGGAAACTCATACCGACTACAAATCCAGGCGAGCGTGGTGCCAATGATAAATGTACCAGTGCCGACGCTAATGGCGAGAATAAGCGAATTACTGATATAGCTGCCTAAAACGGTGTCGGCAAGATGGCGCCATACATCTGGCTGAGGCTCAAGAAAACTGAAGCCAATGACCAGTAATGGCAGTAACAGCAATACGGCCAGCAGTAACGTTAACCACTGCCAGCCGAAGGATTGGATTTTCGTAACGAATATATGGAAGAGTTTCAAAGGTGGATTACTTCCAGCCAGCTTTGTCCATCAGTTTTAGCGCAGTAGCGTTTAGCTCCCCTACTTTTTCGAGCGGGATTTTCTCCGACTTAAAATCGCCGAATGATGTTAGTACGCCGCTTTTATGGACGTCTTTGCGCACGGGGTATTCGAAATTTGTTTCGGCATACCAAGCCTGCGCTTCTTTGCTCATCATAAAATCAATGAGTGTTTGCGCTTCCACTGTATTTTTAGCGTATCGAGCAATGGCTGCACCGGAAATGTTCACGTGCGCACCACGATCTTGCTGGTTGGGCCACACTACCGCTACCTTGCTGGCGGCGGCGGTTTCGCTTGGGTCGCTACCGGATAACATGCCGGCTAGATAATAGGTGTTGGCGATGGCCACATCACATTGGCCTGCGGCGACAGCTTTGATTTGGTCTCGGTCTCCACCCATGGGAGGGCGAGCGAAATTTGCGACCAATCCTTGTATTATTGACATGGTCTTTTCTTCACCCAGTTGTTGGATTAAGGCGGCGACCATGGATTGGTTATAAATGTTGCCTGATGAGCGAACGCAGAGCTTGCCTTTCCATTGCGGGCTGGCGAGATCTTCGAGGCTGGTCAGTTTTGTAGCGTTGACTCGGTCGGGCGCAACCATAAAGGGCCGCGCTCGTAGTGTAAGACCAACCCAGTGCCCTTCAGAATCTTGTAAGTGAAGGGGGATATTCTTGGCGGCGGAGGGGGATGCATAGGCCTGTGTTAAGCCTTGTGATTTAGCACGAACTAGGCGGCCAACATCTGTTGTAAGCAATATATCGGCGGGGCTGAACTTACCTTCATTGGCCATACGTACGATGAGAGCGTCAGCTTTGCCGGTAATTAGGTTGACTTTAATGCCGGTTTTTTCCGAGAATTGGTCCAGCAAAGGTAAAATTAGCGCTTCTTTTCTTGCCGAGTACACGTTAACTTCTTTAGCTATTGACCACTGAGGCAAGGCAGCAAGGCTTAACAGTGTTAAAAAACCAATAATTTGTTTGTACATACGTCTTTCTCACCAGTAAATGTATTGCGCGGATGCTACATTAAACGAGAATCTTTCTCAATTGGGTTTTGTGGCTTAGGCGCTATTATTTGATGTCAGCTAAGATTAATCTTTGCGGGCATAATAGGGTATTGCATCATAATAATGATTACGGATTTAACTCAATGGCTTTAGCGATTCCTGGCTACCAAATACTTCGTACCTTAGGGCGTGGTGGAATGGCTACTGTTTATCTTGCGCAACAGGATATTTTTGAGCGCAAAGTCGCGTTAAAAGTTATGTCCAAGGCGCTCGCAGATGACGAAGCATTTGGAAAACGTTTTTTTCGCGAGGCCAAGATCGTAAGCCAGTTGGTTCACCCTAACATTGTTACAGTATATGACGTAGGGCTAGAAGGCGGTAACTACTTTTTATCGATGGAGTACATTGATGGGCGTGATTTGAAGCAAATGCGCAAAACGCTGTCGCTTCAAGAAAAAATTAATGCGGTTATCGATATTGCGCGTGCACTTAAATATGCAGGTGATAAGGGGTATGTACATCGTGATATTAAGCCAGAAAACATTCTTTTTCACAGTAGTGATGGGAGGGCTGTATTAACCGATTTTGGCATTGCGCGTGCGGCAGAAACCGATGTCAGCATGACGCAAACAGGCTTAGCTATTGGCACACCGCACTATATGAGCCCAGAGCAAGCCAAGGGTAAGCCGGTTGATTCTCGGTCGGATATCTACAGTTTAGGCGTCGTCTTTTTTTTGCTGCTTACAGGGCGGGTACCTTTTGATGCAGAGTCAGCGGTTGCGATAGGGATAAAACATATTACTGAAACTGTACCGTTGCTGCCGGAGGGCATGGCGGCATTACAGCCCATTATTGATACATTATTGGCTAAAAAGGCGGGTTTTCGTTATCAAGACGGGGATGAGCTTATTGATGACTTGGAACGCATAGATATCGCGCTTTTAGAGCAATCCATTGCTTACGAGGTATCCTCCGTTCCAGAGGTAGATTGTGAGAGCCCAACGGAAGAAGGGCCGCCGGTAACCGATGCTGACCTGGCTTTGATGTATAGCGATTCTGACGAAAGGCTTCATGAGCGTGGCGGTTGCACGCCGTGGTTGGTGGGCCTATTAATTATGGCCAGCCTCGTTGCATGGGTGTTCTATTATCAGCGCCCCGATATTGCGGGGCCTTGGTTGGAGCAAGGAAAAGCGACAGTAGAGCGCTATTATGATAAAGCGCTTATGTGGTATGAATCGGCCACATCGGATCCCGTAACGTCTGGGCCGTCTGCTATTCACCACGACACGCCTGCGCCAAGTGATGTAAACCAAACGTTGCAAACAAAGAGCGTGTTCGTGAAGCCTAGACCGATGGTTGGCGATATCGCTACAACATCGGACGAGCAGGAGCCATACGAGCAACCGGCTATCGCGACAACCGTGCCAGTGGCGGATGTTATTGCTGATATTGCGCCTGTGGTTGATATCACATCGTACGAATCGTATGAGCTTCAGTTAGAAACCTTAAGGTTACAGTACGAGAGTGATGCGACTTATTTGGCCGAATTGGTGAGCTTGCATCAAGTAGTGCTGAATGACTATCCCGCTAAAACTGAGGTAGAGCGTTCGTTGGCGGCGTTACAGCATCAGGAACTCGAAGCCATATCCGATCTCTTGGCCACCGCTAGAGTTGAGGCTGCGGTTAGGAAGCTTCAGCAAGTAAAGGCTCTCTTTGTTAATTTACCCATTGAACAAATACGCGTGTTCGACACGGAGATTACCCATCAGCAAACGGTAACCCAGTTGTTGAGCAAAGCTGATCAGTATCACGAACATAATCAGCTTACCCATCCCAAAGGGCATAATGCATTAACGAGTTATCGCGAGGTTTTAGCGCTTTCGCCCAAGAATGCTCAAGCGATAAAAGGTGTGGCGCTTATTGCTGGCAAACTCGTGCATCTCGCTCAAAAGGCTTACGATCAGGAGCGCCTTGCTATGGCGAAATCTGATATAGAGCGTGCGTTAGAGGCAAACCCTAGTAGCATAGAGGCGCAGAAGCTTCGCGATAAAATTGAGGCTGCGCTGCAGCACCAGCGAGATGTTCGTAATTGGCTTGCGCGCGCTCGTTCACGTATGGACACTCAAGATTACTATTCTCCACAAAACGATAGTGCATACCATTATTATCAAATGGTGCTGGCGCTTGAGGCGGCCAATACGCAGGCTATTACAGGGCAGAAGCAAATGCTCGATCGCTTTGCGCGCAATATATGGGGGTTGGTAGGAAATGAACAGTTTACGCTTGCAAGGAGACAGCTTGCGCAAGCCCTTCAAGCAGAGCCTTCCAATAAGCGGTTGCTCTCCCTGTCAGACGCGGTCGAAGAAGTGCTCGCCGATAAGGCGCCTTAGTGCTCGTTGTGTAGAGCCACTCGCCATTATTCTTTTCACTATAGATTTTAAGCGTACTAATCCACGATTAAGCGTGCCTTCACAGCGGTGGAAGCCGATTCTTTTGCTATTCTTCAAAAATGCGGTGTATTGATTTCGAGTATTGGGTTGGCATCTTGTTGGGCGGTGGTCGTCCGCAGGTATTGCTAGCGTATAACGCGATGGTTTTCGGGTGCACAGCCGTTAGGAACTGGAGAGTCTACGTTGAGGGTTAGAGTATTTTTAGGCGGTGCGCCGGGCGATGTTATTACGGTTTTGACCGACGTATGCGAGGAACTCGGTTACGAGGTTCTTGCGTGTGAAGAGCTTATATGTGCGCGTAAAATTATCGCAGAAGAAACGGTTGATCTTGTCTGCTTAGCGCATTATTTACAAGATGGAACGGCGTTTGAGCTCTGTCGAGAGATGCGTAAACAGCCTCTTTGGCGTGATTGCCCCATTTTGCTGGTGACAGAAAGGGCTAACCCAGCACTTATCGAAAAAGCGTTTGCCGCAGGCTTTAATGAAGCGTTTCATCTTAAGCAAAAAGAGGCACTTCGTACGTTTGTTGCTCGTTACGGCGCCTACCATAGCGCTATTTCGGGCAAGGTTTTGTTGGTTGAAGATTCTTTATCGCAACAAAAAATTGTAACGGCCATGTTGGAGCAGGTGGGTTTAACGGTTCATTGCTGTGATGATGTGAACAGTGCTCTGGCGGCGTACAACGACGCTTACTTTGATCTCATTATTACGGATGTTGTGCTGGAGGGGGACTTAACCGGGCTGGACCTGATCGCTCGTATTCGTAGAATGGAAGATGCCCGAGGCGACGTTCCCATTATTGTTATGTCGAGTTATCGTTCGTCGGCACAGCGGCTGGAGCCTTTTAGGATAGGTGCCGATGACTATGTGTCTAAGCCCTTGGAGGGAGATGAACTGCTTGTACGTGCCCGTCGTTTAATTGAATCTCATCAGCTATTTTTACAAGTGCGTGAGCAGCAGAGAAGCTTGGAAAAGACCAATCGTTTTATGACGCAAATGCTCAGCCGCGTCAGCCACGAATGTCGTAATTCGATTAATATCGTTCTGGGCGTATCAAAAATATTGCTTCGTAAAAGCGAATTTACCGCTGATCAAACGCATAAAATCGATACGATTATGAATGCGAGCAAGCACCAATTGTCATTGCTCAATGACATTTTAGATTTTACCAAATTGAATTCTGGCAACATAGCGTTCAACCCCAATGACACGGACGTACCTAGCTTGGTTGCCGAATCGATGAACCTATTTGAATATACGTGCGAGGAGCAAGGGCTAACGCTTCGTTCGTCGATTGCCGATAACCTGCCCGAACAGTGCTTTTTAGACGCAAGGCTAGTTAAACAAGTGTTGATTAACTTACTTGCAAATGCGGTTAAATTCACGGTAAGGGGCGGCATTACGGTTGCCGTCGAAACCCAAGAAGGGGATAGTGGCAAGGCGCTGGTTATTTCAGTAAGGGATACTGGGCCGGGTATTGAAAGCGATGAATTGGACCTGCTTTTTCAGGAGTTTAAACAAACTCAATCAGGGCGAGATTCCGATTCAGGAACAGGCTTGGGTTTATCGTTGTGCGTGGGGTTTGCGACGGTCATGGGAGGGAGTATGGACGTTGTATCGAAGCCTGGAGTAGGCAGCGAATTCATTCTTAAGCTGCCGGTGTGAGGTAGAATTTTTTACGCCTAGGCAACGCTATAAAATAAAGCGTCGAAGTTGCTGCTGGGTTCGTTACTGGACAGTGTTTGAGCAATAATCTCGCTGGCCAAACAGGCGCATTTCCCGCACTGCGTAGCGACACCAAGTTGTTTCTGCACGTCTTGGAAGCTGTTGGCCCCATTATCGACGGCATCTCGAATCTCCGAATCTTTAATGCCTTTACATAAACAAACGTACATAAAACTGACGAAGCCTCTTTTTTCTCTGTGTCTCATAATGAGCACTAATTGAACAGGCTTAAGGTTAGTGGGAATAAGAATGATTGTCAATTAGTTTCGTCGTCATTACTTGTCTTGTGTCAATGACGGTCTAAGGTGTGTGTTGGGCGTCTATCTGGCGGTGATATCAGCATTATGGTGGTTTTATGGCCAAGGAGGAGAGACATTAGGTTTTTTAGCCCTAGGTGATATATAAAATCTATGAATAATGTGCCTCAGGGTGTGTATTATTACCGCTCGCTATTAATATGAGCTTGTTGATTGGCCGATTTTTGGTCAGAGGGTCTTTGTTTTTGCTGAATTGGCTTAAATGTAGGCTCTAGCGATAATGCTAGTTAAAGTCAGCTCTATCGACAATTTCTCGTTACACTTTTTTAAACACATTGTGTTATTCATATTTAAAAACATCTTCCAGGGAGATAAACATGGGCGTATTAGTTGGTAAACCAGCTCCAGATTTCACAGCACCGGCCGTTTTGGGCAGTGGCGAAATTGTTGATTCATTCAACTTCGCAGACGTTACTAAGGGCAAAAAAGCAGTTGTTTTCTTTTACCCTTTGGATTTTACTTTTGTATGCCCTTCTGAATTATTAGCATTTGATCATCGTATTGCTGAATTCGAAAAGCGTGGTGTTGTTGTTATCGGTGTTTCTATCGATTCACACTTTTCCCACAACGCTTGGCGTAACACTGCAATCAATGACGGCGGTATTGGCCCCGTTAAATACACTTTGGTTGCAGATATGACGCACGCTATTTGTCAGGCTTACGATGTTGAGTCTGAAGGCGGTGTTGCTTTCCGTGGTTCGTTTTTAATTGATGAAGACGGTTTGGTTCGTCACCAAGTGGTGAATGACTTACCTTTGGGCCGTAACGTTGATGAAATGTTGCGCATGGTTGATGCTCTTGCTTTCCATCAAGAGCACGGTGAAGTTTGCCCTGCGGGCTGGCAAGACGGCGACAAAGGTATGGATGCATCACCAGAGGGTGTCGCTAAATACTTGAGTGAAAACGCCGAAGGTTTGTAATTCTGCTTTTCTGCACAATGAAAAAGGCCAGCTAAATGCTGGCCTTTTTTTAACGGTATTTTTTACCGAAATATTGTTTATTGCGTTAGCGTATTTTTGACATTAGGCCTATCGGATAGGCCGGCTTGTTTCGTGATAATTTAAGCCGTATTAACGCCAGTTTTTAGACCACGCATTGATGACCTTGTGTGAATAGGTATGTCGGCCATAGCTGCCGTTATAACGTGCTAGTGCATTTGCCCAGTTACCGTCCTCTTTGTCAAGATAGTGCTTGAGGATAGTGCAGCCATATTGCAGGTTTGTTGTTAGGTCTATCAGGTTGTCAGAGTCCCGCCCGATTTCATTCTTCCAAAAAGGCATAATTTGCATCATGCCCTGCGCTCCTACTCGTGAGACAGCGTAGCGGTCAAAATGACTCTCTATTTGAATGACAGCTAAAACAAATTCAGGTGGGAGCATTGCGCGTTTGGCAGCACGATGAACCTCTTTTAATACCATTAAGCGGTAATCGGGTTCTTTAATATACTTTGCCAGTACCGCAGATTTTTGCACCAACCAAACTTCAGCGTCGAATCTATCGTCAAAACTGTCTGCTTCAGCAATTGTTTGTAGCAGTTTTTTTCGTAGTTCAGTATCGACACTGTCACTTTTGGCTGCACTCTGTGGTGAATGTATAAGTAAACTCATCCACAGAGACGCTAACAAAACATAACACCTTCTACGAAGGGTGAGCATGCCGTTATTGTGTAATTGTGCTGTGTAAAAAGTCGACAATACCGTCACAGGGTATTTGTTGGTTGTCTGTGTCACGTCGGCCTTTATATTCTATGTTGCCTTCTTTGAGCCCGCGATCACCAATAACGATACGGTGCGGAATACCGATAAGTTCCACGTCGGCAAGCATTCCGCCTAGTCTAGCTTTGTTTTCGTCCATGAGTAATACGTCGTAGCCAAGTGCTTTTAGTTCGCCGTAAAGTTGTTCACATTTTTCAGCAACCTGTTCGGATTTATGAATATTGATCGGCACAATTGCTAAGTGAAACGGCGCGATACTGTCTGGCCAAATAATACCGTTTTCGTCGTAATTTTGTTCTATTGCCGAGGCTACAATACGCGAAACGCCAATCCCATAGCAGCCCATAATCATTGTGGTGTCTTTGCCGTTTTCATCTAGAACGGTGGCTTTCATCGCTTTCGAGTATTTGGTGCCGAGCTGGAATATGTGCCCGACCTCTATGCCGCGCTTGATATCTAAAGTGCCTTTCCCACATGGGCTAGGGTCGCCGACGACGACATTGCGAATGTCTTCAGTGCGGGAGTATGTGGCTTGTTCGCTTTGCCAGTTTGCATCGAGCAGGTGGAAACCTGTTTTGTTTGCACCGCATACAAAATTAACGGCAGTCGCTGCGGAGCGATCAGCAATAACGGTGATGTCTAATCCTATTGGGCCAAGCGATCCGACTTCTGCGCCGAGTTCGCTCTTGATTCGCTCTTCAGGCGCGAAGGTTAAGGGTTCGGCTACTTCAGGAAGCTTGCAGGCCTTAATGTCATTCAGGGCATGATCACCCCTAAGAACAAGTGCCACCAAAGGTTGGGTGCCGTCGTCTTTCTCAGCGCCTAATACTATGAGTGTTTTGAGCGTCTGGCGGGGTTCAGTTTTCAAAAAGTGTGCGACATCTTCAATCGATTTTTGATCAGGGGTAGCAATCTCTTTCATTTCCGTGGCAAGAACGGTGTTACTGGGGCTTGGCGCTACGGCTTCTGCGAGCTCAACATTGGCCGCGTAATCACTGTCAGAGCTAAAGGCAATATCATCTTCACCACTGTCGGCGAGCACGTGAAATTCATGAGAGCCTGAACCGCCGATAGAGCCAGTGTCGGCAAGTACGGGGCGGTATTCCAGCCCAATACGATCAAAAATATTGCAGTAGGTTTGATGCATAATATCGTAGGTGCTTTGCAGAGAGTCTTGCGAGGCGTGGAAAGAATAGGCGTCTTTCATTATGAATTCACGGGAACGCATTACGCCAAAGCGAGGGCGAACTTCATCGCGAAATTTGGTTTGAATTTGATAGAAGTTCGCGGGTAATTGTTTGTAACTTTTTAATTCATCACGGATAAGCGATGTAATGACTTCTTCGTGTGTAGGGCCAAGGCAGAATGCACGTTTATGGCGGTCGTTAATACGCAGTAATTCGGGTCCATATTGCTGCCATCGGCCAGATTCTTCCCAAAGTTCTGCCGGTTGAACAACCGGCATTAGCACTTCTTGCGCGCCCGCGTTATCCATTTCGTTACGAACAATGGCTTCTACTTTGCGCAGTACACGCAGCCCTACGGGCAGCCAGTTGTAGAGCCCAGATGCCATTTTGCGAATCATGCCCGCGCGCAGCATTAATTGATGGCTGATAACCTCTGCATCGGCAGGTGTTTCTTTTTTTGTAGCAATAAGGTACTGACTGGCGCGCATGTGAATCCTTAAACGGTAATGTTGGGAAAGCGTTATAATTGTAAGGGTTTTGGGGCTCAATGCCGGAGCCTAACAGATATAGAGTATTTTAAGGTGCGGAGGAGGCTGCAACAAGCCTCGTAAGCCCTGTCATTAACAAGGAATCATTATGTTTGAGCTTCATTCGCAACTTTTACAGGATACCGTGCCGTTGGGACAGTTTAAATTGTCTCTGGTGTTATTGCATAAAGATGCAAACTACCCGTGGTGTGTGCTTGTGCCTAGGCGCGCGGGTATTCGAGAGATACATCATTTGAGTGAGGATGATCAGCAGCAGCTTATTCGGGAATCGAGTCATTTGTCGGAGGTGATGACCTCACTTTTTGCTCCTTTTACAATGAATATTGCGGCGCTGGGTAATATTGTGCCGCAGTTACATGTTCATCATGTTGCTAGGTTTGAAGGCGATGCTGCATGGCCGGCGTCTATTTGGGGGGCAAAACCGCCCGCGGCGTATGAATCTGACGCGCTCGAAAAGAGAGTTGCTAGGCTACAGGCGTCTCTTGTTGGAGAGGGCTTTGAGTCCGACGCGAACCAAGATGATGGCTTGAGTGGCCAAGGTTATACGCCTTAACCGTTAAACGATGGCTATAACATCAAAAAAGCCCGCGTTAGCGGGCTTTTTTGATGTTGCTACTTACAGAAATCGCTTATTCGGCCATTTCTTTTAACTTCTTCAGGGGGCGCAATTTAACTTGGATGCTTGCAGGCTTGGCTGCAAAGGTTGTTTCTTCGCCGGTGAAGGGGTTAATACCTTTGCGCGCTTTGCGGGCAGGCTTTTTCACGGTCACGATCTTAAACAGGCCTGGCATAACAAATTCGCCGCAAGCGCGTTTTTTAACATGGCCTTCAATAATGTCGGTCAATTGCTCCAAAACAGCGGCAACATCCTTTTTGGGGAGTTCGGTGTTTTCGGAAATTTGGTTGAGGATCTGTGTTTTAGAGTAACGCTCTTTCACGGCTGTGATTTTTTTAGCGGGGGCTGCGGCCTTGGCTGGTGCTTTTTTAGCGGGAGCTTTTTTGGCTGCGGGTTTCTTTGCTGCTGCTTTACGTGCTGCCATAGGTAAACCTCATGTTTTATTGTGTTTTAGTGAAAAAGTATTTGCGGTCCTTGCAACAAGGGTAAGTGCCGAAAAGGCTCAGAGTTGCTTAGTCGGTTGCGTGTATGGCGCCGCGCTTGAGGTATATATAGTTTATTCGACCCACTGCGGCAACAAAAAACTACTATATATAAGTACTTTTTTACTGTTTTGGCTGTTTTTGAATCAGACTGAACAATGATGGCACACTAAAACTCATGAGGGGTTTTTAGGCGCTTTTGAAAAGCGGTGAGGCGAACTTGGTGGTGTTGTAGGGTTTTAAAGGCCGAAATTAAGAGGCGTAAGCGGCTTCTTGCGCTGGTCGTGTCTTCATCAAAGTGCGGTGCTAGGGTATAATAGCCCGCTTTTTTGCGAGGATTGGGGGTTTTGTTATGGCCTGGTTAGTTCTTGGGTATGGGGTAGAGTGCGGAGTGAATATTGATGCCTATATACGAATATCGTTGTGAAAGCTGTGGCCATGAGCTGGAAGCTTTGCAGAAAATGAGCGATTCACCTTTGGTGGGTTGCCCTGAGTGTAGTGCTCAGCAGTTGATTAAAAAGGTTTCTGCTGCGGCTTTTCGGTTGAAGGGCAGCGGTTGGTATGAGACTGACTTTAAGTCGGGGAAAAAGAAAAATCTTGCGGGTAGCGATAAAGAGCCGTCAAAGACAGCGGCTAAAAAAGCAGATAAGCCCTCATCAAAGAGCGCTTGATAGTCGCATTGTAGGTACTTTCAGGTCAGCGGCGCTTAGCGCGGTTACCTATACAAATTAAAATATACGGGAATACAGAATCATGCGCAGTGTATATTGTGGCGTACTAAACGCTTCAAATATTGATGAAGAGGTCACGTTGTGTGGCTGGGTAGATCGTCGTCGTGATCACGGTGGGGTTATTTTTGTCGACCTTCGAGATCGAGAAGGCATTGTGCAGGTGGTGTTTGATCCAGACGCGGAAGATAATTTCGCGCTAGCCGACAAGGTACGGCCGGAGTTTGTGTTACGGGTAACGGGAAAGGTTCGTGCGCGTTCCGGCACTACCGTTAATAGTAATATGGCCACAGGTGAGGTCGAGGTGTATGGCACGGCGTTAGAGATTTTAAATAGCTCTGAGACGCCGCCCTTTCAACTAGACTCCCATATCACCGTTGGCGAAGACGTACGTTTGAAGTATCGGTATTTGGATTTGCGTCGTAAAGAGATGCAGAAAAACCTGTATTTTCGTTCGAAAGTTACCAATGCTATCCGTAATTATTTGGATGATAACGGGTTTCTTGATATTGAGACGCCTATTCTCACTCGGGCAACCCCCGAAGGGGCGCGTGACTATTTAGTGCCATCTCGAACGCACGATGGAAAGTTTTTTGCTTTGCCACAGTCCCCACAGCTTTTTAAACAGCTGCTCATGGTGTCGGGTTTTGACCGTTACTATCAAATCGCTAAATGTTTTCGTGATGAAGATTTGCGGGCCGATCGGCAGCCTGAATTTACTCAGATAGATATCGAAACGTCGTTTATGAGCGAAGAAGATATTATGTCCGTGACAGAGGGGATGATTCGTAAGCTCTTTAACGAGCTGCAGGGCGTCGATTTGGGGGATTTTCCTCGGATGCCTTATGCTGAAGCGATGGAGCGTTTTGGTTCGGATAAGCCCGACATGCGTATTCCTTTGGAGTTGATCGAAATTAAGGATCTGATGAAGGATGTAGAGTTTAAAGTGTTCTCTGCACCGGCGAATGACCCTAAAGGCCGTGTAACGGCTATGCGAGTGCCTAAAGGCGGTGAAATTCCTCGTAAGCGAATTGATGCCTATACCAAGTTTGTATCTATCTACGGTGCGAAAGGTTTGGCTTATATTAAAGTCAACGATAAGGGTGATTTAGAGAATGGTTTGCAGTCGCCCATTGTTAAGTTCTTACCCTCAGAGGTCTGTAAAGCGATTATTGAGCGTGTAGGCGCTGAAAACGGCGACCTTATTTTCTTTGGCGCAGACAATTGTAAAGTTGTTACTGAGGCGTTAGGCGCACTGCGCTGTAAGTTGGGTGAAGACCTTGATCTTTATACCTGCGAGTGGGCACCATTGTGGGTTGTTGATTTTCCGATGTTTGAAGAAATCGACAATGGTGGTTTGACTGCTCTCCACCATCCTTTTACTGCTCCATCTTGTTCGCCTGAAGAGTTGGCCGCTAATCCTGCCGTTGCGTTGTCGTGCGCCTACGATATGGTGTTGAATGGTTGCGAGCTGGGTGGTGGCTCCGTTCGTATTCATGATCAATCTATGCAGCAAACGGTATTTGAAATTCTGGGTATTGGTGAAGAGGAGCAGCGTGAAAAATTTGGCTTCTTGTTAGATGCACTAAAATATGGTGCGCCGCCCCATGGTGGGCTAGCGTTTGGACTTGATCGTTTGATTATGCTTATGACGGGTTCGGAATCTATTCGTGACGTAATCGCATTCCCTAAAACGCAATCAGCCGCCTGTGTCATGACTGATGCTCCTGGTGCCGTAGATAATACCCAGTTAAAAGATCTTCATATTCGGTTGCGGGCGAAGCCTCAGTCGGAAAAAGTTGATAGTGCAGGCTCGGAAGAGTAAGCAAAAGGCGTTAGATTATGGCAGGCCACAGCAAGTGGGCAAACACTAAGCATCGGAAAGCGGCGCAAGACTCGAAGCGAGCGAAGGTTTTTACAAAAATTATTCGCGAGTTAACGGTTGCGGCAAAAGCCGGTGGAAACCCAGACGACAACCCTAAGCTTCGCGCTACTATCGATAAAGCGCTGGGCGCGAACATGAAGCGGGATACCATTGAGAAAGCGGTAGCTCGTGGAGCGGGGGGAGCGGACGGTGAAAACTACGACGAAATCACTTATGAAGGTTATGGTGTTGGTGGCGTTGCGGTCTTAGTTGAATGTTTGACTGATAATCGAAATCGTACTGTTTCGGAGGTGCGCCACGCGTTTAGTAAGCGTGGCGGTAATCTCGGTACAGACGGTTCCGTGGCTTATTTGTTTGTACGTAAAGGGCAGATAAGCTTTGCTCCAGGAGCGGACGAAGACGCAATTATGGCTGTTGCGTTGGAGGCGGGTGCCGAAGATGTTGAGTCAAACGATGATGGTTCGGTAGATGTAACAACGGCGTTCGAAGATTACTTGAGCGTAAAAGAGGCAATGGTTATTGCGGGTTTGGAACCCGCGAATGCTGAGGTTGCAATGATTGCCGCGACTCAGGTTCCCCTTGATACGCAGGATGATGCTGATAAGACATTGGCGTTAATCGATATGCTGGAAGATTTGGATGATGTTCAGGCTGTATTTACCAATGCCGATATTCCCGAGCAATTTTTTGGTTAAAGGTTAGATGGTCGTGTGTTGTTAAGTTGTTTAAGCTCGGCTTTTTCTGAGTCGAGCGTTTCTTTTTTAATTTCCTTGTCTTGTTTGCCCCTCAATCACTCTCTTTGCGTGTTCCCATGCGGTATGATCCGTTAAAACTCTTTTACTTTTTCCTTGGAATTGAACTCAAACTACGCCCATGCCTTTTTCTGCTGACCTTGTCGTTAATCTAAATGCTATTGCCCACAACTGGTTGTTAATGCAGGCAAAGCTCGACCGTAACGTGGATTGCGGGGCGGTGGTAAAAGCTAATGCTTATGGCCTTGGAATGACGTCTGTTGTGAGGGCGTTGGCTAAGGTGGGGTGCCGTCGCTTCTATGTGGCAAACTTGCAGGAGGCGCTAGTGTTGCGAGAGCACCTAAATATTTTGGTGCAGGAGTTTAGTTTGTTGCCTGGGGCGTGTGAAATAGTCGTGTTATCAGGTTGCGCGCGCGGTGAAGAGTTAGCTTTTATAGAGCATCGGTTGGTGCCTGTTCTTATTAGTGAAGAGATGTTGGGTCGCTGGTTGGGGGTTCTTCGCCGAGCCGGCGTAAGGGCTGGCTCTGCAGGCTCCGTGTTGAAGGTCGATACGGGTATGGGGCGGTTAGGCCTAGAGCCTGAAGAGTTTAAGCGTTTGTTGGCCGATAAGGGAGCCTTGCTGGATTCTGGGGTGTCTATGCTGATGAGCCACTTGGCATGTGCCGATGATGAGCGTAGTGAGCATAATGAGTTGCAGTTGGGCGCCTTTCGGGAGTGCTATGAGCAGTTAAAGTATGTGCTGCCTGCGTGCGGTGCAAGCCTTGCGAATTCTGCTGGAGTGTTGTTGGGCCGCCGTTATCACTTTGATGGCGTTCGCCCTGGCGTGGCGTTGTATGGCGGCAACCCGCAGCCGATCAAAGACAATATGCTAAAGCCGTCGGTCAGTTTGGCGTTACCGGTTATACAGCTAAGATCTTTGCCGGAAGGCGGTTGCGTGGGTTACGGTGCGACGGCTAGGTTTGATCGGGCAGCGCGCTTGGCGATTGTTGCTGGCGGTTATGCCGATGGTTTATTTCGGTCTTTGTCGAATCGTGGTGAGTGCTGGGTTCCTTCGGGGGGGCGAAGTGCTGGAGAAGGGTGGCGTGTGCCTATTGTGGGGAGGGTGTCGATGGATACAACGATTGTCGATATCTCTTCTGTGCCTGAGGGTGCGGTGTGTGTTGGTGATAGGCTGGAGTTTATCGGTGAGCATATTACGTTGGATGAAATCGCTATCAAGGCGGGCACGATTAGTTATGAGGTTTTAACGTCGCTCGGTTCGCGTTACCAAAGAGGGTATACCGGGTGATTGATTGGGTGTGTACGCATGAATGAAAAACAACTGCTTTTGGTGCGGTGTCTGGCCGATGGAGAATATCATTCGGGAGAGCTGCTTGGTCAAATCGCTGGAGTGAGTCGTGCGGCGGTTTGGAAACAGTTGCAGTCGTTACAGTTGCTCGGTATTGAGGTGGTTAGCCAAAAAGGGCGAGGCTATGTGATAAAGGGAGGGCTTGCCCTTTTAAGTTCGGCGGCGCTCCAGTCGGCTCTGGATGAATCTGCACAGCAGATGGTGTCGAAATTGACGATATTACAACAGACCGATTCAACCAATCAGGCAGTGCTTAACGCGGTGCCGCAAGGTGCAGGTCATGGTCTTGTTGTGTTGGCCGAGCAGCAAACGGCGGGCCGGGGTCGCCGGGGTCGTGTCTGGGCCAGCCCTTATGGGGCGAATATCTACCTGTCGGTGGGGTGGCGCTTCAGTTTGGGTGCTGCAGCTCTTGAGGGGTTGAGTCTCGCGGTGGGCGTTGCAGTTGCGCATGCATTAAAGGTGTTGGGTTATCCTCAGTCACAGCTTAAGTGGCCCAATGATGTGTTGGTCGACGGTAAAAAACTGGGCGGAATCTTGTTAGAAATGACCGGCGATGCGAGCGGAGAGTGCTATGTTGTTGTTGGTATTGGGTTGAATGTCCGTATGCCGGTGCTGGCCGGAGAAGATATTGGTCAGCCTTGGGTTGATCTGGCTTCTTTGTCCTGCTCTGAGGGCGGGCGAGATAGAAGTCTCATCGCTGCAGAAATTTTGAATCAACTGTTGCCACTTTTGGCAGGATATGAGCGGATGGGGTTTTCGCCTTATAGGTATCAGTGGGAGCAGCTGAGCGCTCACCAAGGGCAGGAGGTTGTACTGGTGACGCCGTCAGAGCAGATAAAAGGTGTGCAGCTGGGGGTGACTGATGCGGGGGGGGTGCGTTTGCAGTTGGCGGTGGGTGAGCGCGTGTTTTTGGGTGGAGAGATTAGTCTAAAAGCTGGCTCTTGATGGTAAAAGATAGAGGTACCTGTGTTTTTGCTTGTTGATGCCGGAAATAGTCGTATTAAGTGGTGTGTTTGGCATGAGGGGGCTCAGCGTAGTGGCGTCGTTCAGATTTCTGAGGATGTTTTTACTGCTGGCGCTTGGGCCTTGCAGTTAGGCGAAGAGCTTGTCTCGTCGGTTGGCGCTATCTATGTTTCTTCTGTTCGGGGGGATGCGTTTCGGCTTAGCTTTGATGCGTTTTGTCTGGATTTGTTTAACGTCTTGCCTATTTACGCTTCAGTAGACAGCGATAATTATGGTGTGCGCGTAGGGTATAGTGATCCATCCTTGTTGGGGGTAGACCGTTGGTTGGCGATGCTGGCAGCCTATCGGGGTTCGGCTGAGGGGGTTGTTGTTATTGATGCGGGCACGGCAATAACGGTTGATTATGTTGATTCGTGCGGTGACCATCTAGGTGGTTTGATTGTGCCGGGGGTGCAAGCCATGGCGTCGTCGTTACTTATCAATACCCGTGAAATTTCTATTGAGTCGTTAACTCTGCCGCAGATTTGGGGGCCGGGTTGCGATACTTTGTCATGCGTTGAGCAGGGTGTTGCTGCGAGCCTAAAGGGTTTGATGGCTGAGGTTGTAGCTTGTGCGCACCGTATTTCGCCTCCAGGTTCGACTGCTACAATTTATTTGACCGGAGGTGACGCTAGTATTTTAAAGTCTTGGTTGCCGAGTGGGGTGGTGGTTGAGCCGCTACTGGTTTTTCATGGGTTGCTGTTGAGCCAAAAGTTGGGTTAGGCCAGCTTTATTTTATAGGGTATTAACTAGTTCGATGCGATGGATTTTTTTAACGCTTCTTTTTTGCAATATCTTGGCTGCGCTCTGGGGGTTAGTGTTTAAACCTTTCAGTCCCGCTGTGGAGAGTTTTGCGCCGCGACCGTTTCAATATGGTGCTGCTGACGATTTGGTGCTGCTGCTCGACGACCGTTCAGCCGTTGTGAGAGCTGATGGCGAGGTGCCCATGCCGATCGTTGGAGCGGAGGACACTTCCAATAAAGATGGTCGGCCGCTGTGTGAAATAGTGGGGCCGTTTGAGGGGAGGGCACTTGCAGAGAGTTTTGTGGAGCGGCTGCTGGCTATAGATATTAGGGGTTCGATTAAGGAGCTTGAGCTCCCCGCGGGATCGCGATACCAAGTATTTTTGCCGCCGGAACCTTCTTTGAGGGATGCGTTGCGCAAACTTGGCGAGCTTCAGGCTAAGAGGGTTGATAGCTATGTTATCCCCAAAGGAGAGTTTGAAAATGGTATTTCCCTCGGAATGTTTAGCCGTGAGGCGCTCGCAAACAAGCAATTGGTAGAGATGCGAGCCATTGGTTTGTCTCCTGAGATGAATGTTATCGAACGCACCTATTGGGAGATCTGGGTGATGCTAGCACCCGGAGATGGTGGAAAAATGAGCGAAATTGCATGGTCTAGGGTCATGGATGGAATAAATCACCTTCAGAAACGACAAAATTTCTGTTTAGATGTTGCTTCGTAGGACAACATTCACTAGAATCCCGCCTCCACATTAAGGCAGCAGCCAAAAGCTTCTTAGTGTGGTTAGAGAGCTGGTGTAGCTCAGTTGGTAGAGCAGCTGACTTGTAATCAGCCGGTCGGGGGTTCAACTCCTCTCACCAGCTCCATTTTTATTTTTGGCAGGGGTTCCCGAGTGGCCAAAGGGATCAGACTGTAAATCTGACGCGCAAGCTTCGGTGGTTCGAATCCACCCCCCTGCACCATTTATTAAAATCCGAAAGGTAGCCGAACGTATCACTGGATGTTTTGTGAGTTTGGCGCCTCGCATAGCGAGGCAGTTGTCGGCGCTGTGTCGACAGCCCGAAAAGCAGTCGCTTGTCGGCAGAGAGGTGCGAAAAGTGTGTTTGGCAGTGTTTCAGCTAAACGAGCTAAGTATTTTGGTGTTGCTCTCTCCAGCGATGTAGGTGGTTTGCAAAGCAATACGCGGGCGTAGTTTAGTGGTAGAACCTCAGCCTTCCAAGCTGATGATGCGGGTTCGATTCCCGCCGCCCGCTCCAAAAAAAGCGTAAGCGTTAAAGTGCCCTCTGAGGGTGGTAAGACGAGTTAAAGCTCATATAGCTCAGATGGTAGAGCACACCCTTGGTAAGGGTGAGGTCACCGGTTCAATTCCGGTTATGAGCTCCACATTTCGGTATGCATGAGCCAATTATTGTGTTGGTTTAGTAAGGTTGGTGCGCTGCCAGCTTTTTGTATCGCGCGATGTTACACAGGCCAGTAGTTCAATTGGTAGAGCGTCGGTCTCCAAAACCGAAAGTTGGGGGTTCGAGTCCCTCCTGGCCTGCCATTTTATAAAAATCAGAAAAGCGACCAAGGATTGGGTTTTTGCGCGTACCGCTGGATGCAGGTACTTCAACTGGTAAATCGAGAAATTTATGAGCGCTACTAAAGTCGAAGAAACAGAATTTCGTTTGGATGGTCTTAAGTGGTTGGTGGTGGCTGCCCTTGTTTTGGGTGGGGCTGTTGCTAACTCTTACTACGCAAGTGATTTTGTTTTGCTTTATCGCGTATTGGTGTTGCTTGTTGTTGGGTTTGCTGCGGCTTATGTTGCAGTCAATACGGCGAAGGGTAACGCTTTCTGGGATTTGCTAAAAGCAGCTCAGGTAGAAGTTCGGAAGGTTGTATGGCCTTCTCGTCAAGAAACGACTCAGACAACCCTAATAGTTTCAGGTGTTGTGGTGGTAGCGGCTATTATTCTTTGGGCCTTAGATGCTGGCTTAGGGTTCTTAGCGTCAAAGATTATAGTATAGAGGTCGTTCACTATGGCTAAACGATGGTATGTCGTTCACGCTTACTCAGGGTATGAGAAAAAAGTTGCCGCTACGTTAAAAGAGCGTATCGAGCTAAATGGCATGCAAGAAAGCTTTGGTGATGTATTGGTTCCAACCGAAGAAGTCGTTGAAATGCGCGGCGGGCAGAAACGTCGGTCCGAGCGAAAGTTTTTTCCTGGGTACGTCCTTGTCCAGATGGACTTGAATGATGAAGCGTGGCACCTTGTTAAAGAAACACCACGCGTTATGGGTTTTATTGGTGGGACGGCTGATCAGCCGGCGCCAATTACCGATAAAGAAGCTGATTTAATACTTCAGCGAATGGATGACTCTGCTGATAAGCCTAAACCCAAGACTCTGTTCGAGCCCGGTGAGATGGTTCGTGTAATCGATGGTCCTTTCAACGATTTCAATGGGGTTGTGGAAGAGGTGAATTACGAAAAGAGTCGTTTGCAGGTGGCTGTGTTGATTTTTGGTCGTTCCACGCCGGTAGAGCTGGAATTTGGTCAGGTAGAAAAAGCCTAGTCTACGCATTAGCGTCTAAGCTAAGGTTGGGTATTGTAGCGTTGAGCTGCGAATAAAATATTTTAGTGCTCTCTCCCGTATTGGCGGGGGAGGGCTTTTCGCGTCTTGCTAAACTGCTTTTTGGGTTGAGGCAAGGCAGGGGAGCCTATGAAAAGCAGTTGCCACTGTTTTGAGGCGTTAACACCCAATATTAGGAGAACTAATCATGGCAAAGAAAATTGAAGCTTATATTAAGCTACAGGTAAAAGCTGGTCAGGCGAACCCGAGTCCCCCTGTTGGTCCTGCGTTGGGTCAGCACGGTGTAAATATCATGGAGTTCTGTAAGGCGTTTAACGCTCAGACCCAGGGTTCTGAACCTGGCGCGCCAGTGCCTGTTGTTATTTCTGTTTATAGTGATCGCAGCTTTACTTTTACCATGAAGACTCCTCCAGCATCCTACATGCTGAAGAAGGCTGCGGGTATTAAGAGTGGTAGTGGTCGCCCTAATACTGAAAAAGTTGGCAAGGTTACACGTGCACAGCTTGAAGAAATTGCTACAGCTAAGGCGCCGGATTTAACCGCTGCCGATATGGATGCAGCAGTGCGTACTATTGCCGGCTCTGCTCGTGCAATGGGTCTAGATGTGGAGGGAGTGTAATATGCCTACTAAAAAACAAAAGTTAATTAGTGAAAAAGTTGATACGACCAAAATTTACGGTTTTGACGAAGCTGTTGCCTTGATGAAAGAGTTCGGTACAGCAAAGTTTTCCGAAACAGTTGATGTTGCCATTAATCTTGGTATCGATCCTCGTAAATCGGACCAGTCTGTTCGTGGCGCAACTAGCTTGCCTCATGGTACCGGTAAAGATGTGCGTGTTGCGGTATTTACGCAGGGCGCTTCTGCAGAGGCGGCTAAAGAGGCTGGTGCAGAGTTTGTGGGTATGGAAGACCTTGCCGAGCAGATTAAAGGCGGCATGATGGATTTTGATGTGGTTGTTGCTGACCCCGCGGCTATGCGCGTTGTAGGCATGCTGGGTCAGGTGTTGGGCCCTCGTGGTCTTATGCCTAACCCTAAAACCGGTACTGTAACCCCAGACGTTGCTGGCGCTGTTAAAAAGGCCAAGGCTGGTCAGGTTCGTTATCGTGCAGATAAAGGCGGAATCATCCACGGTGGTATCGGTAAGATTTCTTTCGAGCTTAGCGCAGTTAAAGAAAACCTTGAAACCCTTATCGCAGATTTGAAAAAAGCTAAGCCAGCAGCGGCTAAAGGTGTATATCTGAAGAAGATATCCTTGAGCACTACGATGGGACCTAGCTTTACTATTGATCAGTCTAGTTTGGAAATATAGCTCCACAGATTGATAACCCGAACTTTGGGGTCTGAGCTTCTCATTTTTGTTGGGGGCTCAGTCCGTCAAAGACCGTAGGCAAGTGGCAACACTTTTAATTGCATCGAAAGATTAAGCCTACGCAGATGGTGGCCCAATTCAGTATTTGCTGGATTTGATACACCGAAAGGCGCGTCTCTAGTGTTTTTCTAGAGTCGCTTTTTTAACGATTAGCATTGCTAATCTAATCCAGGAGTAAAATCGTGGCATTAGGACTTGAAGGTAAAAAGGCGATAGTCGCTGAGGTCCATGAAGCTGCTAAAAACGCTCTGTCAGCTGTTGTTGCCGACTCTCGCGGTGTGACCGTAGGTGGTATGACAGCGCTGCGCAAAGAAGCCCGTGAAAACGGTGTGTGGATACGTGTTGTGCGTAACACACTGGCTCGCCGTGCAGTAGAAGGTACTGACTTCACATGTTTGAATGATGTGTTTGTAGGCCCTACTTTGATCGCTTTCTCTAACGAACATCCAGGTGCCGGTGCGCGCATCTTGCGTGATTTCGCTAAGACAAACGACAAAATGGAGCTGAAGTCAGCCGCTTTTGAAGGCGATTTGGTAGATATCAGTTTGTTGGCAAGCTTGCCTACATTCGACGAAGGTATCGCCAAACTGATGAGTGTTATGAAAGAAGCAGCAGCGGGCAAGTTGGTTCGCACTATTGCGGCCGTTCGCGACCAAAAAGAACAGGAAGCAGCATAACCTTTTAGGTTGTTTGCTTAACCAATTAAGGGCGAAAGCTCATACAATTAATTTAGGAATTGAGTCATGTCTCTGACTAAAGAAGATATCATCAATGCAATCGCTGACATGTCAGTAACCGACGTTGTCGAACTGATTACAGCAATGGAAGAAAAGTTCGGCGTATCTGCTGCAGCGGCTGTTGCTGTTGCTGGCGGCGGCGATGCTGGCGGCGCTGTTGAAGAGCAGACCGAGTTCGACGTAGTGTTAACAGCTGTTGGTGACAAGAAAGTAAACGTTATTAAAGCTGTACGTGCCCTCACCGGCTTAGGCTTGAAAGAAGCTAAAGGTATGGTTGACGGTGCACCTAGTACAGTTAAAGAAGGCGCTTCTAAAGAAGACGCTGAAGCAGCTAAGAAGGATCTCGAAGAAGCTGGCGCTTCTGTTGAGCTTAAGTAAGCAAGTGCTTAAAGACTCTCTCTTAGTTGAGGAGGGTCTGCGAAAACAAGGTCAGTGGGCGAATTGCCCTCTGGCCTTTTCCCGTTTGCGATCTACGTAAGATCGAAGTGTGTTGTCTGGGGTGTTGGTCTTAATTTGCCCGCACACGCGCATTCTGTAAAACACGGTTAATAAAAGGTTCACCCGACCTTAAAGTCTTTTGAAATGAGCTCCGTGCTAAAGCTGAGGAACACTAATGGCTTACTCGTATACTGAGAAAAAACGTATCCGCAAGGATTTTGGCAAGCTGCCAGACGTCATGGATGTACCCTATCTCCTGGCAATCCAGTTAGATTCCTATCGAAAATTTACTCAAGCTGACAAGCTTGATGACGCCAAGCTTGATATCGGCCTGCAAGCCGCTTTTAAGTCGGTGTTCCCCATTGCAAGTTATTCTGGCAATGCCGCATTGGAATATGTGAGTTATGTGCTGGGTAAACCAGTATTTGACGTTAGCGAATGTGTGCTTCGAGGCGCTACATACGCAGTACCTTTACGCGTAAAGGTACGCTTGATTATTTATGATCGTGAGTCCTCTAGTAAAGCGATTAAAGATATCAAAGAGCAAGAAGTGTATATGGGTGAAATCCCATTAATGACCGACAATGGTACCTTCGTAATTAATGGTACCGAGCGGGTTATTGTATCTCAGTTGCACCGTTCACCGGGTGTCTTCTTTGAGCACGACAAAGGTAAGACTCACTCATCCGGTAAGCTGTTGTATTCCGCGCGTATTATTCCTTATCGTGGTTCTTGGCTCGATTTCGAGTTTGACCCGAAAGATTTGGTTTACGTTCGAATCGATCGCCGCCGTAAATTGCCTGCGACTATATTACTTCGCGCGCTTGGTTACAGCGCTGAAGAAATGTTGGGCATGTTTTTTGAAACCTCCAAATTTAAGCTTGCTGATGAAGGCAGGGTTAAGCTCGAGCTGGTTCCTGCTCGTCTTCGTGGTGACGTCACTACATACGAGATAAAGGATTCGAGTGGGAACATTATTGTTGAGGAAGGTCGTCGTATCACCGCCCGACATATTCGTGTGCTGGAGAAAGCCGGTGTTACTGAGCTTGATCTTCCCACCGAATACCTATTAGGTCGTTCATTAGCTAAAAATATTATTGATACCGGCACCGGTGAAGTGTTACTCGAATGTAACACTGAGATTACCGAAGAAGTATTGGAAGGCTTGGTTAAGGCCGGTGTTGCTGATATTGAAACCCTCTACACGAATGAATTGGATTGTGGGCCGTTTGTTTCTGATACGTTGCGCGCAGATCCAACGCGTACCGAGCTTGAAGCTCTGGTCGAAATCTATCGTATGATGCGTCCAGGAGAACCACCAACCAAAGAGTCTGCTGAGGCTTTGTTCCAAAACTTATTCTTTAGTTCGGAGCGTTACGATTTGTCGGCCGTTGGCCGGATGAAGTTTAATCGACGCCTTGGTCATGATTCTGAAACAGGTGAAGGCACCTTGTCACGCGAAGATATCGTCGATGTGCTAAAAACATTGATCAATATTCGCAACGGTCAAGGCGTAGTCGATGATATCGACCACTTAGGTAATCGTCGAGTACGGTCTGTTGGTGAGATGGCAGAAAACCAATTCCGAGTCGGTTTGGTGCGAGTTGAGCGTGCAGTTAAAGAGCGCTTATCGATGGCAGAAAGCGAAGGTTTAATGCCGCAAGATTTGATCAACGCGAAACCTGTTGCTGCAGCTGTAAAAGAGTTTTTTGGTTCGAGTCAGCTTTCTCAGTTTATGGATCAGAATAACCCTCTTTCTGAAGTGACCCACAAACGCCGTGTTTCTGCGCTGGGCCCCGGTGGTCTTACGCGTGAGCGTGCGGGGTTTGAGGTTCGAGATGTTCACCCTACTCACTACGGTCGTGTTTGTCCTATTGAAACGCCAGAAGGGCCAAATATTGGCTTAATCAATTCGTTGGCTACCTATGCGCGAACGAACAGTTATGGCTTTTTGGAAAGTCCACACCGCAAAGTAATTGATGGAAAGCTGACAGATGAAATTGAGTACCTGTCTGCTATTAATGAAGCCCAGTACATTATTGCGCAGGCATCTGCTGCAAGAAACGATAAAGGCGAGTTAACTGAAGATCTGGTGTCCGTTCGATATCAAAATGAATTTACCTTAAAGGCCGCTTCTGACGTTCAGTATATGGATGTATCACCGCGTCAGGTAGTCTCTGTGGCAGCATCGCTTATTCCATTCCTCGAGCACGATGATGCTAACCGAGCGTTGATGGGATCGAACATGCAGCGTCAGGCCGTTCCGACATTGAAGGCAGATAAGCCTGTTGTTGGTACTGGTATGGAATTGAATGTTGCGCGAGATTCCGGAGTCTGTGTTGTGGCGCGGCGTGGTGGTAGTATCGAAAGTGTTGATGCTGCACGTATCGTAGTGCGAGCTTCAGACGAAGAGACTGAGGCGGGTGACGCAGGTGTTGATATTTATAACCTCACCAAATATACGCGCTCCAACCAAAATACGTGTATCAATCAGCGCCCTATCGTACGGCCTGGTGATGCCATAGCGCGAGGGGATATTCTAGCCGACGGACCTTCCGTAGACTTGGGTGAGTTGGCCTTGGGTCAGAATATGCGTATCGCGTTTATGGCGTGGAACGGTTACAACTTTGAGGATTCCATCTTGGTTTCTGAGCGAGTTGTACAAGAAGATCGTTTTACGACAATTCATATCCAGGAACTCACTTGTATTGCCCGTGACACAAAGTTAGGCAGTGAAGAGATTACAGCGGATATTCCTAACGTAGGCGAAGGCGCTCTTTCGAAGCTGGATGAGTCTGGCATTGTGTATGTTGGTGCTGAAGTTGGTGCTGGCGACATTCTTGTTGGTAAGGTTACGCCTAAAGGTGAAACGCAATTAACGCCAGAAGAAAAGCTGCTGCGTGCCATCTTTGGTGAAAAAGCCTCTGACGTTAAAGATACATCATTACGTGTGCCGTCAAGCGTCAAGGGTACCGTTATTGATGTGCAGGTATTTACGCGTGACGGTCTTGAGAAAGATCAGCGCTCACGTGAAATCGAAAAATCTCAGCTTGATCAGGTTCGCAAAGACTTGAATGAAGAGTACCGCATTGTTGAAGGCGCTACTTTCGCTCGCTTGCGTTCTGCGTTAGTTGGTCAGGTAGCGTCAGGCGGTCAGGTCGTTAAAAGAGGCGAGCCTGTAACCGACGAAGTGCTTGATGGTTTGGCTCGCGAAGAGTGGTTTAAGATTCGCATGGACGACGATGCGCTGAGCGATCAGATCGATGCTGCCGAACAGCAATTGATAGAGCGTCGTAAAGAGCTTGACGAGCGCTTCGAAGACAAAAAAGGCAAGCTAGAAACTGGCGATGACCTTGCACCGGGTGTTTTGAAAATCGTTAAAGTTTACTTGGCGATTAAGCGACGTATTCAGCCGGGCGATAAAATGGCAGGACGTCACGGTAACAAGGGTGTTATCTCGGTCATCATGCCGGTCGAAGACATGCCTTATGACGAAAACGGCGAGCCAATAGATGTTGTTCTTAATCCTCTTGGTGTTCCGTCTCGAATGAACGTTGGTCAGATTCTAGAGACTCACCTTGGTCTCGCGTCTAAAGGTTTGGGTCGCAAGATTGATGTTATGTTGCAAGAGCAGCGTGCGATAGCTGATCTTCGTGAGCTCCTGGGTCGTATCTACAATGATATTGGTCAGTCATACAGGCACGAAACCTTAGATGAATTTAGTGATAAAGAGATTCTTGAGTTAGCGGATAATCTGCGTGGTGGCGTGCCTATGGCAACGCGTGCATTTGATGGTGCTGCTGAATCCGAAATCAAAGAGCTGTTGAAGCTTGCTGATCTTCCTGAATCTGGGCAAATGACATTGTTTGACGGTCGATCTGGTGATGCCTTTATGCGCCCGGTTACTGTCGGCTATATGTATATGTTGAAACTGAATCACTTGGTTGATGACAAGATGCATGCACGTTCAACCGGGTCTTATAGCTTGGTTACTCAGCAGCCGCTGGGTGGTAAAGCTCAATTCGGTGGTCAGAGATTTGGTGAGATGGAGGTCTGGGCGTTAGAAGCCTATGGTGCCGCCTATACCCTGCAAGAGATGCTTACGGTTAAATCAGATGATGTAAACGGTCGTACGAAGATGTATAAAAACATCGTTGACGGTGATCATCGAATGGAACCCGGAATGCCAGAATCCTTTAACGTGTTGGTTAAAGAAATTCGCTCTTTGGGTATTAATATCGAGCTTGAGCAAGATTCGTAAATTTCACAAATCAAACGGTGGTGGGTGTTGGTCTGTAACTAGATCCACCCACTGTGCATAGCACCCACTGGAGGAGCAGCTTTGAAAGACTTATTAAATTTGTTGAAAAATCAGGGGCAAAATGACGAGTTCGATGGTATTCGCATCGGTCTTGCATCTCCTGAAATGATACGTTCTTGGTCGTTTGGTGAAGTGAAAAAGCCTGAGACCATTAACTATCGAACCTTTAAGCCTGAGCGCGAAGGTTTATTTTGTGCCAAAGTTTTTGGCCCCGTAAAAGATTACGAATGCTTGTGTGGTAAATACAAGCGCATGAAGCACCGTGGCATTATCTGTGAGAAATGTGGCGTTGAAGTGACATTGGCGAAGGTTCGTCGTGAGCGCATGGCTCACATCGAGCTGGCTTGCCCAACCGCACATATTTGGTTTTTGAAATCCTTGCCAAGCCGAATTGGTTTGTTGCTGGATATGACCTTGCGCAGTATTGAGCGAGTGCTTTATTTTGAATCTTTCGTCGTAACTGACGCCGGTATGACCACGCTTGAGCGTGGCCAATTGCTTACCGATGAGCAGTATTTTGAAGCGATGGAAGAATTTGGTGATGAATTCGATGCCAAGATGGGCGCAGAAGCTATCCAGCAGTTGGTTAAGGATATTGATCTTGAGCGTGACGCACAGGATATTCGAGAAGAAATTCCGAACACCAATTCTGAAACTAAAATCAAAAAACTTTCTAAGCGATTAAAGTTACTTGAGGCATTCCTTCATTCAGGCAACAAGCCAGAGTGGATGATTCTCGAAGCATTACCGGTTCTGCCGCCCGATTTGCGACCTTTAGTGCCGTTGGATGGCGGTCGTTTTGCAACGTCCGATCTAAATGATTTGTATCGTCGAGTGATCAACCGCAACAATCGTTTGAAGCGTTTGTTGGATTTGAACGCGCCGGACATTATCGTGCGTAACGAAAAGCGTATGCTACAAGAAGCGGTTGATGCTTTGCTAGATAACGGTCGTCGAGGTCGCGCCATTACAGGTTCGAATAAGCGTCCGTTGAAATCTTTGGCCGATATGATCAAGGGTAAGCAAGGTCGCTTCCGCCAAAACTTACTCGGTAAACGTGTCGATTACTCCGGTCGTTCTGTGATCGTGACAGGTCCTACGCTACGGCTGCACCAGTGCGGTCTACCAAAGAAAATGGCACTGGAACTCTTTAAACCGTTTATTTTCAGTAAGCTAGAATTGCGTGGTCTCGCCACGACGATTAAAGCCGCAAAGAAAATGGTTGAGCGAGAAGAACCAGTGGTTTGGGATATTCTCGACGACGTTATTCGTGAGCATCCTGTGCTGCTCAACCGAGCGCCGACTCTTCACCGTTTGGGTATTCAGGCATTCGAGCCCGTACTTATTGAAGGTAAAGCTATTCAGTTGCACCCGTTAGTCTGTGCAGCGTATAACGCCGACTTCGATGGCGATCAGATGGCTGTTCACGTTCCTCTAACCATTGAGGCTCAGTTAGAAGCGCGTGCGTTGATGATGTCGACGAACAATATCCTTTCGCCGGCATCGGGCGAACCTATTATCGTTCCTTCGCAGGATGTTGTATTGGGTTTGTATTGGATGACTCGAGAGCGAGTGAATGACACCGGCGAAGGCATGATCTTTTCCGATACGAAGGAAGTGTCTCGTGCTTTCCACGCTAAGAAACTCGGGCTGCAGGCGCGCATAAAAGTTCGTATTCGTCAGGTTCATATTCGTGAAGATGGTGAAAAGGTAGAGCGTATTGATCTGCTGGAGACCACAACAGGTCGTGTTTTGCTGTGGGAAATTGTTCCCGACGGCATTCCGTTTGATATGGTTAGCAAGCCAATGGTGAAAAAGGCCATTTCGGCCGTCATCAACTTTTGTTACCGCATTGTAGGCCTTAAATCGACAGTGATTTTTGCTGATCAGCTTATGTATATGGGCTACGAGTTCAGTACGAAATCAGGGTCATCTATTGGCGTAAACGATTTCGAGATCCCAGCCGCGAAAGCTGGCATCGTGGATGCAGCGGAAGCTGAAGTTAAGGAAATTGAAACCCAGTTTGCATCGGGCTTAGTAACGCAAGGCGAGAAATACAACAAGGTGATCGATATCTGGTCCCGTGCCAATGACTTGGTTGCCAAGTCTATGATGGAGGGTATTTCTACCGAGGCAGTTATTAACCGTGATGGAGTAGAAGAAAGGCAACCGTCTTATAACTCTGTGTTTATGTATGCAGATTCTGGCGCGCGTGGTTCGCCCGCTCAGATTCGACAGTTGGCCGGTATGCGAGGTTTGATGGCGCGTCCAGATGGTTCAATCATCGAAACGCCTATTGTTGCTAACTTCCGTGAAGGCTTGAATGTACTTCAGTACTTCATCTCGACACACGGTGCTCGTAAAGGTCTAGCGGATACGGCACTCAAAACGGCTAACTCCGGTTATTTGACTCGTCGTTTAGTCGATGTTGCTCAAGATGTTGTGATCACTTCGGTAGACTGTGGTACCGATGAAGGTTTGATTATGACCCCCGTTATTGAGGGTGGTGACATTATCGAATCTTTGGGTGACCGTTTGCTTGGTCGGGTTATCGCACGCGATGTGATTCGTTCCGGTAGCGACGAAATACTTATTCCCGCTGGCACTATAATGGATGAAAAGTGGGTTGAGCGAGTAGAGGGTATGGGTATTGATGAGGTTGTTGCACGATCTCCTATCGCCTGTGTTTCTCGTTATGGTATCTGTGCTCAGTGCTACGGGCGCGATCTTGCGCGTGGTCATCGAGCGAATATTGGTGAAGCTGTTGGTGTTATCGCCGCTCAGTCTATTGGTGAGCCGGGTACACAGTTAACCATGCGTACGTTCCACATTGGTGGTGCTGCGAGCCGAGCATCTGCTGCCGATAGCATTCAGATCAAGCAAGAAGGTACGGTTCGCTTGAACAACATTAAAGTTGTGATGCATGAATCGGGCAACCTAGTTGCTGTGAGTCGGTCTGGCGAGCTAGCGGTTGCTGACCCAGCTGGTCGTGAGCGTGAACGTTATAAAGTTCCTTATGGTGCAGTGATAACCGTTAAAGATTCTGAGTCTGTTGAAGGCGGTGCAATCGTTGCTAAATGGGATCCGCATACACACCCCATTATTACTGAAGTTGCCGGTATCGTTAGAATGGTCGGTATGGAGGAAGGGCTTTCTATCCGTAAGCAAACGGATGAGTTAACAGGGCTTTCAAGTATCGAAATTCTTGACCCTAGTGAGCGTCCTGCGGCAGGAAAGGACTTGAAGCCGGGCGTTACCTTGCTCGATGCTAAAGGTAACGAGCTCACGCTGGCGAACTCAAATCAGCCGGCTCATTATATGTTGCCGGGTAAGGCGATACTTAATCTTGCTGACGGCGATCAAATCGGTGTGGGTACCGTTATTGCGCGTATTCCGCAGGAAGGGTCAAAAACTCGAGATATTACGGGTGGTCTACCGCGTGTTGCCGACTTGTTCGAAGCGCGTAAACCAAAAGAGCCTTCAATTCTTGCTGAGATTTCCGGTACCGTATCGTTTGGTAAGGAAACTAAAGGTAAGCGACGATTAGTTATCACGCCAGCAAATGGTGAGCTACTAGCGGATGGTTCTACACATTACGAAGTGTTGATTCCTAAACATCGTCAATTGACAGTGTTTGAGGGTGAAACAGTTGCGAAGGGCGAAGTCGTTTCCGACGGGCCAAGCAATCCCCATGACATTTTGCGCCTTAAAGGTGTTGAGTCTCTTGCTCGATACATCATTAACGAGATTCAGGATGTTTACCGATTGCAGGGTGTGAAAATTAACGATAAACACATTGAGACAATTGTTCGTCAAATGCTTCGTAAGGCCGAAATTACGTCTATGGGTGATTCAGCCTTCGTGAAAGGTGAGCAGGTTGAGTACAATAATGCGCTTGAAGCCAATGAAAAGCTTCGTGCTGAGTCTCGCCAGCCCGCGCAGTACGAGCGGCAGCTGTTAGGTATCACCAAAGCGTCTTTGGCTACTGAGTCCTTTATCTCTGCTGCATCGTTCCAAGAGACTACTCGAGTGCTAACGGAAGCTGCGGTTACCGGCAAAATCGATCACTTGCGAGGTTTGAAAGAGAACGTCGTAGTTGGTCGTTTGATACCGGCTGGTACGGGCTTGACTTACCATTCAGAGCGAAAGCGTCGTCGTGAAGAAAAGGCTTCTCCATCAGATAGCGTGAGTGCAGCTGAAGTAGAAGCGGCCTTAACGGAAGCGTTGAAGTCGAGTGCCTCGTAAGAAGAGGCATAAACCCTCTATATAGAGGGTCTAAGATGTTGACGATAGCGGGTGGTGTCATTACAATGCGCCACCCGCTGTTATTGGCGGAGGACAAGTATTGTCCTTTTTAAGTGGAATAGTTTCTGTTTCCGCGATTAAAGCGGCAGGAACCTAATTTATTTTTGGAGTTAAGTTTCATGGCAACGATCAACCAGTTGGTTCGTAAGCCGAGAAAACGCAAAGTTCAGGCTAGTGACGTTCGTGCTTTAGAAGCATGTCCTCAGCGCCGAGGTGTTTGTACTCGTGTTTACACAACAACACCTAAAAAGCCAAACTCAGCACTGCGTAAAGTATGTCGTGTGCGTTTGACTAACGGTTTTGAGGTGTCTTCCTACATCGGTGGTGAAGGTCACAATCTACAAGAGCACAGCGTTGTATTGATTCGAGGCGGTCGAGTAAAAGATTTGCCTGGTGTTCGATATCACACTGTTCGTGGTTCTTTAGATACGTCTGGCGTAGCAGATCGTAAACAAGCACGATCTAAGTACGGTACCAAACGTCCTAAGTAAGGGTTGTTTGATATCCGTAAGCGTTTTACGGAAGAACCAGTAAGGCCGAGCGTTTCTTTTAAAGAATTACTCAAAGCGTCTCGGATTAACCTGAATATTGAGTAAACGGTGAGTTAATAACATGCCTAGAAGAAGAGTTGTCGCCAAGCGCGAAATATTACCAGATCCTAAATTTGGTAACGTGACTTTGGCCAAGTTTATGAACCATGTAATGGTTAGTGGTAAGAAATCAGTTGCTGAACGCATTGTCTATGGTGCATTGGAGCTGGTTCGAGAAAAAGCCAGTAAAGATCCTTTGGAAATTTTTGGTGAAGCATTAGAAAATATTGCCCCTTTGGTGGAAGTTAAATCTCGCCGTGTGGGTGGTGCAACTTATCAGGTGCCAGTTGAAGTGCGTCCTTCGCGACGTGAAGCATTGGCAATGCGTTGGTTGGTAGAGTACTCCCGTAATCGCGGTGAGAAATCTATGCCTCAGCGTTTGGCTGGTGAATTGATAGATGCTGCTGCGAGTAAAGGTGGTGCGGTTAAAAAACGTGAAGACGTTCACCGTATGGCTGAAGCGAACAAGGCGTTCTCGCACTTCCGCTTCTAAAATCTACACAGCTGTTAAAGGCTGCGTGACGATAGTTTTAGATTTGCAGCAGAAGGCAGCCCATAGCTGCCTTTTAGCGTTTTCATAACGTTAAAATTCGACCTTCAAATTACAGTTTTTTATAATTTGTTGTGAGACTAAATACCGGTAGTGGTTGGAGATAGAGCATAGTGGCACGTAAGACACCCATCGTACGTTATCGAAATATCGGTATCTGTGCGCATGTTGATGCGGGTAAAACGACCACTACAGAACGTGTTCTTTTTTATACTGGTTTGTCTCACAAAATTGGTGAAGTCCATGATGGCGCCGCCACGATGGACTGGATGGAGCAAGAGCAAGAGCGGGGTATAACCATTACCTCTGCAGCAACAACTTGTTTTTGGTCTGGAATGCAGCAGCAATTCGATCAGCATCGCATCAATATAATTGATACGCCCGGGCACGTTGATTTCACGATTGAAGTGGAGCGCTCATTGCGGGTGCTTGATGCGGCGGTTGTTGTTTTGTGTGGTTCTTCCGGTGTCCAGCCTCAAACGGAGACCGTTTGGCGGCAAGCTAACAAATACGAAGTTCCCCGTATGGTCTTCGTGAACAAAATGGATCGCGCTGGCGCTAGTTTCGAGATGGTTGTAGACCAATTGAAAGAGCGGCTCGGAGCCAACCCTGTTCCTCTGCAGATGACAATTGGGGCAGAAGATGAATTTAAGGGTGTTGTCGATTTAATAAAGATGAAGGCCATTTTGTGGAACGAAAGTGACATGGGAATGACCTTCGAATACGGCGATATACCAGAAGATATGCTCACGCAGTGTGAAGAAATGCGCGAGACGGTAGTAGAGGCTGCGGCTGAAGCTAATGATGAGCTAATGGATAAGTACCTCGAAGGTGGGGAGCTCACTGACGAAGAAATTAAGGCGGGTATTCGCTCTAGAACACTGGCGAACGATATTGTGCCTGTGCTTGGCGGTTCGGCGTTTAAGAACAAAGGTGTACAAGCAATGCTTGATGCCGTTATTGAATATTTGCCCGCACCGACAGAAGTGAAACCGATCGACGGTACTCTTGAGGATGGAGAAACCGTTGAGCATCGAGAGGCTGACGATAAAGAGCCTTTTGCAGCGCTAGCGTTTAAAATAGCAACCGACCCTTTTGTGGGTACCTTGACGTTTTTTCGCGTTTATTCGGGGCGGCTTGAAAGTGGTACAGGCGTTTATAACTCGGTTAAGCACAAGCGTGAGCGTGTAGGGCGTATGGTGCAAATGCACGCGAATAGTCGAGAAGAGATTAAGGAGGTGCTGGCAGGCGATATCGCCGCGGCAATTGGGCTCAAAGATGTCACCACGGGTGATACGCTTTGCTCGGAAAAGAATAAAATTGTATTGGAGCGTATGGAGTTTCCTGAACCGGTTATATCGGTTGCAGTTGAGCCGCGCTCTCAAGCCGACCAAGAAAAAATGGGCGTAGCGCTTGGGAAATTAGCCCAGGAAGATCCGTCTTTTCGTGTCAAGACAGACGAGGAGACGGGGCAAACCATTATTTCGGGAATGGGCGAGCTTCATTTAGATATTCTTGTTGAGCGTATGCGACGAGAATTTAGTGTAGAGGCAAATATAGGTAAGCCACAGGTGGCCTACCGAGAGCGTATTACTCGCTCGAGTGAAATAGAAGGTAAGTTTGTACGCCAGTCTGGTGGGCGAGGTCAATTTGGCCATGTTTGGCTTAAGTTTGAGCCAGCTGAAGATGCAAACGCAGAAGGTCTTGAATTCGTCAACGAGATCGTTGGTGGTGCTGTTCCAAGAGAATACATTCCGGCGATTGAAAAGGGTATTTCTGAGCAAATGCGCAATGGCGTAGTGGCAGGGTACCCATTATTAGGGCTAAAAGTAACGTTATACGACGGGTCATATCATGATGTTGACTCTAGCGAAATGGCGTTTAAAATTGCAGCCTCAATGGCGACAAAAAAATTGGCACAGGAAGGCGGTGCAGTACTGCTTGAGCCAATGATGAAGGTAGAAGTCGTGACACCTGAAGAAAACATGGGTGACGTTGTGGGAGACCTCAATCGTCGTCGTGGTATGATTCAGGGAATGGATGAAAACCCTTCAGGTAAGGTTGTTAATGCAGAGGTGCCTCTGGCTGAAATGTTCGGCTATGCCACTGATCTGCGTTCTGCAACCCAAGGTCGTGCGACCTTCACCATGGAGTTTGAGCGTTACGCTGAAGCACCAAAAAATATTGCGGAAGAGATCATCGCTAGAAATTAAACGATGAGCAATTTCCTTTTTCTGTTTTCAAAGTTCAAAAATTTAGAGGAATAGAACAGTGGCTAAAGAAAAATTTGAACGTAACAAACCCCATGTAAACGTTGGCACTATTGGTCACGTCGATCATGGTAAAACAACATTAACTGCAGCTCTAACTCGCGTATGCGCAGAAGTATGGGGCGGTGAAGCTGTTGCGTTCGACGGTATCGATAACGCACCAGAAGAACGCGAACGTGGTATTACGATCGCTACTTCACACGTAGAGTACGATTCTCCAGATCGTCACTACGCACACGTAGACTGTCCAGGTCACGCCGATTATGTGAAAAACATGATTACCGGTGCTGCTCAGATGGATGGCGCTATATTGGTATGTGGCGCGACCGATGGTCCTATGCCTCAGACTCGTGAGCACATCTTGTTGTCGCGTCAGGTTGGTGTACCTTACATCGTAGTATTCTTGAACAAAGCTGACCTTCTTGCAGAAGATTGTGGTGGCGTGGGTTCAGACGAATACAACGAAATGTTGGAATTGGTCGAAATGGAATTGCGTGAGTTGTTAGACGCCTACGAATTCCCTGGTGATGATACGCCAATTGTAGCTGGTTCTGCGTTGATGGCGTTGAATGGCGAAGATGACAATGAGCTGGGTACAACCGCCGTTAGAACTTTGGTTGAGTACTTGGATTCATACATCCCTCAGCCAGAGCGTGCTATCGATCAGCCTTTCTTGATGCCTATCGAAGATGTATTCTCAATTTCCGGTCGTGGTACTGTTGTAACGGGTCGTGTTGAGCGTGGTATCGTGAATGTTGGTGAAGAGATCGATATTATCGGTATTAGAGAAACCACTAAAACAACCTGTACTGGTGTTGAAATGTTCCGCAAGTTGCTCGACGAAGGTCGTGCTGGTGAGAACGTTGGTGTTCTTCTTCGTGGTACTAAGCGTGATGATGTTGAGCGTGGTCAAGTTTTGGCTAAGCCTGGCACCATTAACCCACACACTAAGTTCGAAGCGGAAGTTTATGTTCTGTCTAAAGACGAAGGTGGTCGTCATACTCCTTTCTTTAAAGGATACCGTCCTCAGTTTTACTTCCGTACAACAGACGTAACAGGTGCTTGCGAATTGCCTGAAGGCGTTGAGATGGTAATGCCTGGTGATAACATTCAGATGGTAGTGACTTTAATCGCTCCTATCGCGATGGAAGACGGTTTACGTTTCGCTATTCGCGAAGGCGGTCGTACCGTTGGCGCTGGCGTTGTTGCAAAAATTATTGAGTAATTAACAATAGTTTGAAAAAAAGGCTGCATTGTGCGGCCTTTTTTTGTACTCTACGAAATGTAAAATACATGTATACAATGAGTATGCGGTCATACGCTCTTGTTTTGGTGCAAGGGTTTATTCCGAATCTATCGGTTTCTGGTTTCTGGTTTCTGGTTTCTGGTTTCTGGTTTCTGGTTTCTGGTTTCTGGTTTCTGGTTTCTGGTTTCTGGTTTAGCCTTTCGTATTGGGTTTGCCCAACTCTTTCTGCGAGCCTAGCGGCCCACAGTTTTTTATCTGCTAGAATGCTAAGCCTTCATTAAATAAAAAATACACAATAAAAATGAATTGTCCTCGATATAGATTTAAGGTTGTTTTCGCCGCAGTGTTTTCATGCTTAATTGTCGGTTGTTCTGGGGAGTCCAGTACCCGAGTGATAAAAATGGCGCACTCTTTAGATATTAATCATCCGGTTCATCAGGCAATGGTGTTTATGGCGAATAGGCTGGGTGAGGTCTCTGATGATGCAATGCGGCTTGATATCTACCCTGGAGGGCAGCTAGGTTCGGAGCGGGAATCCATTGAGCTGCTTCAAATTGGTAGTCTAGCGATGACTAAGGTTTCGTCCAGCCCGCTAGAAGGGTTTGTTCCAGAAATGAAGGTATTCAGCATGCCTTATGTTTTCCGAGACCATGAGCACTATTGGGATGTACTCAATAGCGACATCGGTAAAGAATTGCTGTTATCCGGAGAAAAGGTTCGCTTGAGAGGGTTAGGCTACTTTGATGCGGGTAGCAGAAGTTATTATACCGTTGATAAACAGGTGCTCTCACCAGAGGACCTGCAAGGTATGAAGGTCCGTGTACAAAACAGTCAAACATCTGTGCGCATGGTTCGCGCGATGGGCGGCTCGGGAACACCGATTTCATGGGGTGAGCTTTATACCGCTTTACAGCAAGGGGTGGTAGATGGTGCTGAAAATAATCCTCCCAGTTTCTATTCTTCAAAGCATTACGAAGTATCAAAGTTTTACACGTTAAATGAACATACCTCAGTACCCGACATTGTGCTAATCAGTAGCTATGTATGGAATTCGTTATCGGAACAAGAGCAAATATGGTTGCAGTCTGTAATGGATGAGGCCGTTGAATATCAGCGAGCCCTGTGGCTTAAAGCGAGCGATGAGGCGTTAGTCGCCGTTGAGGCGGCGGGCGTAACGGTTGTTCGTCCTAACAAAACACCTTTTATGGATGCTGTTATTGATATGCAGGAATCGTATTCTGGGACGCCAGCTTACGAAATATTAAAACGAATTCGTGAGCTCTAGGGCGGGACTATGTTGAAATCTCTTTTAGTTAAAATAGAAACTCTACTGGGTTATTTTCTAGGGTGTCTAATGTTTGCGATGGTGGTCGACGTCAGTTGGCAAGTGATCACCCGTTTTATCGTAAGCCAGCCCAGCTCGTATACCGAAGAGATTGCGCGCTATTTATTGGTGTGGATAGGCATTTTAGGTGCAGCCTATGCTTTTCGTCGGCATGCGCACCTTGGGCTCGATATTGTGACGCGGTCGCTAAAAGGGCGAAAAGCCATGATCGCGCAAAAAGCAGCGGATTTCATGTGTTTGGTTTTCGCATTGTCCGTCATGGTGATTGGCGGCTTTAACTTGGTGAGCTTAACACTAGAATTGAATCAGCTCTCGGCCGCTCTGCAGGTGCGCGTAGGGTATATTTACAGTGTTATTCCAATTAGTGGAGTATTGATTTCGTTGTTTGCACTTGAGCGGCTCCTGTCGCCATATTCGGCCGTAGCCGAGCACGATCTCGTTACCGACATCAAATAATAAGAATACAGTGGAGTAATTGGCGTGGATGTTTCAGTCATAGTTTTATTGGTTACGTTTGTGGTGCTGTTGTTCATAAACGTACCGGTTTCGTTTAGTATCGGTATAGCAACTTTCTTTGCGATGTTGGTTACCATTGATTTTATTCCAGCGGCAACAACGGTAGCACAGCGTATGGGGGGCGGCATTGATAGCTTCGCCCTTCTCGCAATCCCGTTTTTTGTTTTATCTGGATTATTGATGGGACGAGGCGGTATTGCTCATCGTTTAATTGAATTTGCAAAAGTATTGATTGGCATGCTGCCCGGTGGGCTCGCCTTCGTTAATATTATTTCGTGTACGTTGTTTGGGGCAATATCGGGCTCGGCGGTTGCGGCAACCTCCGCTATCGGTGGGTTTATGATACCAACGATGGAGAAAGAAGGTTACGACCGTAATTTTACGGCCGCGATAACGGTTACCTCCTCTACAACGGGTTTGTTGATCCCGCCTAGCAATATTCTGATTATTTATTCGTTGGCAAGTGGTGGTGTTTCAATTGCGGCACTTTTTGTGGCGGGCTATCTGCCAGGCTTATTGGTCGCGCTTGGCTTGATGGGAGTGTGTGCGGTCTATGCGAAAGTTAAGGGCTATCCTGTTGGTCGGGTGCCAACACTAAAAGAGGCGGCGGTTAAAACTCTGGATGCCATACCGAGCCTCTTTTTAATCGTATTGGTTATCGGTGGAATCATCGGCGGTTATTTCACGGCGACTGAAGCGAGTGTAATAGCAGTGTTGTACGCTTTGTTGTTATCGGTGGCAGTGTACCGAGAGGTGAAAGTTAGTGATCTTCCTGAAATATTAACAAAGTCCGTGGAAACAACGGCTATTGTAATGTTGCTCATTGGCACGTCTACGGCAATGTCATGGATGCTCAGTTACGAAAATATTCCTCAGGCGATAAGTGATGGGCTTATGCATCTGAGCGACAATCCTTTTCTTATACTGTTAACGATTAACCTGATCTTATTGGCCGTGGGTATCTTTATGGATATGACACCAGCGGTTCTTATCTTTACGCCGATATTTTTACCGGTGGCAGTAAGTTTAGGTATGTCGCCTTTACACTTCGGCATCATGATGGTCTTAAATCTGTGTATCGGATTGTGTACGCCTCCTGTTGGCGCAGTTTTGTTTGTAGGTTGTAGCATCGCCAAAACGTCGATTGCTCAACTCATTAGACCGTTAATGCCGCTGTATGCCGCAATGTTTCTAGCGCTACTAGTGGTAACGTATGTTCCTGCGGTTAGTGAATTCTTGCCTACTTATTTTGGTCTGTACGAGCCAAAATAAGTAGACGCTTGAAGTATTTTCTTTGGGTTTTTGCGAGGTTGTATTGCAACGTTATGTTTTCTATTGCTGAGCAATCTCGTTAAGAAAAATATCTTTATCGATAACACCGCCACGATGCTGAATGACTACTCCTGCACAGCGGCTTGCAAGGGCCGCAGCCTGCAATGGAGAGTGACTATTTATTCGTGCGGATAAGTAGCCTGCGTTAAATGTATCACCTGCTGCGGTGGTGTCCACTACATTATTAATGGGTGCGACGGGTACCCGTGTTTCGATGTCACCTTGAAAAATTATTACGTCATTGGCGCCGCACTTGAATACAAGCTCACTTATGTTTAGAGGGGCGTAACGTTGACGGGTTGACTGAATATCGTGATCCCCCCACAGCATCTCTTCGTCATCGAGGGTGAGTAACGCTAAATCGGTATGGGTCATAGCGCCTAACATTGCGTTTTGCGCGGCTTCGGTATTGTCCCATAGGCGCGGACGATAGTTGCTGTCGAAAGCAACTTTCCCACCTTTATTCCGAAATGTGGATAGAAATTTAAATAAATAATCTCGAGCGGGAGCCGCCATAATAGCGAGTGTAATCCCGCTAAGGTAAAGCCAGTCGTGCTTCATTAATGTGTTGGCGATGTGTTCGCGCTCGCCATACATTGAAAACAGTTGTCTCGCGGGAGAGGCGCTGCGCCAATAGAAAAATTCACGTTCTCCATCGGGAGTGTTTTGAATCATGTACAGTCCTGGAACTTCGTTTTCTACCTGGGTGATGCAGTCGGTTTCGATACCTTCGTTACCTAGTTTCGTGAGTATATTGCGGCTGTGAGTGTCGTCGCCTAGCCGAGTGCAATAACTTGTACTTACGCCTAGTCGAGCCAATGTTATTGCGGTGTTGTAGGTGTCGCCGGCGTAAGATAACGCTTTGCGTTCGAGAGTGCTGTCCGGCGACGAGGGCGAAAGTTCTATCATTACTTCGCCAATAGCTACAATTTTTAGCATGGTTTATACCTTTCTTCGGTCGTACCTTAAAGAAAAAGGCCAACAATAAATGGGTAGAGGTATTGTAAATAGGTGGCTACGTTACTGCAATGCGTTCGTAAGGCCTAGTTGTAATAGTGTTGATAGAGAGTGTTCTGGGTTTGGCCCTCGTCTAATTGTGTGGGGCTAGATTATAAGGGCGTGTTTTTTTTGCTAGAATAATTTAATTGTTTCCCAGAGTTTTTTAGTGGATGTACACGCGATAAAATTATTTGTTTTTAAGAAACTGAATTGAAAAAATATTTTATAAAGGTGTAGTGATGAGTCGACTTAACCAATTTACTTTAAGTAGCGTACCCATTGAGGTGAAACGCCCAAATTATGATTACCAAAATGTAAAGCCCGGTATTATTCATTTAGGTGTGGGCGCCTTCCATAGGGCTCATCAGGCGGTCTATACGGATAAGTTGTTATCCGAGTATGGAGGTGACTGGGGGATCATCGGCGCGGATTTACGTTCCGGTCGGGTGCGAGATCAGTTAGACCCTCAGGATGGCCTTTATACTGTCGCTATTCGGAATAATGATGAAAAAAAGTTGGCGATTATTGGTTCTCTTCGCGCGGAGTGCGTCGGGCCGGAATGCCCTTTCCATGCCGTTGATATGCTGGCTAGCCCTAGCATAAAAATTGTTTCGTTGACGATTACGGAAAAGGGTTATTGTCATGATCCTGCAACCGGAAATTTAAATGTACGGCACCCAGAAATACAACACGATCTAAAAAATATTGACACGCCTAAATCCGCGCCTGGCTATATTGTGGCATCACTTAAAAAACGGTGGGAAAGCGGTAGCCCAAGCCCTACATTAATGAGCTGCGATAATTTGCCGAATAACGGTAAAGTGTTACAAAAAGTGATTGTACAATTTGCAACATTGCTTGATAAAGAGCTAGCTGCGTGGATAAAAGATAATACAGCGTTTCCTTGCACTATGGTTGATCGAATCGTTCCTGCTACCACCCCTGAAGACAAAACGGCATTAGAGGGAATACTGGGTTTGCGTGATGAAGGGATGGTTAGTTGTGAACCTTTTATGCAATGGGTCATCGAAGATAATTTTTGCAGTGAGCGGCCCGCGTGGGAAAAAGTTGGTGCGCTAATAGTCAAGGATGTCGAAATTTTCGAGCATATGAAGTTACGCCTTTTAAATGGCAGCCATTCCGCACTTGCGTATTGTGGGTACCTAGCGGGTTTTGAAACGATTAGCGATGTAATGGCCGAGCCTTCGTTTGTAAAGATGTGCGAAGTTTTTATGGACAGAGAAGCCGGGCAGACGGTCATTGAACCCGAGGGCTTTAATATTAGTGAGTATAAAAAACAGCTGCGTGCTCGATTTTCTAATTGGGGCCTACAGCACCGTACATGGCAAATCGCCATGGATGGTTCGCAAAAGCTTCCCCAGCGATTACTTGACACTTTACGAGACCAGCTGCAGGCAAGTGGAAATATTGACATTATTTGCTTGGCTGTAGCGGCGTGGGTACGTTATGTGAGCGGTGTGGATGAGGATGGCAACGCAATAGATGTTCGCGACCCGCTAGCAGAGCGACTTAAGGCCTTGTGTGATAAAAATCCGAATGATCGGGTTGCTATGGTGAAGGATGTTTTAACGGTTAACGAAGTGTTTGGTCGAGATCTCCGTCATGAGACGTGCTTTAGCGATGGCGTTATTCGTTGGTTAGAATTGTTTGACAAAAAAGGTGTTTTGCAGAGCGTTCGAGACGCTTTTCCTGCTTAGTATCGTCCTACGCTCCGTTTAAAGCCGCCACAAGGCCATTGATGGCGGCTAATTCTCCAGCTCTAAATAGCACTTATATGCGCTGTTTTTGCTATACATGTTCATAGCCATTGTTGCCGCTATTTTTTTGCTAATTGGCTCTGGTTGTCTGTAAAAGAGTGAGGCACGCAGGTGTGACGAGATGCTATGCTCCTCTTCCGTAGATTAACAATACGATTGTTCGATGGAGAGGCGTTATGATCAGATTACTCTTGGTGGCGGCACTTTTTGTGATGGCCTTGGGTTGTAGTAAGCAGGCAAGCGAAAATCCGCCTGTCAGTATGGGTACTGATTTAAGTGAAAGTGAAAAGCTAAATAATTGGTTCGAAGGTCAATATTCGGAAAAGTTGGAATTTAGCCCGATCGAACTAACGTTTCAGGGCCGAAAAGAGCTGTACGACAAAATAGATGATTTTAGTCTCAGCGCGGAAAGAGAAAAGATCGCTTGGATGTTGGCCTCCGTGAGCGAAATGAAGAACAAGTTTGATTATGCACAGCTTACCAGTGAAGCTAAGACTTCTTACGATTTGTGGATCTACAGCTATGAAATGGCGAAAGCCGGTGAACCCTATGCTGAGCATGGTTACATCTTCAATCAAATGAACGGTCTTCATTCGTTTCTTCCAACCTTCCTTATTAGTTTTCATAAAGTTGAATCTGAAGAGGATATGATCGCCTATAACGCAAGAATTGAGGGCGTAGCAAGAGGGCTTGGACAATTGCTGGATCGGGCTATTGCTGCGACGAAAAAGCAGGTTCGCCCCCCACGATTTTCGTACGAAATAGTCATTACAGAAATAGAAAAACTCATCTCAGGGCGGCCCTTTGATAACTCTGAAAGTGACTCTCCTCTTTGGGCCGATGCTAAAAAGAAGGTGGCGGAGCTTGTCGAAAAGCAGGCCGTAGAGCAGTCTGTCGCCGACATACTATTGGAGCACGCCCGAGAGGCCTTGCTGGAAAAATTTGAGCCGGTTAACAGAGATATTATTGCTTTTCTTGTGGCTGATTTACAGAATACTAGTGAGCGCTCTTCAGGTGTTCACGCTTTGCCGAACGGCCTTGCGTACTATAATTACTGCCTTCAGCTTATGACTACCACTGCACTTACAGCCGAAGAAATTCATGCGTTGGGCCTAAAGGAAGTTGAGCGATTGCGCGCCGACATTCTTGCAGTAAAAGAGCAGTCTGGTTTTGATGGCGATTTGTCAGAATTTTTTGCGATGATTCGTGATAGTAAGGGCGACGAACGTTTTTACTACCCCGATACCGATGAGGGGCGACAGGGCTACCTAGATGACGCTACGCAAGCGATCGACAATATTAAGGTCTCGTTGCCTCAATATTTCGGCATGTTGCCCGAGGCGGATCTAGACGTTCGGCGTGTGGAAGCCTTTCGTGAGCAAGACGGCGCAGCACAACATTATTTTCCTGGTACGCCCGATGGTTCACGCCCAGGTATTTACTACGCTCATTTATCCGATATGACGGCAATGCCCAAAAACAAGTTGGAAGTAGTGGCCTATCATGAAGGATTACCTGGCCACCACATGCAAATTTCCATCGCACAAGAGCTTGACTCCATTCCCACCTTTAGGCGCCAGGAACACTTCACTGCTTATGTGGAAGGCTGGGCGTTGTATTCTGAATATATGGCAAAAGAAATCCCTGGAACCTATGCTGACGTGTATGCGGAATTTGGCCGTCTGAACAGTGAAATATGGAGAGCAATTCGTTTGGTTGTTGATACAGGCCTGCACGCTAAAGGCTGGAGTGAGCAGCAAGCTATCGACTATTTTCTAGAAAATACACCCGCGCCAGTAGAAGGTGTTCGTTCGGAGGTTCGCCGTTACTTGGTGATGCCAGGTCAAGCGACCTCTTATAAGATTGGTATGCTCGATATTATTCGGCTTCGGACGCTAAGCGAGCAGCAATTGGGTGAGGGGTTCGACATCCGTGGTTTCCACGATACGATTCTCGGTGGTGGTGCATTACCACTACCGCTATTGCAGCGTCGAGTGGATCAGTGGTTGGAGGCTGGCCTTTCAACCCACTAACGGCCTGTTTTAGAGTTCATCGCTCCTTCGAAGTACAGGTAGGGGCGATGAGTCAACAACAGCTATAGAATATGAAAGGTTCCTAAGCGCTATTCAATTTCAAGGCGGGTGAGGACAAACGAGAAATAAAGAATACAGGCAAGCAAAATCACGTAGGGCGTTCCATCGGCAGTAAATAAGTCCATTGCAATCCCAACAAATAGAACCCCCAAGGTTCCTCCCACGCCTTCCTTCACCGAATAACCCGCATTGGCCGTGATAAGTTCTTCGCCCTCAAGCCGCTCACTAATAAGCGCGAGAGAAATAGCGTAAATAGCCCCCACAACCCCGCCCCAAACGAATGCTCATGAATACGGCTTAATAGAAATGGGCCAATTCCAATGAAAATTGAGGTGCGACGTAAGGTTGCGCTATGCACGATGATTCCTTTAGGTGCTTTTTATTCCGATAGTAATAACGAGTGCTATTGCGTGGGTAAAATATTTTTGTCAATAGCCCCCAAAATTGCCAAGCGTTTTCGGCTTATTATCATTGAAAAATTGCGCATAAACCAAACTAAGGCGCCGACTAAAAACGAGATAAAAAACCTGTCATGATAGTGCGCCCCGTTGCACGCTTAAAGGGCTCAAGGCGGCCCATGTAGTCCGAGGCGCTAAGGCCGACGAATAACTTTCCGTTCAAATTTTTCACCGGTATATCGCCACTTAAAAACCAGCCCCAGTTATTCTCAGTGAGTTTGGATTCTACTATTTGTTCACCGTGAGTTAGCGCGTAGAGCATCTTTGATATCGCACCAGTGTATTCATCGCCGATATGCGATTTCTTTAGAGTACCGCGGTCATCACGTTCGCCTTCTGGGGTTGGGTCGATAATAAAGAATACTTTTTCGCTGCGCATAATAACGGTATAAACAAATGCAATCGCGGGATCTGCGGCTTGCGCTTTTTCCTGCGGAATAAGTGCCTCGCGGTATGCTGCGCTAGGCTCTTTCGCACGATGAGTAAGGGTTTGATGGAACTCAGTATCAATAAATTGGCTAATGGCTGAGGCCGTTCGGCGAATACTGTTTTGTATTTCATCCTTTAGGGCTTTCATCGAGTGTTGGTAAATGAAATAAGTTGTCATAGATATGACGGCAAACATTCCCAAACCGATAAGCAAAGCTTCGGCAAAAGGGTAGAATGGATTATCCGGAGCACGAAACACGCTGGGTATTAGCTCGCTGGATTGTAAACGTATTGTGTGGGAAATTTTATTGGGAAACCTCTAATTGGCTGGCCAGAAAACGTTGACCACTACACACACACAACAAAGTTTTTTTGTGTTTTTATCGTAATTCTCTATTTTTATATAGAGGCTCTGCGTGTAACGGGGAAATTTGGACAAATCCATGCTAGATGAATAAGTACCTGCAAACAGTTGTCCCAAGCGGAAAATACATTGTTATCCATACCTGAGTTTAGGAAAGTGAGTTCTGGGGTATATTGAGGCGTTTTATCTGTAATGCTAACAGGGCTTATAAACTCTGTTTTTGGCCTCCCGGAGTGGCAGAGGGGTACATCATTACAGGCCTCTTTTTTTCTACCCAACGAATGTGTTCGCCGTTAGTCTATTGCCATGTTTGCCTTAGGTGGAGGTCGGTGTAAAAGGTGCCTTCTTCTGAGTTAATATCTCGGATATCGGTGATAGCAAAAGACACCTTAACAATACGTGGCAGCGGGAGTGTATATTCTTCGGGGGCAGGGTTTTCAGCAGGGAAGCATGTTGAACTAGCGAGTAAGATAAAAAAGGTATACCTAAATAAACACATGGGTCGACTCTCTTTTGCTTGGCATTAACTTCGGCCCATAGGACGTTACTCTAATTTTCTGTTAGCAAAACTAAACCTGTGCGCACAAGTAATACCAACAAGGCCGCACATGCTAACAAGTAAAAAGAGTTCTGTGTTAAGGTTTCGTCAAAATCAACTTTTTAGGGCTGTATTAAAACAACCGTATAAGAATAGTAGGTGGTGGGAATAATGGATCGGTTTAAAATAACATTTTTTTATACGCTGCCAGCCTTGCTGGCTTGTGCCCTGATTATTTACGGGTACCACGATCGAGCTCAGCAGGTTGGAGTCGAAATAAAAGGGTTTCAGTGTGAAGAAATACATGAATCACTTCAATCGGAAGAGTTGGCGGCCGCTAATGGATTGTCTGGTGCAGGTTGTTTTAGTCAAGATGGAACTGTCGATGCCGCCAGCTGTTCGTGGGCCGTGGACATTTGTCATTATCATGAAACCTATCAACTGCAGGTAAGCGCCGCTGATTCGCTAGAAGCGCCCGAGACAATAGCGAATGTTAATGTCGAGCGGGCAATAGATTTTGAATCACTTGTGCGGGATGTAGATAGTAAAATTGATAGCATATTTCTTTCGAATGCAGGCGTAGTGGCGGTGATGGTATTGTTGCCTTATATGCTTATGGGGTACGGTCTTGGCACTTCTGAACGCATTAATCTTAGCTCCTCTTTGCGCATGCAGTGCACATGGTCAAACTGGTTTTTAAAGTTTTTAGTCGCTCTTATTTTGGCTTTGGGTTGGATTTATATTGCTAATCCCGATGGTCGCGGCGCTAGTACGCTCCGCCAGTTTTTTATAGTCGCGGATATCCAAAAAGATAACACGCTACCCATCTATATAAAATCGTACACTATGACACCCGTAATTGCGGGTTTCTTTGGTTGGTACCTACACCTTATTGGTTACTTTTTTACGAAACTTATTCATCATGATGTTATCAGTACGCGCGTCTATAGTTTGTTATTCAAAAAATTCTTAATTACGTACGGCATTGCGTTGGTGTTACCCGAAACAGGTCTGGTTGATGCTGAACAGGGTGTTGCATTCTTTATGTTTTTAATTGGAATGTTTCCACTTACGGCGATGAGTATGCTAATCGAATCGGTTTCAAAAATTGGTTCGGGTGCACAGGGTAGCTCAGGGAGTCTTTCCGCGCTGCCGGGCATTTCCCGCTGGCAAATTCTTCGTCTCGAAGAGGAGGGTGTTGAGAGTATGGCAGCACTCGCTAATATTTCGCCGGTGACAGTCTCGCAGAACCTTCAGATAATAGAGCGGTTAACATTGTTTTGGGTTGATATTGCTCAGCTTTACACTATTGTTGGGCACGACGGATACCAGAATTTAAAAGGTGTTTGCTTAACGGCTAGCGAATTTGTTAAGCGGGCAGAGGAAGACGAATTCGTGGAAAAAATCCGTGGGCTAGAAGGCGTAAGTGAGGCCAGTGAAATTGCTCGGTTGGTGAAAGCTACCTTTTCCGATCGAATGGTTGCTGATCGAAGTGTTGTAGCGAGCTAGGGTTACATTAGCTGTCTGGGTGTTTGCCCAGACAGCTATAGAAATATTGTTGTCGACAGTCACAAATGGTTTTTTATGAGGACGTACGTTGACGTTAGCGCAATAAAGGTGGATTACCATCCGGATCGCTTGCTGGATGGGCACCTTAGTTTGCATGCTTTTAGGGTAATAACGTAGGCGTTTGAGAGCGTCTTGTTTGGTTTGTTTACCACGGCTTAGCCAGCTCTTCAGCGCTGTCGAGTTCTCGTTTTACAGCATCGATTAATGCTTGCTGGTCTTTGCTTGCAGCACCTTCCCTTTGTGCAGTTTTGTTCATCATCTCAAGTAATGAGACTTTGTGTCGAGGTAAGTACTCACTTATGCTAGGTGCGAGTATTAACCGCACTTCCTCTGTAATATTGAAAACATTAGCCAGCATATGTGAGGCGACGGCAAGAAATTCTGTTGCAGTGTGGCTAGTGACCGAAAATTCGGTTATAAAAAGTTGAATAATTTCTTGTTTGTGCTCTCGTGTAATGTCGCCGTCTAGCCGCGCGGTAGCGACAATAAGTAGGGTAGCGGCCTCCATGGGGTTTTCAAGCCTATGAATAGCTTTTGTGCCGAGTTGTTTTTGCCACTGACGCCTGCGAACCCAATAAAAAGGATTGAAAGCATTAAGGTCAAGGCCTGAATTTTGTAAGCTGTGGAGCGCCCACGCAAATCCTGCGAGCGCTGTAATGGCGGCAATTAAAATGTGCATAGACGACTTCCTTGTTATGTTTTGACGTTAGGGGTAGATTGCATTCTCGGTTAGAATTTTTAGGGTAAGAAATAATAGCGTGTTTGGCACGGATTTTAAATGTGGGGCCTCGCTCTCACATTACATGTCGGGTATATCAATTATAAAATCGGTTATGCCTAAATCGATACCCTGTTGGAACAGTAGCGTCGAAATCTGCCCTCTGTGGTGGGTTTGGTGGTTAAAAAAATGACTTAATACCTCGCCGAAATTTTTGCTTACGTTTATTCCTGTCATGCTTTGATAGGAAAAGTTGGCTGAAAGGTCATCTATAGTAATGTTGTGTTCCGCCCAAGCGACTATCATGCCGTCTAATTTTTTTCGTAAGACGACTAGCTCATGTCTATCCGTTAATAGAAGTTGATTTAGGTGTGTGGGCATGGGGAGCGAGGACAGTTCGAATAACACGTGATAGTAATCACGGTGAGCTGAAAAGCGATTTAGCCACAACAAATCACCCACTATCACGTGATTGAGCGTTCCTAAAATGGAGTCAAAAAAAGCGCCTGCGGATTGCCTTAACTGCACATGAGTAAGGGATGAGGTTGCGTCAATTATTTGTGCATTCATCCGTTTGTTGTACTGCGCAAATAGTTGAAAATGTAAGAGAGTATTCATAGTGTCCATTCCATTACGAAAGTATAAGGTGTGCTAAATGGTTGAATGTTGAGCGAATAATTTGGTGTCTATAGAGGTAAAAAAAAGAATTTTAACGACAAAATAGCCAAGCATTCACTGTACAAATCCTGTACACTGCGCCCCCATTTCGTAGGCTCAGCAAAGGCCTGCAGCGTTGTATTAGCACTTTCCAAGAGTAATTTATGAGTTTTACGTCCCTCGGGTTATCCGAACCCATCGCTAAAGCCGTAGCCGAGCAAGGTTACGAAACACCTTCACCCGTGCAAGAGAAAGCCATTCCTGCAGTATTGGAAGGTCGCGATGTCATGGCTGCCGCACAAACTGGCACGGGAAAAACGGCAGGCTTTACTCTGCCCATTCTACAGATTCTAAGTAAAGGTGCGCCGGCTCGGGGCAATCAAGTGCGTGCGCTTATTTTAACGCCCACGCGCGAGTTGGCCGCTCAGGTTGCCGAAAGCGTTGAAACTTATAGTAAACATCTTCCTGGGTTGCGCTCTACTGTTGTATTTGGTGGCGTTAAGATTAACCCTCAAATGCAAAAGCTCCGCAGAGGCGCTGACGTGCTCGTGGCTACACCGGGCCGTTTACTCGATTTATATAATCAAAATGCCATTAATTTTAAGCAACTGGAAGTGTTGGTGTTAGATGAAGCTGACCGCATGTTGGATATGGGCTTTATCCACGACATTAAAAAAATTCTTGCAGCATTGCCAGCAAAGCGACAGAACTTATTGTTCTCGGCAACCTTTTCCGATGATATTCGTAACTTAGCGAAAGGGATTATTCATAACCCTGTTGAGTTCTCGGTTACGCCCCGAAATGCTACTGCTACAACCGTAAAGCAGGTGATACACCCGGTAGATAAAAAACGTAAGCCGGCATTGCTGGCTTATTTAATTGGGCACAATAATTGGAAGCAGGTGTTGGTGTTTAGCCGAACCAAGCATGGTGCTAATAAGTTAGCGCGATTCTTGGAGGAGCAAGGCATAAACGCCGCCGCAATTCATGGCAATAAAAGTCAGGGTGCGCGTACTAAGGCGTTAGCGGAATTTAAGCAAGGTAAGGTTCGCGCGTTGGTGGCAACTGATATCGCTGCAAGGGGGTTAGATATTGATCATCTTCCTCATGTTGTGAATGTTGATTTGCCCAATGTTTCCGAAGACTACGTGCATCGGATTGGTCGCACTGGTCGCGCGGGCGCGTCAGGCGAAGCGATATCCTTGGTCAGTGCGGACGAGTTTGATTGTTTGGCGGGCATAGAGCGCTTGATTAAAAAGTTAATTCCGCGTGAATTGGTGGACGGTTTCGAGCCCGTCCATGACCTGCCCGAATCTAGGCTTGATACACGGCCTTTTAAGCCTAAAAAGCCTAAGAAGCCTACGAGCGGGCATCGCGACGGCCAGCGTTCTGGCGATGTTGCACGCGGCCGGCGTACGGGCGGTGGCGATGGTCGCAGCGCTTCAGGGAAACCGGCTGGTGGAGGCCGTGATTCTCGCAAGCCAAGTGGGGCTGGCGCGAGCGCAAAACCTAGTGGCGGTCGACGCAGTGCTGGCGCTAGCAAGCCGAGTAATAATGGCCCTTCTGGCAATCGTTAGCGGTATCTTCGTTAATCGTAAGTCTTTTTAGTATTTAAAAAGCAGCGTTACCCTTAGACGGTGCGCTGCTTTTTTTTGTTGAGAAGTGGCTCCAACGATAAAAAATTAGTGGTTTAGCTTTAGGCTGCAGAGCAATGCTTTTACGGTTGCCGTTGATTTTACTGTTGGTCGCCGGGTTTAGCGAGATGATGTGCAATGACTTGCTACGCTAGTTGACGGCTTGTCGTGAGTGTTTCAAAGTGGGGATCTTAACGGTGTTGGATAATAGGGAGATCAGCATGGCGCAATATTTTATGAGTTACATCGGCGGTAATCAGCCGTCCAGTCCAAAGGAAGGGCAGAAGCATTTTGCTCAATATCAAGAATGGCTGGCGTCTTTAGGTGAATCGTTAGTCAGCCCTGCCAACCCGTTAAAGGGCACATCTGTGGTATCTCCAGGCGGTGAGGTTAGTGTGGGCGGTGTTACGGGGATGTCCGGGTATTCTATCGTGCAGGCTGAATCTATTGAGGCGGCGCTTGAAATGGCAAAGGCATGCCCCTTTTTGGATATTGGGGGTTCGCTAGAAGTGTCTGAACTCGTTCAAATGCCGAGTGCAAAGTAACCTTGCCGAGTTTACAGATCTAATTACATTGTGCTGAGGAAAGGAGGCATAGCTATTGGAAATAGAAATAGCTCAGAGAGTATCGACTATTAAAGGTTGTTTCCCTTTAATGTTAGAGCTTAGGCCGCACTTACAGTTAGAGGGTTTTGTGGCGAGTGTAGAGCGAATGCAGCGCAGTACGGGTTATCAGTTGGCGGTACTGACTGATGGGTCAGTTAAGGCTGTTGCGGGCTTTAGGGTGTCGGAATGGTTGCATACGGGGCGCTATTTGGAGCTCGAGGAGCTTGTTACCCAGGCCACTGAGCGTTCAAGGGGGTATGGTGGCGCTTTGTTTGACTGGTTGTGTAATTATGCTCGTGATGAAAAATGTAATGAAGTGCGCTTGGTTTCTGGCGTGGCGAGGGAGCGGGCCCACGCGTTCTATCAGAAAAAAGGGATGGTATTTGAAGCAAAATATTATTCTATGTGTGTAAAGTGACTATTAGCGGGATGAGACGGCATTCGTGCTTTATTGCTATTAGTTGCTGGGTTCAATTATGTTGCTTAGGTAAGCAGCGGGGAGGATGATCGGATCGGGTGCGACAATTTGTCACTTTTCAGAATTTTGTAGGTCGCTATAGTTGGTAGACCGGTTGGGAGTGATGTGACAGTTTGGCCACATGGAGTGTGGTTGGTTTCCAAACCAGCGCTTTGGTTGATAGTTGTTCACAGAGTTTTCTGGCCGGTCCTTTCTTAGTTTATTATTTACGCTCTGCCTTTATGGTGGAGCGTTTTTATTTCTTTTCCCGCATGCTATTCATAGAAAATATTCCAAGGCTGTTCTAGGTCAATACGATTTATAGTGAATCATCGTATTCTCTGGGCGGTTCCTGTCAATGGGGGAGAAAATGAAGATTGCAGTACTTAAAGAGCGTCGGCAATACGAGCAGCGTGTTGCGATTACGCCAGAAACAGTTAAAAAATATTGTGCAGCAGAGCAGAGCGTTTCTATAGAAACGGGTGCAGGCGAGGCAAGTCGTATTAGCGATGCCGAGTATGTTGCGGCTGGTGCAACGATGGTGGCGGACCCTAAAAATTTATTGGCAGACGCTGATATTGTATTGAAAGTTCAGCGTCCGCTACTTGCGGGAGAGGGCGAGTTAGACGAGTTATCCTTGATGAAAAAAGGTAGCGTCGTTATTGCTATGTTATCGGCCTATTCCAGTCCTGAGTCTGTCCAGCAGTACGCTCAAGCGGGAGTGTCCGCCGTGGCGATGGAGATGATACCGCGTATTACTCGAGCGCAAACTATGGATGTCTTAAGCTCTCAAAGTAACCTTGCAGGATATAGAGCGGTGCTTGAGGCAGCGTTTGAGTATGGGCGGGTTATGCCTATGATGATGACGGCAGCCGGAACCGTAGCGCCTGCCCGTATCATGGTGCTGGGCGCTGGGGTGGCGGGCTTGCAAGCTATCGCGACCGCCAAACGACTTGGGGCAATTGTTTGTGCCACGGATGTTCGGCCGGCCTCTAAAGAGCAGGTAGAAAGTTTGGGTGCAAAATTTGTGATGGTCGATTCGGATGAAATGGCCGATGCTGAGACGTCAGGGGGTTACGCAAAAGAAATGAGTGATGACTTTAAACGCAAGCAGGCAGAGCTGGTCTCGGCGACTGTCGCAAAACAAGATATTGTCATTTGTACGGCGCTAATTCCAGGGCGCCAAGCACCAATGCTTATTGATGAAACTATGGTGCGCTCTATGCGGCCGGGCTCTGTTGTTGTCGATTTAGCAGTAGAGCAAGGCGGTAACTGCGTTTTATCACGTGCGGGTGAAGTGGTCGATGTTGACGGTGTTTCTATTGTGGGCCGAGTCAATATGCCTGCACGAATAGCGGCAGATGCCTCTGCGCTTTACGCTCGCAATTTATTTAATTTTATTCAGCCACACGTAGATACACAGAACCAAACAGTGCAGTTCAACTGGTCAGATGAAATCGTTTCGGCAGCGTTACTTGCGCACGAAGGAAAGGTTGTGCATCCGAATTTCTCGAACGCGCAAGGGGAGGCATAGCCATGCACGGTGAATTTATATCGCAATTATCGATTTTTGTCATGGCGGTCTTTGTAGGCTACTACGTGGTGTGGAGCGTTACGCCTGCTTTACACACGCCATTGATGGCCGTCACTAACGCTATTTCAAGCGTCATTATTGTTGGCGCCATAGTGGCTGCAGGCCCAGATGACATGAATTTAGCCAAGATTTTAGGCTTTGTCGCTATGGTGCTGGCCGCCATCAATATTTTTGGCGGTTTTGCGGTGACTCACCGTATGCTTGCCATGTATAAAAAGAAGTAGGGGGCTCCAATGAGCGTTAATATTACCGCTTTTGCGTATTTGATTTCGTCTGTTTTGTTTATTTTAGCTCTACGTGGTTTGTCCTCACCCGAGTCGTCTCGTCAGGGCAATTTATTTGGCATGATAGGAATGGCGTTAGCCATTGTTACCACTATTTTTAGCCCCGAGGTCACCTCCTACACTTGGATAGTGATAGCGCTCGTAATTGGCGGTGGTATTGGGTTAACCATTGCGTCGCGTATAGCAATGACGGCTATGCCTCAGCTAGTTGCAGCCTTTCATAGTCTTGTTGGTATGGCTGCTGTATTGGTCGCGGGTGCGGCTTATTCAAACCCCGCGGCGTTTCAGTTGGTGTCGGAGTCAGGCCAAATCTTTGCTGCGAGTCGCATTGAGATGTCGTTAGGTGTGGTTATTGGTGCTATTACTTTTTCGGGTTCTGTTATTGCGTTCATTAAACTGCAGGGATTGGTTTCGGGCGCGCCCGTTACTTTTCGATGGCAGCACCCACTTAATGCGATGCTTGGCCTTTCCATTATTGGGTTGATGGTTGCCTTTTATACTGATCAGTCACCCGCTATTTTTTGGGGAATGACGGCGTTAGCGTTCATCGTTGGCGTGCTTATTATTATTCCTATCGGCGGCGCCGATATGCCTGTGGTCGTATCAATGCTCAATTCATATTCTGGCTGGGCTGCGGCAGGTATAGGTTTTACGCTGCATAATAATGCGCTCATCGTAACAGGTGCTTTGGTTGGGTCATCGGGCGCTATTCTTTCCTACATTATGTGTAAGGGAATGAATCGATCCTTTATTAGCGTGATTCTTGGTGGGTTTGGCGGTGAGGCTGGAAGCGTTAGTGCTGGAGGTGCTGAAGAGCGGCCGGTTAAGCAGGGTAGCGCGGAGGACGCGAGTTTTATTCTAAAAAATGCGGGCTCGGTAATTATAGTGCCGGGCTACGGCATGGCTGTGGCGCAAGCTCAGCACGCCTTACGTGAAATGGGCGACGCGTTAAGAGCGGAAGGCGTAAGTGTTAAGTACGCTATTCATCCTGTGGCTGGGCGTATGCCTGGTCATATGAATGTGCTTCTTGCTGAGGCTAACGTGTCTTATGACGAAGTATTTGAGCTGGATGATATTAATAGTGAATTTCAAGGTGCTGATGTTGCGTTTGTTATAGGCGCCAATGACGTCACTAATCCTGCTGCTAAAACTGATCCGCAAAGCGCTATTTATGGCATGCCCATATTGGATGTTGAAAAGGCAAGAACGGTTTTGTTTGTTAAGCGGGGAATGTCCGCTGGTTATGCGGGCGTTCAAAATGAGCTATTCTTCCGTGATAACACCATGATGTTGTTTGGCGATGCGAAAAAAATGGTAGAAGGGATTATCCGCAATTTCGACTGACGGTAATGCCGAGCGCCAAACAATAAGCGGCTGAACGTATACTCTGTTCGGCCGTTTCTCGTTTGCGATGGCTATTCCGTATTGCCATGCGCATACGCTATAAATTAACACGCGATGTTTTAGGTGGGGTGGCTTCCAGCTTATCGCCGTCAGGTGTTATAGTTTGGCGCTCATTAGGTTAGCTGCTCAATGAAGGCTGCGAATTAAGCTGCCGCTGAAGACTTATACGAGGTTAGCCAGACACTCTAAGGGAGACTAATAATGACGGAAGAGCAAAGTGAAACGCTTTATCAGCAGAATGTTCAGGAGCTGAATAAAATGACGATTCCTGCCGGTAGCATGATTAGTACGCTGCTTGGGGCGCTAGACGGTAATGGCCCTGTTTATATTCGTTTATCTGATGCTGAAGTGGGGGGGCATAAAATTGGTTATGCTTTGATTGAGGGGAGTTCGGTTGTTCTCAGTAGCTTGTCCCAAGCATTGGGGTTAACGCTAACGGCGTCAACTATTGAGGTTCCACATGCTTAAGCGGTTCGCCATTTTTACGGCGCTAGTGGCCGTTTGTACAATGGTCGCCTTGGCGTATGTTACTGCGCGATTTATCGATAAAGAAGAAATTCTTAGGGCGCAAAATGAAATGCAGGCCCTTAAGAAGGAGCGCGATCAGTTAGGCATTAAGGTGTCGCAGCTAACCGAAAAAGAAGCTGAGCTTAACCAGTTACTTCATACAAAGAGTCAGGAAATTGCGATAAATAAACAGCGCATTACGCAGCTCGAAGAACAGCGTCAAAGCAATCAAGTGAGTGTGCGCATGTTGCGTGGCAGCGACGCTCAATTTAAAAAGTTTGTTAATACTTTTCCTGAAGTGGCTGCAGCTTCAGGTGTAGGCGTTACAAAAGTAATTGTGAATGAAGAGCTTAATTTGGGAATTGATTATTTGGCTTTCCCGCTTGGCTTTGCGCAAACATTTGTTATCGAGCACGAAGCGTTCGAGACATTAAAAGCTGAGGTGGCGGTTTACAGGCAAAATGAAGCGCTTTATGGCAGTGTAATTGAATTGAAGGATGAAGTTATATCGTTAAAAGAAGAGAAGGCAACAGCCTATCGTGAAGGATACGAAACGGCCTACGCCCGCTATGAAGACATTAATAAGAAGTACGTAGACTTGTTAGAAAAACCGCCGTCTGTTGAATTCAAGGCGCCGAATAAATGGGTTGTGCTCGGGTGTTCGGCTATAGGCGTGGCTATCGGTGTTGGTCTTTAGGCTAGCTCTAGAGGCCGTATGTTAATGTAACGTTCGTGAATATTGAAAGGAGTAAGGCTAAGTGAGTAATTCTTCTAAGGAGCCCCTAATTCATTTGATTAAAGAGGGGGAGGGCAGCATAGAGCATATGTATTTGGATACGGTGGCAAAAGTTACCGTGGGTGTAGGCAATATGCTTCCTAGCGTGTCGGCTGCACAAGAGCTTCCGTTCCTGCAAAAAAGTGATGATACCGCTGCCTCCGCTGCCGATATAGCAGCCGATTTTGAAAATGTTGCTCGTCAAAGCCCAGGAAAAATTGCGTCTAGTTACCAGTCGTACACGCAGCTGTATCTACCGGAAGATGCTGTAAACGCATTACTTGATAAGCGTATTGATCGGTTTGAGGCTCAGCTTGTCCGAGATTTCCCTGGCTATAGTGATTACCCTGAGGATGCTCAGTATGCGCTAATGGATATGGTATTTAACTTGGGGAACAGGGGGTTAGTTTCGAAATTTCCATCACTCACTCGTGCGGCGCGGGATCAAGATTGGGCAGAGTGTGCTGCGCAATGTCACCGACGAGGGATCTCCGATCATCGCAATGAAGAGGTTCATGCGCTATTTATGTCCGCGGCCAATCGCTAGCGCTTAGAGTGTTAGGCGATAATCGGTAAATTATCGTGTTCAGCAGTTCGCAGTATCTTCGTCCAGGTTTCCGCTTTGTCTTTTTCGCTAGAACGCTCGGCTACACTGGTTGGCGCCGAGTAACCGAGCGCTATCCACCGATCCCTCTCTCCCATTCTTTTTAATTAACCGTTACTTGATGTAAAGTGTGTCGACAGAAAATCGAATTAATTTTAGGAGTAATCATCATGACCTTAAAGCGAGTATTGCTTTCGTTTGGGCTGTTGTTATGCCTGGCCAGTACTTACGTTCAGTCCGATGAGTTGCGCAACTCGCTCTTTGCTGCAGCAAATGCGGCTTTAAAAGAGGCGGACAATGAACTTGCTGGCGTGTTGGCGCCCAGCAGTTATCAGCAGGCTGCTACGTATTATGCAAGTGCAGACAAGCGTTATGGTAAGGGTGCAAATGTAACGCGTGTAGAGAAAGATTTAAAACAAGCAGCGTTCTATTTCAGGAAGGCGGCAAAAGCCGCGGGAATTGCCCAGGTTAGCTTTAAAAGTGCGGTGCAGGCGCGGACGGATGCGCGCGGTGTGGATGCCGAGAAGCTGGCGGCTAAGTTATGGGGAAAAGCTGAAACCAAATTTTTGCTAGCGACAAAGACACTTGAAACCGGTAGTAGGGCTAAAGCTGAAAGTCGCGCCGTGGAAGCTGAGGTGTTATACCGTGACGCCGAGCTGGCTGCCATTAAAGGGAATTATTTGAGCCAGACACGTGCAAAGCTAGATGAAGCGAAGAGACTCAAGGTTAAAAAGTATGCGCCAAAGACGCTGGCTAGAGCTGAGAGCTTGCTTGCCGCGGCTGAAAAAGAGTTGAGCGAGAATCGTTATGACACAGACTATCCTCGGGCGCTGGTCAAAGAAGCTTATTATGAGGCGCGTCATGCAATCTTTCTTGCGGAGCAGCTTGAGAAATTAAAAGATAAAGCGTTTTCAGCAGAAGAGATGATCCTGAGTTTGGAGGAGCCCGTTGGGGCGATAGCGGGGGAGGTGGATCTTCTTGCTGAATTCGATCAGGGTTTCGAGCCTCCGGCGACCCTTATCAGTGGTGAAATTAGAAAGTTGTTGCAGGACTCGCATGATCTAAGGGAGCTAAAGGCGCGTACCGCGATACTGGAGCAGGAGTTTGCCGTAATGGAGGCGACGCTTGGCGTACAGTCTGAACGGATCAAGGAAGAAGAAGAGGCGCGAGAGCGTTTAGAACGGGTGACCGAGTATTTTCGTCGAGACGAAGCTATGGTATTAACGCAGGGTAGCAATGTATTGGTACGGATGGTGGGGTTGAATTTCTCGCCCGGCAGTGCTCAGGTGGAGACTTCAAACTATGGTCTGCTCCAGAAGGTAGAGCAGGCCATACGTATGTATCCCGGCTACACGGTGGTTGTGGAGGGGCATACCGATTCATTTGGCAGTACGGCAGCAAACCAAGCGTTGTCCGATGACAGGGCTAGAGCGGTGCGCCAGTACCTATTGGTGAATATGGACGACCTGTCAGCTAGCCGGTGTGAATCTTACGGTTACGGCGAATCACGGCCTATTGCTAACAACGAGTCTCGAGAGGGGCGCAAGCGAAACCGGCGCATTGACCTTCTATTGAAACCTACGATATGACGGTTAAAGCCATACTTTGTGGGCACTTTCCTTGAGTGCTCGCACCCTCTTTCCTCTCACTAAAGTGGTCTGATTAGCCTTCAAAAATTAGTCCTCACGTAGCCGATGAAAATAATCATATTCCTTGTTGACAGGTTTGTGTGCAGTCATTAGAATTGCGCCCTCATTTCAGCCGACCCAAATATTGAGTTTGGTTGATTGTTCTTTAAAAATATTTGGAGTTTGGTTCAGATGCAGAATCAACGTATTCGCATTCGCTTGAAGGCTTTTGATCACAAGTTGATTGATGCTTCAACGCTAGAGATTGTTGAAACGGCAAAGCGTACTGGTGCTCAGGTTCGTGGTCCTATCCCGCTGCCCACACGCAAAGAACGTTTTACTATTTTGGTTTCGCCGCACGTAAATAAAGATGCGCGAGATCAGTATGAGATTCGCACGTATAAAAGGTTGCTCGATATAGTAGAGCCAACTGAAAAGACTGTAGATGCTTTGATGAAGCTGGATTTAGCGGCTGGCGTTGAAGTGCAAATTAGTCTGGGCTAAAGCTTCAGATGCAGCTTGTTCACGATAATGTGGGCAAGTGTGTAACGCTCTGTAATGGGCGGCCATAGCGGGTCCATCGCCTCTTGAAAAAGAGCGGTAGGGGAAAGCCCCGTACACTTAGAGGTTTACAAAAATGACGATTGGAATAGTCGGCCGCAAGAGCGGTATGACGCGCATTTTTACTGACGATGGTTTATCCGTTCCTGTCACTGTGGTTGAGGTAGATCCCAACCGCATCACTCAGGTTAAGAACGCAGAAACCGACGGTTACGAAGCAGTACAAGTAACCGTAGGGTCTCGTCGAGCCTCCCGTGTTACTAAATCAGAAGCTGGGCATTATGCTAAAGCGCAAACCGAAGCCGGTCGCGGTGTTTGGGAGTTGCGTAACGATGCAGGCGAAGCTTTTGAGGTTGGTGGTCAATTAACTGTAGAGCTTTTTGAAGCTGGTCAGGTGGTTGATGTAACGGGCACTTCTAAAGGTAAAGGTTTTGCTGGTGGTGTAAAGCGTTGGAATTTCTCAATGCAAGATGCTACGCACGGCAACTCACTTTCGCACCGAGCTCCTGGTTCTATTGGTCAGTGTCAAACACCTGGTCGTGTATTCAAGGGTAAAAAGATGGCTGGCCACATGGGCGCTGAGCGTGTAACGACTCAGAATCTTGAAGTGGTTCGGGTTGATGTTGAACGCAACTTGTTACTTATTAAGGGTGCCGTGCCTGGTGCTCCCGGTGGTGACGTGATTGTTCGTCCTGCTGTCAAGCTGCGTAACAACGGTTAAGTATCCCGGGGGAATCGACCATGGAATTAAGTATTGCTACACCTCAAGGCGCCAAGGGTACTGTTTCAGTTTCCGAAGTGGCTTTTGGTAAAGAGTTTAATCAAGATTTGGTTCATCAAGCAGTAGTGGCCTATATGGCTGGTGCTCGCCAGGGGACCAAAGCTCAAAAGAATCGTGCTGATGTGTCAGGTGGTGGTAAGAAGCCATGGCGTCAAAAAGGTACTGGCCGAGCGCGTGCTGGTACTATCCGAAGCCCAATTTGGCGTTCGGGTGGTGTGACGTTTGCTGCACAGCCGCGTAGCTTTGAGCAAAAGTTGAATAAAAAGATGTATCGTGCAGCTATGCGCTGCATATTGTCTGAGTTGGCGCGTCAAGAGCGTTTAGTTGTTGTTGAAGGGTTTGCTTTAGAAGCTCCTAAGACTAAAAGTTTGATAGCGAAGCTTGCGCAGTTTGATTTGTCGGATGTGTTGATTGTGACGGAGGATGTGGATTCCAATCTGTATCTTGCTTCTCGCAACTTGCATAAGGTCGACGTTCGCGATGTTCAGGGTATCGATCCTGTCAGCCTGATTCGTTTTGATAAGGTTGTGGTCACCGTGCCCGCTCTCAAAAAACTTGAGGAGGTGCTGGTATGAACCAGGAGCGCCTATATAAAGTTTTGCTTGGCCCAGTAATTTCTGAAAAGGCAGCAGCAGTTGCCGATATCGCTAACCAGGTTGTGTTTAAAGTGGTTAGTAATGCAGAAAAAGCCGAGATCAAAGCTGCAGTCGAAAAACTGTTTAATGTTAGTGTTGAAGGCGTTCGCGTCTTGAATGTTAAGGGTAAAACCAAACGTACGCGCAACGGTCTAGGTCGTCGCAGCGATTGGAAAAAAGCTTACGTCACTCTAGCCGAAGGCTCAGAGATCGACTTCGAAGCAGCGGAATAAGGAGCGGATTGTCATGCCAATTGTAAAACGCAAGCCAACCTCAGCCGGTCGCCGCTTTGTTGTCAGCGTGGTGAACCCAGACTTACATAAAGGTGCGCCTTATGCTCCTTTATTAGAGAAAAAGTCTAAAAGTGGTGGACGCAACAATAACGGTCGTATTACGACTCGTCATATTGGTGGCGGACACAAGCAGCACTACCGAAAGATTGATTTTAAGCGTAATAAAGATGCTATTCCTGCAAAGGTTGAGCGCTTAGAGTACGATCCAAATCGCAGTGCTTACATTGCGCTCGTTTGTTATCTTGATGGCGAACGTCGTTATATTATTGCTCCTAAGGGCGTTTCGGCCGGTGATGTGGTCGAGTCAGGTGATGCGGCTGCTATTAAGCCCGGAAACACCTTGCCTCTGCGCAATATACCAGTGGGTAGTGTTATTCATTGTGTAGAAATGAAGCCAGGCAAAGGTGCTCAGTTAGCGCGTTCGGCCGGAACTTCAGTGCAGTTGGTTGCTCGTGATGGTCAATACGCTACCTTGCGCTTGCGCAGTGGTGAAATGCGTAAGGTTGAATCCGAATGTCGCGCAACTTTAGGTGAAGTATCGAATAGTGAACACAGTTTGCGTTCATTAGGTAAGGCTGGTGCTACTCGCTGGCGTGGTGTTCGTCCAACCGTTCGCGGTGTTGCGATGAACCCAGTTGATCACCCGCATGGTGGTGGTGAGGGTCGTACTTCAGGTGGTCGTCATCCCGTGTCTCCATGGGGTACTCCTACCAAAGGTTACAAAACTCGCAGCAACAAGCGTACTGACAACATGATTATTCGTCGTCGCGGTAAGAAGTAAGCGCCGGCTAAATAGCTAAAAAGAGGAAAGAACAGTGCCACGTTCACTGAAGAAAGGTCCTTTTGTTGACCACCATCTTTTGAATAAAGTTGAAGTTGCGGCGGAGAAGAATGATCGTCGCCCAATTAAAACTTGGTCGCGCCGCTCAATGATTTTGCCTGAGATGGTGGGTTTGACTATCGCTGTACATAACGGGCGCTTACACGTTCCCGTTTTGGTTAGCGAAGAAATGGTTGGTCACAAGTTAGGTGAGTTCGCGGCAACCCGCACTTACCGTGGCCATGTAGCAGACAAGAAAGCTAAGCGTTAAGCGAGGAATAAGAGATGGAAGTAGCAGCTAAATTACGCGGCGCTAACATGTCAGCGCAAAAAGCGCGACTCGTAGCAGACCAGATTCGCGGTAAGACAGTAGAGACGGCTTTGGATTTGTTGGCTTTCAGCCCGAAGAAAGGCGCTGCGGTCATCAAAAAGGTTTTGGAATCGGCTATCGCCAACGCTGAGCACAATGAAGGTGCTGACGTTGATGAGCTGAAGGTGTCCACCATATTTGTGGACGAAGGTTTAACGATGAAGCGCATTCGACCGCGCGCAAAGGGTCGCGCAGATCGTATCTTGAAGCGCACTTGCCACATCACCGTTAAAGTAGCGGATCAATAAGAGAGTAGACTTATGGGTCAGAAAGTACATCCCACAGGAATCCGGCTCGGTATTGTTAAAAAGCATACCTCAACTTGGTATGCTAGCAAAGGCGAGTACGCGGATAAGCTGAATGAAGATTTACAAGTTCGTAGCTATATACAAAAGGCACTGTCGCATGCGTCAGTTAGTCGAATTGAAATAGAGCGGCCTGCAAATACTGCCCGCGTTACTATTCATACTGCCCGTCCCGGTATTGTGATTGGTAAGAAAGGCGAAGATGTTGAAAAGCTGCGCGCTGCAATTAGCAAGCAGATGGGTGTCCCTGTACACATCAACATCGAAGAGATTCGCAAACCGGATCTGGACGCTGTATTGGTTGCCCAAAGTGTGGCGCAACAGCTGGAGCGTCGAGTGATGTTCCGCCGTGCTATGAAGCGCGCTGTACAGAACGCAATGCGTCAAGGCGCGCAAGGTGTGAAAGTTCAGGTTGGTGGTCGTTTGGGTGGTGCAGAAATTGCCCGTTCCGAATGGTATCGCGAAGGTCGAGTTCCACTTCACACGTTACGTGCTGATATTGATTACTCGACTGCAGAAGCTTCTACAACTTACGGCATTATTGGCGTAAAAGTGTGGATCTTCAAAGGCGAAATAATTGGTGGCGTCGAAGAAGCCGAAGCCGCTCCAAAGAAAAAAGGCGCTAAATAAGCGCTTTGTTAAAATAGTTTTGACGAATAAGGGTTAGGCAAATGCTGCAACCAAAGCGTACAAAATTCCGTAAGCAAATGAAGGGTCGTAATCGTGGTTTAGCGCTGCGTGGGTCCAAAGTTAGCTTTGGTGAATTCGGTTTGAAATGCGTTGATCGTGGCCGTATTACGGCACGCCAAATTGAGGCGGCACGTCGTGCAATGACTCGTCACGTTAAACGTGGCGGTAAAATCTGGATTCGAGTGTTTCCAGATAAGCCAATTACTGAAAAACCTCTGGAAGTTCGTCAGGGTAAAGGTAAGGGTAATGTTGAATATTGGGTGGCCCAAATTCAGCCAGGAAAAATCCTTTACGAAATGGAAGGCGTTTCCGAAGAGTTGGCGCGAGAAGCTTTTGCTCTTGCTGCTGCGAAATTGCCACTGAATACAACTTTTGTTAAGCGATCGGTGATGTGATGAAAGCTACAGAACTTAACGAAAAGTCAGTTGAAGAGTTAAATCAAGAACTGCTTTCTCAGTTGGAAGCACAGTTCAAGCTGCGTATGCAGAAAACAACTGGCCAATTGAATCAGACTCACTTGATGAAGCAAGCCCGTCGCGACATTGCTCGCATAAAAACGGTTTTGCGTCAGAAAGCGTCCACCTCTAGCAACTAGTAAGCGCGTAGGTAATTAGCAATGGCTGAAGCAGAAAACTTAGTACGTACGCTAACTGGCAAGGTTGTTAGCGATAAGATGGATAAATCCATCGTTGTCTTGATCGAGCGTCGTGTTAAACACCCGGTGTATAGCAAGTACGTGAGCAAATCTACCAAGATTAAAGCTCATGATGAAAACAACGAATGTAACGCTGGCGATACCGTGACAATCGCCGAATCTCGCCCTCTTTCGAAAACCAAGTCTTGGACTTTGGTTAAAATCGAAGAAAAAGCGACACAAATTTAAGCGAATCGCCACGGGCAAGCGTTTATCAATTTAATAGCCGCTTGCCGGTAAAGAGTTTCGGAGAAAGACGATGATTCAAACAGAAAGTTATTTGGACGTAGCCGACAACAGCGGTGCGCGCCGAGTGATGTGTATCAAGGTGTTGGGTGGCTCACATCGTCGCTATGCACGAGTTGGCGATGTAATTAAAGTTACCGTTAAAGAAGCAATTCCTCGCGGTAAAGTTAAAAAGGGTCAGGTAATGAACGCTGTCGTAGTGCGCACCCGAAAAGGTGTTCGCAGGCCAGATGGTTCTATCATCCGCTTTGACGATAATGCTGCGGTATTATTGACTCAGCAGAATGCACCTGTCGGTACTCGTATCTTCGGACCCGTGACCCGCGAGTTGCGCGGTGAAAAGTTTATGAAGATTATCTCTCTGGCGCCAGAAGTACTTTAATCGGCCGCACAGAGGTCAAGAGGAATTTTAGTTATGCGTAAAATCAAACGTAATGACGAAGTGGTGATAATCACCGGTCGTGATAAAGGTAAGCGCGGTAAAGTTAACCGTGTACTGCCTGATAATCGAATAATCGTCGCCGGTGTGCAGATGATTAAAAAGCATCAGAAGCCGAACCCACAGCTGAACGTGGCTGGCGGTATTGTTGAGAAAGAAGCTCCAATACAGGTTTCGAATGTTGCAATTTACAATCCGAGCACCCAAAAAGCGGATCGCGTTGGATTTAAGGTGTTGGAAGACGGAAACAAAATACGTGTTTTCAAATCCAACGGCGAAGCGATTGACGCATAAGCGGACTGAGTGAATAAAATGGCCAGGCTTAAAGAAATTTATCGAAACGAAATTGCGCCCAAGCTCCTAGAGGAGTTGGGTTTGAAAAACGTGATGGAAATTCCTCGCATTACCAAAATCACCTTAAATATGGGTGTTGGTGAGGCGATTGGGGATAAAAAGGTTTTGGAACACGCAGTAGCTGACTTGGAAAAAATTGCCGGTCAGAAACCTGTTGTTACCAAAGCTCGCAGATCTATCGCTGGTTTTAAAGTGCGTGAAGATTGGCCTGTAGGCTGTAAAGTTACGTTGCGAAGCGAAAGAATGTACGAATTTTTGGATCGTTTAGTTAGTATTGCGATTCCACGCGTTCGAGATTTTCGCGGCATCAGCCCCAAGCAGTTTGACGGACGCGGTAATTTCTCAATGGGTATAAATGAGCAAATCATTTTCCCAGAGATTGATTACGACAAGATTGACAAACTGCGTGGTATGGATATCTGTATTTCTACCACCGCTCGTACTAATGATGAAGGTCGTGCTTTGTTAAAAGCATTTAACTTCCCATTTAAAGGCTAGGAGTTGATTGAATAATGGCTAAGAAATCAATGATCGCCCGTGAAGTTAAACGCGCGAAATCAGTAGAACAGTATGCAGCTAAGCGTGAAGAGCTTAAAAACATCATTAGCAACCCCGAAACTGATGACAGTGAAGTGTGGGATGCGATGATAAAGTTGCAAAAGTTACCACGCGATAGCAGCGCCGCTCGTGGCCGCAATCGTTGTCGAGTAACAGGCCGACCTCACGGTGTTTACAGTAAGTTCGGTTTGTGTCGAAACAAATTGCGTGAAGCTGCGATGCGCGGCGACGTACCAGGCCTGGTAAAAGCCAGTTGGTAAATCCAGGTAATTGTAGGAGCAGAATTTTATGAGTATGCAAGACCCTATCGCCGATATGCTCACTCGCATTCGCAACGCGCAGATGGTTGGTAAAACATCCGTAACAATGCCTTCTTCGAAGTTGAAGATTAGTATTGCGAACGTCCTGAAGGAAGAAGGTTATGTTTCTGAACTTTCTGTTTCGGACGAAGTAAAAGCAGAGTTGAGTATTGAGCTTAAGTATTTCGAAGGTAAGCCCGTAATTGCTGAATTAGATCGTGTTAGCCGTCCAGGTTTACGTTCTTATGTTGGTAAAGGTGAGCTACCGTCGGTACGCGGTGGCCTCGGTATCGCCATCGTTTCCACCAGTAACGGTGTTATGACCGATCGAGCAGCACGTGCTGCCGGTATTGGTGGTGAGATTATTTGTACAGTTTTCTAAGCTTAGTCATCGTTTTTGAGTGAGTCTTTAACAGTATTTAACAGGTAACCATTATGTCACGTGTTGCTAATAGCCCCGTCCAGCTCCCTCAGGGTGTGGACATAAAGCAGGAAGGCCAAGACCTTACCGTCAAAGGTGGTAAAGGTTCCCTAGGCTTGCAGGTCCACGATAAAGTGGAAGTAAAATTAGAAGATAACGTATTAACGTTTTCGGCTCGCGACGGAGCAAAAACCTCCCGAGCGTTGGCGGGTACTATGCGCGCATTGGTAAACAATATGGTTACTGGTGTAAGTGCAGGTTTCGAAAAGAAGCTGGTACTTAACGGTGTAGGTTATCGTGCAAAGGCTACGGGTAAAGTTTTAAACTTAACTCTCGGTTTTTCACACCCCATTGATTACGAGCTGCCCGAAGGCGTAACCGCTGAAACACCATCTCAAACTGAGATCGTGCTTAAGTGTTCTGACAAGCAATTGTTGGGTCAAGTGGCTAGTGAAGTGCGTGCTTTCCGTCCACCAGAGCCTTATAAAGGTAAAGGTGTTCGTTATGCAGATGAATACGTACGTCGTAAAGAAGCTAAGAAGAAGTAAGCCGAAACTCGGGCTATCTAAACAGTAGGTTTGAATATGAACGCTAAGAAGCAATCCAGAATACGCCGTGCGACTCGGTCTCGAGCCAAAATTCGCGATCTTCGCGAAGTACGTCTTTGCGTTAACAGAACCCCGCGTCATATGTACGCGCAAATTATTGCTGTAGAAGGCGATAAGGTTCTAGCTACCGCTTCAACACTTGAGAAAGATTTGCGTGGTGGTAAGACCGGTAATACCGATGCCGCTACAGAAATAGGTAAATTAATCGCAGAGCGTGCTAAAAGCGCGGGCGTAACTAAAGTTGCGTTTGATCGAAGCGGTTTTAAATATCACGGTCGAGTTAAAGCGTTGGCTGATGCTGCTCGAGAAGCTGGATTGGAATTCTAAAGGTTGAATTATGGCGCAGCAAAACAACAAACGAGATGACAACAACGCTGAAGGTTTACAAGAGAAGCTTGTACAAGTAAACCGCGTTGCTAAGACTGTAAAAGGTGGCCGAATTTTTGGCTTCACAGCTTTAACGGTTGTCGGTGACGGAAATGGCAAGGTTGGCTTTGGTCGCGGTAAGGCTCGAGAAGTGCCTATCGCTATCCAAAAGGCGATGGAAGCAGCTCGTCGCAATATGATTCAGGTTGAACTGAACGGTGATACTATTCAGTACCCAACACGTGGGCGTCACGGTGCATCTAAAGTGTACATGCAGCCCGCATCACAAGGTACTGGCGTAATTGCCGGTGGTGCGATGCGAGCAGTTTTGGAAATTGCAGGTGTTCAAAACGTATTGGCAAAGTGCTATGGGTCAACAAATCCGGTAAACGTTGTTCGCGCTACTTTTGAAGCGTTACGAGCAATGTCATCACCAGAGACTGTTGCTGCTAAGCGCGGTAAATCAGTAGAAGATATATTGAACTAATCGCGTAAGCGGTTAGTCAACAATCGCCGATTTTAGGTAAAAAGATCATGGCTAAAAAGACGGTTAAAGTAACGCAAGTAAAAAGCGTTAGCGGGCGCTTAAAAGCCCATAAGGGGTGTGTGCGCGGTTTGGGTTTGCGTCGCATCGGTCATACTGTTGAAGTAGAGGACACTCCTTCTACGCGCGGTATGATAAATAAAGTTAACTACTTGGTTCAGGTAGAGGGAGAGTAAGATGCGTTTAAACACTTTAAGTCCAGCTCCCGGCAGTACCAGTAGCAAAAAACGCGTTGGTCGCGGCATCGGTAGTGGTACAGGTAAAACTGCTGGTCGTGGTCACAAAGGTCTGAAATCTCGTTCCGGTGGTTCTGTGAAGCCCGGTTTCGAAGGTGGTCAGATGCCTTTGCAAAAACGTCTACCTAAGTTCGGTTTTACTAGCCGAGTGGGTCGTATATCCGCTGAAATTCGTCTCGCTGAGTTGAATAAAGTAGATGCAGACGTGATTGACTTGGCTGCGCTTCATCAGGCCGATCTGATCGGTGTGAATGTTAAGCGGGCAAAAGTATTTCTATCCGGTGAATTAAAAAAAGCTGTAACTGTTAAAGGTTTGGCTGTCACCAAAGGCGCTAAAGCAGCCATCGAAGCTGCTGGCGGTAAAATCGAAGAATAAGCGGTTTACACCGCACGAGGGGGATAGATGGCAACGCCGGGGAAGACACCTCTAGGTGGTCAGAAAGGATTGGGCGAGCTGTTTGCTCGCCTTAAATTTTTGTTTTTGGCAATTGTGATTTATCGCCTGGGAACGCACATACCAGTACCGGGTATCGACCCGGAGCAGGTCGCGAACCTCTTCAAACAAAATCAAGGCACAATCTTGGGAATGTTCAATATGTTCTCGGGTGGGGCATTGGAGCGAATGAGTATCCTCGCTCTGGGCATTATGCCGTACATCTCTGCTTCTATTATCATGCAGATGATGAGCGCCGTTACCCCGTCTCTTGAAGCGATAAAAAAAGAAGGTGAATCTGGCCGTCGTAAGATTAGTCAGTACACACGCTATTTAACCGTTTTTTTGGCGAGTATACAGGCCTTCGTGATGGTTGCTGGTATGGCAGGCCAAAACATGGCTTATGCTGGGCTTTCTCCAATAAGCTTTTACGTAATTGCAGTGTCGTCCCTAGTGACTGGTGCGGTGTTTATGATGTGGCTGGGCGAACAAATTACTGAGCGCGGTATTGGTAACGGTATTTCGATGCTCATATTCGCAGGTATCGTCGCTGGGCTACCAGGCGCTGTTGGTCAAGCCTTCGAGAGCGCGAAACAAGGCGATTTACACGTGCTAATGTTATTAGCATTGCTGTTTGCCGCCGTCGCAATCGTTTGGTTTGTGGTTCGTATGGAACGCGGGCAACGACGTATCACTATTCAGTACGCTCGCCGGCAGGCTGGTGGTAGAGGTGGTCAGGGTCCTGCTCAGACTAGCCATTTACCCTTGAAGATCAACATGGCTGGTGTTATACCCGTTATCTTCGCAAGTAGTATATTACTGTTTCCAGCGTCTATCGCTCAGTGGTTTGGTAGTGCGAGTGAAGGTAAGTCTGGCGAAATTCTGCAAGAAATTGCATTGGCTATTGGTCCGGGCCAGCCACTTAATTTTGTGTTGTTCGGTGTTTTGATCGTGGTGTTCTGTTTCGTTTACACAGCGATGATGTATAACCCGAAAGAAGTCGCAGATAATTTGAAACGAGGCGGAGCTTATATTCCAGGTATTCGTCCTGGTGACCAGTCTGCTAAGTACATCGATAATGTATTAACACGGCTCACGGTGGTCGGCTCTATCTATATAGCAGCGGTAGCGTTATTACCTCAGTTTCTGATGGTATCTGCTAACGTACCGTTCTATCTAGGTGGTACGTCATTGCTTATTGTCGTAGTCGTGGTCATGGACTTTATGTCTCAGGTTCAATCGCACTTGATGTCGCATCAGTACGATTCTGTGATGAAAAAGGCCAATTTGCAGAGTTATGGGCGCGGTTCGCGATAAGCGCAGCGTATTGCCCTGAGTTTTTTGGAGTAAATTAAGATGAAAGTTCGTGCTTCAGTAAAGAAAGTTTGCCGTAACTGCAAGATAGTACGCCGTAAGGGTGTTCTGCGTGTAATTTGTAATGCAGAGCCACGCCACAAGCAGCGTCAAGGTTAATAGTTCGGTAACTTGTTAAAACCGGTGTTGTGTATTTTGTGCTTGTGAGTACGATGTAGGCAAAACCCTTCAGGGGTTCTTCTCCTGATAAATACGAGGTGTTGACTGTCGCACAGTTGGAAACAACTGTGCTATTGCTTTTTGGTCGTTTTGCCGCTATTCTTCGCGCCCTTTCAAGGTGCTTGAATGGTGCTAGCCGCCGTTAACACTGAAAATCTTATCTAGTTGGAGTAAGTTGAATGGCTCGTATCGCTGGTGTCAATATACCAGATCATAAGCATGCCGTGATTTCCCTCACTTATGTATTCGGTGTTGGTAAAACCAAAGCCAAAGAAATTTGTGAGGCAACCGGTATCGCAGAGTCCACCAAAATTGGTGAGCTTGGCGAAGATCAAATGGATTCTATTCGTAGCGAAGTGGCAAAAATTACCGTAGAAGGTGATTTGCGTCGTGAAATTTCCATGAACATCAAACGTTTGATGGATTTGGGTAGCTATCGTGGAATGCGCCATCGTCGCAACCTGCCCGTACGTGGTCAGCGTAGCAAGACGAACGCTCGTACGCGTAAAGGTCCTCGTAAGCCAATTAAGAAGTAAGCTTCGAGTTTATTCACTCTAACTTATCAGTTCGGGAAAATATTGCTATGGCAAAGCCAGGTGGTAAAAGCACGACGAAGAAAAAGGTCAAAAAGACCGTCGTCGATGGTATTGCACACATACATGCCTCATTTAATAACACTATCGTGACAATCAGTGATCGTCAGGGTAATACACTGTCATGGGCCACTGCTGGTGGTTCAGGCTTCCGTGGTTCACGAAAAAGTACTCCTTTCGCGGCACAGGTTGCTGCTGAGCGAGCTGGTCAAGCAGCTCAGGAATACGGTTTAAAGAACTTGGATGTAGAAGTTAAAGGTCCAGGGCCCGGCCGTGAATCAGCCGTTCGAGCCTTGAATAACGTTGGTTATAAAATCACCAACATCACAGACGTTACGCCGATTCCACATAACGGCTGTCGTCCACCCAAAAAGCGTCGAGTATAAGGAGGAACGAAAGTGGCACGTTATATAGGTCCTACTTGTAAACTGTCTCGCCGTGAAGGAACAGATTTGTTCCTAAAAAGTGGTGTGAGACCTTTAGAAAGTAAATGTAAAGCCGAAAATGCTCCAGGCATGCACGGCCAACGTCGTGGTCGATTGTCTGATTACGGTGTTCAGTTACGTGAAAAACAAAAGGTTCGTCGTACTTATGGCGTACTGGAAAAACAGTTCCGTAGCTACTATAAAGAAGCTGCACGCCGAAAAGGCGCAACCGGTGAGAACTTGTTGAAGCTTTTGGAAAGTCGTTTAGATAATGTCGTATACCGCATGGGCTTTGGCTCTACTCGTTCTGAGTCTCGCCAGTTGGTATCACACAAATCTATATTGGTTAACGGTAAAGTATTGAACATCCCGTCTTACCAAGTATTGGTAGGTGATGTGATTACGATTCGTGAAAAGGCCAAAAGTCAGTTGCGTATCCAAAATGCAATGGGTATCGCCGCTCAACGCCCTGACGTTGAATGGGTTGACGTAAACTCCGATAAGAAAGAAGGAACATTTAAACGCGTTCCTGATCGTGCAGATTTACCAGCCGATATCAACGAGAACCTCATTGTTGAGCTTTACTCTAAGTAAAGCTTTATCAACTTGGTTTTTAATTAAGCTATACAATCACATACAGGTGCTTATATGCAGAGTGCGGTTAACGAATTTTTGACTCCTCGTCACATTGATGTAACAGAAGTGGCGCCAACTCGTGCGAAGGTAGTACTAGAACCCTTAGAGAGAGGCTTTGGTCACACCCTTGGTAATGCGTTACGCCGTATTTTATTGTCTTCTATGCCTGGCTGTGCGATTACGGAAGTCGAGATCGCTGGTGTGCAGCATGAATACAGCGCTATTGAGGGAGTACAGGAAGACGTAATTGAAATCTTGTTGAACCTTAAGAACGTTGCTGTGGTCATGCACACTAAAGATCTAACAACGTTATCGTTGACCAAACAAGGCCCTGGCGTTGTGACAGCAGGCGATATCCAGCTAGATCATGAAGTGGAAATTGCTAACCCTGAACTCGTTATCGCTAATATTACGGGTGATATGACCCTTGATATGAAATTAACGGTCGGTCGCGGTCGCGGTTATCAGCCAGTAGATGCTCGCCAGTCTGATGAAGATGAGACTCGCGCAATTGGTCGACTGCAGTTAGACGCATCGTATAGCCCTGTTCGTCGCTTGGCTTACACAGTGGAAAGCGCTCGTGTTGAACAGCGTACGGATCTTGATAAGTTGGTGTTAGATTTAGAAACCAACGGTACTATCGATCCTGAAGAAGCTATTCGCCGTGCGGCGACTATTCTGCAGCAGCAGTTGGCTGTGTTTGTAGACCTTGAAGGTGAGAAGGAAGTTGAGCCGGAGCAGAAGGAAGATCAAATTGACCCAGTACTACTGCGTCCTGTTGATGACCTTGAGTTAACCGTCCGGTCTGCGAATTGCTTGAAAGCTGAAAATATATACTACATCGGTGATTTGATTCAGCGCACCGAAGTTGAATTGTTAAAAACCCCAAATTTGGGTAAGAAGTCTCTTACTGAGATCAAAGATATCCTCGCTTCACGCGGTTTGTCTTTGGGGATGCGTTTGGAAAATTGGCCACCAGCTAGTTTGAAAAACAACGATTAATGTAGGGGCGGTAATTTACCGCCTGTTGAACAATTTTGATTTGCTGAGATAGCAATCGAGTGAAGGGTTAGAGTCATGCGCCATCGTCATAGTGGACGTCAGTTAAATAGAAACAGTTCTCACCGTAAAGCCATGTTCAAGAATATGGTAGCGTCATTGGTAGAGCACGAATTAATTAGAACAACTTTGGCAAAAGCTAAAGAGTTGCGGAGTCACGCAGAGCCACTGATTACCTTGTCAAAGGTAGACAGTGTTGCTAATCGCCGTTTGGCATTCGATAGAACGCGTAACAAAGCGACCGTTGGTAAGTTGTTCAACGAACTTGGTCCTCGTTACGAAGGCCGTCCTGGTGGCTATTTGCGTATTTTAAAGTGCGGTCTTCGTACTGGCGATAAAGCGCCTATGGCTTACGTGGAATTGGTAGATCGTCCACGTGCTAGTGCGGAAGAGTCTGCTGCCGAGTAAGCAACTTATCCTGGTTACTTGCTGGCCGTGATCGCTATACTGTCTAGGTTTTGAGTATCAGCGGCGTTCGTTAGCTACATACAAGTAATTCCTAAAACGCTCTCCTTTCAGGAGAGCGTTTTTTTTGTGCTGTATTATTTGCCATCGTGAGCACCTTGGCGCAGTGTTGATATTGGTATAGCTCGATTGATTAATGATTTTTCTAGGAAGGGGTGCTTGGCACTCAATGTTTAATTTAAGGTACTCCTGAACGTATTCACTTTTCGTAGTATTTTGCGCCAACGTAATATGCTTTTCATGCCAGCTAAAAATATCTGCTATTTTTTTTCATAGATTGTCTGATCCTTCCGTTACTGAATTTTGCTGCTATTATTCAGAGCATTGTCGCCGTTAACGAGTGTTGTATGCATTGTTGCCTAGCGGTAGGTGCAGTGCTTATCTTCCGTATGACCACTCCAATTCGTACCTTTTGCCTTTGTTGTCATCACGCTTAGTTAACTTATAGTGTAGAGTCTCGCACTATTGGCCGGCCCTTTGCAGTGAAAGTAGTATCAGCGAATAATGGATTTAATATGAGTGATCTCGATCGGTTGTTTTATTGGCGTGGTATCGCAAAAGAATATCGAAATTATCGTGGTGAATTAGTTCAGGTGCCTATACAAAATCGACTTAATTTACTGAAAGCGATGAATGTCGATGTCAAGGATGAGAGGGCCATTAAAGCATCTGCCGACGAATTGGATGTGGGGCCCTGGAGGCATTTTTTTCCTCCCCTACAGACGTGTCGTATAGCCGTGAATGAGTCGGCTCATTTTTTCGTAAATTTGCACCCGGCATTGTTATCCGAAAAATTACATTGGAAGTTGGTTGGAGACGGTGGTGTCGTGGCCGATTCTGGTGCGGTAAAGCCCGAGGATGCGCCAGAGTTGGGTGACTATGTTTATAAGGGAAATCGTTATTCTCGAAGAAAGATCCATAGCGCTGTCTCAACACCAGGTTATTACACGCTCAATATCGGTTTCCCCACGCTAAGCGCCTCAAAATTAGGCTTACTCAATGATGGCGGCGAAGCGCATAAATTACATGCGCTACTGGCGGTTGCCCCTATTCAGGTATTTCAGCCCGCTTGGCTAATCGAGGGAGATAGCCCGTGGGGGTTTATCATTCAGCTTTATACGATTCGTACTGATGGAGATTGGGGTATTGGTGACTTTTCGGATTTACAACTGCTTACGAGTAAGGCCGCGGCACTAGGCGCTGATGTTATTGGGTTAAATCCTCTGCATGTATTGCTTCCAGACGTTGAAGCTCACAATAGTCCGTATAGCCCGTCCGATCGGCGTTTCATTAATCCGCTCTACATTGACCCTACGAATGAACCCGATTTTCTACGTTCTAATAGTCTCCATTCTGCAGAGAGTAAAGCGGAAAGGAAGGCGCGTTTAGGGGTGCTAAGAGATCGCCCTAGTGTTAACTATAGTGCGGTTAAGAACCTTAAATATCCGGTTTTTGAAGCGATGTTTAAGCAATTTATAAGCGATGATGGTGTAAACCACGGCGCACGATGGGATGCATTTCAGGCGTTTGTTCGGGGCAGTGGCGTTCCGCTTAAGCAATTCGCACTTTATGAGGCTGCACGTAATCACTGGGTTGGATCTGAGTATCGCGCGGATATCAGCGACGATGTTTTAATAGCCGCTCCTAACTCTGAGGTGTTTCGGGGCGCGTTAGGCTTGTATGAAGCAGACGTTCTCTTTCATTCATATTTGCAATGGCTAGCGCATCAGCAGTTAGGCGCTTGTCAGGCTCATTGTGAAGCGCTAGGAATGAAGGTTGGATTGGTTCGTGATCTAGCCGTGGGCGCCGATGGTGGTGGGGCCGAAGCGTTTTCAAATCCAGACCAATTTTGCCAATCTGTGTCAGTGGGCGCGCCGCCCGACCCCTTGGCCGAGCAGGGCCAAAATTGGGGGCTGCCGCCGATGGATCCCGCGCATCTTCGCTCTACCGGTTACGCTCATTTTATACAGATATTACGCGAAAATATGTCGCGTTGCGGAGCGCTCCGTATCGATCACGCGATGTCATTGATGCGGCTATGGTGGTGCCCTCCGGGTAAAACGGCTGATTATGGTGCATATGTGTACTATCCCTTCGACGATATGCTGGCGCTGCTTTGCTTGGAAAGCTATCGTAACGAATGCGCAATTATTGGTGAAGATCTAGGGGTGGTTCCTGATGAATTTAGAGACGCGATTAATGCGGCAGGAATATTTTCTAATCGAGTATTCTATTTTGAGCGTGAACATTATACTGCGTTTAAATCACCGGAGTATTACGATGAGCATGCGCTTGCCATGGTCAATAATCATGATGTTCCTACGTTGAAAAGCTGGTGGGATGGTACTGATTTATTGCTGAGAGATCGCCTTAATATATTTGAAGAAGGTGTTAATTACGCATTAATGGTTGAGCAGCGAAGCCGTGATAAAAAGGAGGTGCTAGATTTTTTAGATCGCCAACATTTATTGCCACGCGCTTGGTCGCATCGTGAGGTATCAAGAGATGCTGATGTTAATTTAATATTTTCAATTTTAAAGGCTGTTAGCCGGGTCCGCTCCAAACTATTTGTAATACAGTTAGAGGATGTTCTTTTAATGGATGAACCCGTCAATGTGCCCGGAACCTACAAAGAATACCCTAATTGGCAGCGTAAAATTTGTAAGAGCGTGGAAGATATTTTTGATTGTGAAAGAACAATACTGCTGCTTAAAGAAATAGATGCACAGAGACGAAACCGAAAGTAGGAGAGTGATACACGTTATGGGTAGGATTGCACCAGAAGTTATACAGTCGGTAGTTGATTCCCACTGTGACGACATTTTTTCCATTCTAGGCTGCCATACGGTTGCCCAAAATCAATATGAAGTCCGTGCATACCTTCCCTACGCGGACGCGGTTGAAGTGTTTAGTTACGACGAAGCTACGCTGCTCGCTAAAATGGAGTGTGTTCACGAGGGCGGTTTCTACATAGGGTTAATCGCCTCAGATACCCGCTTCAAATATAAGTTGAATGTCTGTATTGAGGGGCGTTGGCAACTACAGGAAGATGCGTATCGATTCGGCAGCGGCATAGGTGAGCAGGATCTTTATTTGTTCGGTGAAGGTACACATGAAAACGCTTATCAGTTTATGGGTGCTCAGTTAAAGACTAACGATGGCGTTTGCGGTACACAATTTTCAGTATGGGCGCCAAATGCAGGAAGAGTATCTGTTATTGGTGATTTCAATCGCTGGGACGGGCGCTGCCATATGATGCGTAAGCATAATCCGAGTGGTATTTGGGAAATATTCGTTCCCAACGTTACTGACGGCGCACTCTATAAATATGAGCTGAAGACGCAGGATGGAAAACTGTTACCGCATAAAGCGGATCCCTATGGTTTTTTTGCACAGCAACCTCCAGAACAAGCGTCTAGGGTTTATAACAATTGTGAGTATGAGTGGGGTGACGCTCATTGGAAAGAGCGGCAACAGATTTTTACAAAGCGCGATAAGCCCGTCTCTATCTATGAAGTTCATCTGGGTTCGTGGCGGCGGGTATATAAAGAGCAAAACCGGTACCTGAATTATAGAGAGCTTGCTGCTGAACTTATTCCTTATGTAAAAGAAATGGGATTTACGCACTTACAGTTAATGCCCATAAGTGAATTTCCCTTTGACGGTTCTTGGGGGTATCAACCTATTGGTTTGTTTGCGCCTACAAGCCGATACGGTACGCCGGATGATTTTAAGTTTTTTGTGGATGAGTGTCATCGCGCTGACGTTGCCGTTTTAATCGACTGGGTGCCAGGCCATTTTCCCACAGACCAACACGGATTAGGGTGTTTTGACGGAACGCCTTTGTATGAGCATGCTGATGCGCGGCAAGGTTTTCATCCTGATTGGAATACCTTTATTTATAATTACGGGCGCAAGGAGGTTGCAAACTACTTGATGGCCAATGCGTTATTCTGGCTTGATGTATTTCATATTGATGGCTTACGCGTAGATGCCGTAGCCTCAATGCTGTATTTGGATTACAGCCGGAACGACGGTGAATGGGTGCCTAATGCCTATGGTGGACGGGAGAATTTAGAAGCAATCGATTTTCTGCGCCATGTAAACGAGCGCGTCTACAAAAATTACCCTAATTGTATGATGGTTGCGGAAGAGTCCACAGCGTGGCCGGGCGTATCCAAGCCAACGAATTTTGGTGGTCTTGGATTTGGCTATAAATGGAATATGGGGTGGATGAACGATAGTCTAGACTATATTGCCAAAGAGCCTGTCCATCGACAATTCCATCATCACGGTATGACATTCAGCCTTTACTATGCATTCAGCGAAAATTTTATTTTACCTTTAAGTCATGATGAAGTTGTACACGGTAAGGGCTCGATACTGGGCCGAATGCCTGGCGATACTTGGCAAAAATTCGCGAATTTGCGAGCCTATTACGCTTTTATGTGGGCGCATCCGGGTAAAAAGTTATTGTTTATGGGATGTGAGTTTGGTCAAGGGCCGGAATGGGATCATGATCAGAGCTTGCGTTGGGATCAGCTCGAAATCCCGGAGCATGCGGGCGTTAAATGGTTGATTCGCGATCTGAATAAATTATATTGCGCGTCGCCCGCTCTTTATGAACTCGATGCAGAGGAAGCCGGTTTTGAATGGGTAGAGGCTGACGATCGGCACAATTCAATTTTTGCTTTTTACCGTATCTCAAAAAACTCCCACGAAAAATTGTTGTTCGTCTGCAACTTTACGCCAATGGTGAGAGAAGGGTATCGCGTAGGGGTCCGCGAGCCCGGGGTGTATAAAGAGTTGTTGAATACTGATAGTGAAATATATGGGGGAAGTAACGTAGGGAATGCGGGTGAAGTTTCCTCCGAGCCTGTGCCTTGGCACCATCGGGATCACTCCATTCAAATAACGTTGCCTCCGTTAGCGGCTGTAATATTAACGTGTAATGAGTGAGAGGCTAGTGCGTTGTTAAAATTCCGTGGGGTAATAGATTGAATGAATAAGTTTACGCAAACGAAACAATTTGTTACTCGAGAGGGGAGTTCCTATCCTCTCGGCGCGAGTTGTCTTGAGGGAGGCGTTAATTTCGCGCTTTTTTCTGCTCATGCGTCGAGTGTAGAGTTATGCCTATTTGATGAGTTGGGGCGAATGGAGCTAGCGCGTATTACCATGGACGCTCAAACTGATCAGGTCTGGCATGTTTTTGTCGAGGGGCTGCCGTCGGGAGCGCTATACGGTTATCGAGTGCACGGTGCATACGAACCCCAGAGAGGGCACCGCTTTAATCCACATAAGTTATTACTGGATCCTTACGCTAAGCAAATTGACGGTCTGTTTCGTTGGGTGCCCGGAGTTTATGGCTACGATCTTGATAGTCCACATCAAGATCTGGTTCTTGATACTCGTGACAACGCTGCTGAAGTGCCGAAGTGTGTCGTAGTATCGGAGGAAGATCTAAGTATTCAAGATCTGCCGCATCCGGCTCACAACAAACCCAACATTCCAAGGAATGAAATGGTTGTGTACGAAACGCATGTGAAAGGCTTTAGCCAGCTAAACCTTGACGTGCCTGCCCATGATCGGGGCAGTTATGCGGGGCTAGCACACCCGAAAGTTCTGGCGTATCTGAAAAATTTGGGTATTACCTCTATAGAGCTGTTACCGGTACACGGTTTTATTGATGAGTATTTTTTACAAAGCCACGGGTTAAGTAATTACTGGGGCTATAACTCTCTACACTTTTTCTCTCCTCATGCAGGTTATTCTGGTAGTGGACGGCCAGTCGAATTTAAAAGAATGGTTAGCGCGGTACATGAAGCCGGAATGGAGGTGATTCTGGATGTTGTTTATAACCACACGGCTGAAGGTAATCATTTAGGCCCCACTCTTTCTTTTCGGGGTATCGATAACGCGTCTTACTATGCGCTACAAGCGCACGATCAACGTTTTTATGTCAACGATACAGGGTGTGGCAATACATTAAATGTGCGCCACCCAAGAGTGTTGCAGATGGTGATGGATAGTTTGCGCTATTGGGCGGGAGAAATGGGTGTAGATGGTTTCCGTTTCGACTTGGCAACCGTTTTGGGGCGCGAGTCCTACGGCTTTGATGCTGGAAGTGGTTTTTTCGATGCGCTCAGACAAGACCCCGTATTGGCAAACGTTAAATTAATTGCAGAGCCTTGGGATATCGGGCCTGGCGGATATCAGCTCGGAAACTATCCAAGTGGTTGGTGTGAGTGGAATGATAGGTACCGCGATACATGTCGAAAATTTTGGAAAGGAGAGCCGGGTGTGTTACCGGAATTTGCGAGACGTATACACGGCTCCAGCGATCTTTTCGAACATTCCGGTCGAACACCGTCATCAAGTATCAATTTCGTCACGAGCCACGATGGTTTTACGTTGCATGACCTCGTGAGTTATCGAGAGAAACATAATGAGCGCAATAAGGAACAGAATCGAGACGGCCACCATGCCAATTTTAGTGAGAACTATGGGGTCGAAGGCAAAACAACTGATATCAAAATAGGGTCCATTCGGCGCCGACAAAAGCGCAATATATTAGCGACGTTATTCCTATCCCAAGGAACGCCAATGTTACTAGCGGGTGACGAGCTGGGGAAAACACAGAAGGGTAATAATAATGCCTATTGCCAGGACAATGATATTACTTGGATTGATTGGCAGGCGTTAACTGAAGAGGATAAAGAGCTCCAAGAATATGTGAGCTATATCATCTCCATTCGACAGCAATACCCTCTACTTACCTTTCCGCGTTATATACATCGCCCAGATGAACCCAACAGTAATATTAAATGCGCTGTTCGATGGGTAAATACAGCGGGCGAAGAGATGAAAGAGTCTCACTGGACTGAACAAAATGTTAATACACTCGGTTGGATTTTGGAACGGTACCCTGTTGACGATGCAGCTCTAAGCGAGGGTAAAAGCCGTCTGCTAGTGCTATTTAATTCAGGGTTGTCTGATGTTGATTTTCGTATACCCATAGGTACACCAGATGCAGACGGTATTGAAGCGTTGTACTGGGAAGCGAAAATCGATACAAAGCAAGAAAAGGGAATACCCGTTATACCGCGTTTTGAAAAAGGTGGAATGATTACATTGCCTGCCCAAAGTCTACAGTTACTCGTAGCTGTTTTTGAACATTAAACTACATTACAACACACACACTAAAGGATAGCGTTATGGATAAAAAATTGTTGGAGCCAATCCTCAGCAATGACCATGACCAGGTAGCTGCGGATCTACATCGTCATTTCAATTTTACTTTAGGCCGTTTCGATACAGATGATCTTAGTGGATATATGATGACGGCGCTCGCGTTAACTGTGAGAGACAGATTAATGGAACGCTGGCGAATTACTAAAGCGCATGAGCAAGGGAAACGAGTCAGAAAGGTCTATTACCTATCCCTGGAGTTTTTGCTTGGCCGCAGTCTTGGTAACGCTATATTGAATTTAAATATGCAAGACTCTATTCGGCAGGCCTTAAGTGAATTTAGTGCAGATTTAGAATCCATCGAAATGGAAGAGAAAGACGCGGGCCTAGGTAATGGTGGGTTGGGTAGGCTAGCAGCATGTTTTATGGATAGTTGTGCAACGTTGGGTTTGCCGGTAATTGGTTACGGCATTCGCTATGAATACGGGATGTTTCAACAAAGTTTTAAAGAAGGGAGGCAGGTGGAGCAACCGGACCATTGGTTGATTGCGGGAAACCCCTGGGAAATCGAGCGGACTCGTCATACGAGGCGTGTAAAATTTTACGGGCAGTCGGAGTACTATCATAATGACGCGGGAGAATTATGCGCTCGCTGGATACAATCTCAAGATGTATTGGCGGTGCCCTACGACATGCCGATACCGGGTTACAAAAATGACAAGGTGAACACGTTGCGATTATGGAAGGCCGCAGCCACTGATGAATTTAACCTGCAAGAATTTAACGAGGGTGACTACTCCGATGCGGTAGCACAAAAAAATCTTGCAGAACAAATAACCATGGTGTTATATCCAAATGATGCGAGCGAAAATGGCAAAGAGCTTCGATTGCGCCAGCAATATTTCCTTGCTTCGGCTAGTTTGCAAGACGTCATCTCTGATTGGGTGCTAGAGAACGGAGAAAAATTTGAAGAGTTCGCAGCATTTAATTGTTTCCAGCTGAATGACACCCACCCTACGTTAGCGGTTGCAGAACTAATGCGTCTTTTGATGGATGAGCATGGGCTGTCGTGGGACGATGCGTGGACAATAACTACTAAAACTATGGCCTATACAAACCATACGTTACTGCCTGAAGCTCTAGAAAAATGGTCTGTTGATTTAGTTAAAGAGTTGCTGCCTAGGCTGCTTGATATTATTTACGAAATTAATGCACGTTTCTTAGCGGTTGTTGCCCACCGGTGGCCAGGGGATGTGTCTCGCCAGCAGAGAATGTCGCTTATTGAAGAAGGTTCGGCCCCCCAAGTGCGTATGGCATACTTAGGGATTGTGGGTAGTTTTTCCGTAAACGGTGTCGCAGAGCTACATTCGAAATTGTTGACAACGGGCTTGTTCCGAGACTTTTTCGAGCTGTGGCCTGAAAAATTTAATAACAAAACGAATGGTGTTACTCCTCGGCGCTGGTTGGCTCATTGTAATCGAGACTTAGGCGATCTATTTACCGAGTCGCTTGGTACTGGATGGAAAACTGATTTGTCGCAGCTAGAAAAATTACGAGACTTTGCTGATGACGCTGAATTTGGCCAGCGATGGGATGCCGTAAAACGAAAAAATAAAGAGCGTTTGCGCGATCGTGTGATACAAAAGTGTAATGTCGAGTTTGATCTCGACAGTATTTTTGATGTTCAGGTTAAAAGAATCCATGAATACAAACGTCAGCTTTTGAATATTTTACATGTTATACACCTGTACGATCGAATAACTCGCGGCGATACTGAAGGGCTTGTCCCTAGATCTGTCTTGCTAGGAGGCAAGGCCGCACCGGGGTACGCGCTTGCTAAGTTGACTATTAAGCTGGCGAATAACGTTGCGCAAGTGGTGAACTCAGATAAAAGTGTAGATCCGTATCTAAAACTAGCTTTTTTACCCAATTACAGGGTGAAATCCATGGAGATAATCTGCCCCGGAACTGATTTGTCTGAGCAGATATCTACCGCTGGAAAAGAGGCATCAGGTACAGGTAATATGAAGTTTATGATGAACGGAGCTCTCACGATTGGGACGTATGACGGTGCTAATATCGAAATTCTAGAGGCTGTTGGCCGTGAAAACTTTTTTCTTTTTGGGCTGAAAGTAGAAGAGATACCGGAATTTAGTTTACATAACAGCCCCAATGATATTATTGAAAATGACGAAGATTTAAAACGCGTATTGCGGTTGATTGAGTGCGGTCACTTTAGTATGTTCGAACCAGGAATCTTTGAGCCAATTGTTCAGTCTATTCGAAATCCCATGGATCCGTGGATGGTGGCTGCAGACTTTAGAAGTTATATAGATGCGCAATGGTCTGCTTCGCAGGTGTATAAACAGAAGAAAGTTTGGACAAAATCCAGTATCTTGAATACGGCAGCAAGTGGTTACTTTTCAAGTGATCGAACAATTCAAGATTATGCTCGAGATATTTGGAAAATATAAATAATGTTTAATTGAGGCTGATTATTTTGACGCCTAACTTTGTCGGTTGCGATAGGGGTATCTTTGCACCGTTTTAATTTGGATTAAAGGAGGAAGCTGATGTTAGATCCGAATTCCCGCTACGTGAGTCGATTAACTCGCGATACTATGGCCCTAATTCTCGCAGGAGGCCGTGGTAGTCGTTTGCATGAATTGACCGATTGGCGAGCGAAACCCGCATTACATTTTGGCGGTAAGTTTCGGATAATTGATTTTCCGTTATCGAATTGCGTTAATTCCGGTATTCGAAAAATCGGAGTGTTAACTCAATATAAAGCGCACTCCCTTATTCGCCACTTAGTGCGTGGATGGAGTCATTTCAAAAAAGAGCTAGGGGAGTATGTCGAAATACTGCCTGCGTCTCAGCGTTATTCTCCGAATTGGTATCAGGGGACTGCTGATGCAATCTATCAAAATCTAGATATTATTATGTCGGAAGCGCCTAAGTATGTAATGGTGTTATCTGGTGACCATGTGTATCAAATGGATTATGGGTCAATGCTCGCCTATCACGTGGAAAAAGGCGCGGACCTCACGGTGTCATGTATAGAAGTGCCTATTGAAGAGGCCGCCGGAGCATTTGGTGTGATGACGGTTGATGATGATAACCGAATCGTGCGCTTTGATGAAAAGCCCAAAACCCCCACGGAGTTGTCTGATCAGCCCGGCATGACACTTGCTTCTATGGGTAACTATATTTTTAATACAGAGTTCTTATTCGAGCAGTTGCGTAAGGATGCCGAAAACCCAGATTCGGAGCACGATTTTGGTAAAAATATAATTCCAGAAATTATTAATACTCATAATGTTCGCGCATTTCGATTTCGTGATCACGACACCGCTGTTGCGTCTTATTGGCGTGATGTAGGGACATTGGATTCTTTCTGGGAAGCCAATATGGAACTGGTGTCTCCTTCGCCCGCGTTAAATTTATATAACCACGATTGGCCAATCTGGACCTATCAAACACATTTGCCTCCTGCAAAATTTGTATTTGATGATGAAGGACGGCGTGGCTACGCGGTTGATTCTATGGTATCGGGTGGTTGTGTTATTTCTGGTGGGGAGGTTAAAAAATCGCTGCTGTTTTCGGATGTTCACGTGCACTCGTTTACAACCATTGAAGAAGCCGTGGTATTGCCTGAAGTTGAAATTCATCGTCATGCGAAGATAAAACGCGCGATTATTGATGGTGGTTGCGTTATTCCAGAAGGGATGGTTATTGGGCATGACCACGAACATGATATCGCTCGAGGGTTTAGGGTCTCGAAGAAAGGTGTTGTTTTGGTTACACGCGAGATGCTAGGCCAAGGCTCTAGCGTACGTTAGAGGTATTACTAAGAGAGCGAATGAAAAATAATAAACGTATTTTGATGGTTGCCGCGGAGAACGATTTTCTTCCTGGTGCAAAAGTAGGTGGTGTGGCCGATGTAATTCGCGATCTACCTCCCGCTATTGTGGCGTTGGGAGCTGAGGTTGATGTTGTGCTTCCGTCATATGGCTTTTTAGCACGCCTTCCTGGGTTGAATATTGTTGCCGAGTATGAAGTCAGTTTTGGCGGTTCGACTCATCAGGTAGTGTTGTTGCTGCAGACCCAAAAAAATGGGGGGGCTAGCAACTATATTATTCATCACCCCGCTTTTTCTCCCAGTGGCGAAACGGTCTATTGTAATGATCATGATCGACCTTTTGCCACCGACGCAACAAAGTTTGCTTTTTTTTGCGCTGCATTGGGTAAGGCGTTATTGGACGGTGCGCTGGCGCGGCCCGATGTTCTCCATTGTCATGATTGGCACACAGCCTTTCTCTTAATCTTGATAGAGTTTTCACCGGCGTTACAAACCTTAAAGACTATTCGGTCGGTTTTCACCATTCATAATTTGGCGATGCAAGGTGTTAGGCCCCTTAGGGGGGATTCGTCTTCATTGGAAACGTGGTATCCAGATTTACATTATGATGGCCAAAGTATTTGCGATCCGGTTAATCCTCATTGTGTTAATCCAATGCGTGCCGCAATTCTTTTAGCCGACAAAGTGCATACGGTTTCGCCTACGTATGCAGAAGAAATACTGCAGCCTAGTGACAAGATAAACGGCCTATACGGTGGCGAAGGCCTGCAAGATGATTTAAACGGACGCTCTGCAACAGGTGATCTAGTTGGGATTATAAATGGCAGCGAATACCCAAAGGGCGCTCGTTATGCTGATCCGGCCAAGAAAAAAGTCGTGGCGCTTGCTGAAGAATGTTTGGTGACATGGGCCAGTCATCAGTCGGAGTTGTCGAGTGCACATTTTGTCGCAGATAAGCGTTTGGATTATTGGGCTCACAAAAAATCACGCGGTTTCACTGTGACCTCCGTGGGCCGAATCACGGAGCAAAAGGCGAAGTTGCTGTCGACGTATGTCGCGAGTGGGAAGACGGCGTTAGAGACCATGCTCGATACGTTAAGTGACAGGGATCAATTAATACTGCTAGGTACTGGCGATGCCGTCTATGAAGACTTTCTTCTTCGGGTGAGTGGACGCTACAGTAACTTTATTTTCCTGAATGGTTATTCCCATGCACTATCGTTGTATTTATATCGCTATGGCGATTTATTTTTAATGCCGAGCTCATTCGAGCCCTGTGGGATAAGCCAGATGCTGGCAATGCGGGCTGGTCAGCCGTGCCTTGTGAATAGCGTAGGTGGTTTAAAAGATACTGTAGAACACAATAAGACAGGGTTCTGTTTTAGCGGCGGTTCTGCGGTTGAGCAAGCCGAATCGATGGCGGGGGAATTTAAACGTGTACGAACGCTATTTGATGAAGAGCCTGAAGCGTGGAAAAAAATGATGCGTGCTGCGGGTGATGTGCGCTTTACTTGGCAGCAAAGCGCACAGTCTTATATGCAGGAGCTTTATACGCAGTAACGTTTTATTATTTTACTAACATGTCTTTTAGGTAGGCGCCGGTATAGGATTTCTTCACGCGCGAAACGGTTTCCGGCGTTCCTTCTGCGATAATTTGACCGCCGCCGCTTCCTCCCTCTGGGCCTAAATCGATAACCCAGTCAGCTGTTTTAATAACATCAAGGTTGTGCTCAATAACAACGATTGTATTGCCGTGGTCGCGCAATCGATGTAATACATTAAGTAATTGTTGAATGTCGTGAAAGTGCAACCCCGTAGTGGGTTCGTCGAGAATGTAAAGTGTTTTACCAGTGTCACGTTTAGAAAGCTCGCGACTAAGTTTTACTCTTTGCGCTTCGCCGCCGGATAGCGTGGTAGCGGCTTGGCCTAGGCGAATGTATGCAAGGCCTACGTCCATGAGTGTTTGTAGTTTCTTTGCGATTGCGGGTATTGCGTCAAAGAATTCACGTGCGTCCTCAACGGTCATGTCTAAACATTCGTGAATGTTTTTACCCTTGTATTTTATTTCGAGAGTTTCTCGGTTGTAACGTTTGCCCTTACAGACGTCACAAGGGACGTACACGTCGGGTAAAAAGTGCATTTCGACTTTTACAACGCCATCGCCCTGGCAGGCTTCACAGCGGCCACCTTTTACATTAAAACTGAAGCGGCCAGGTTTGTACCCTCGTGAGCGCGCTTCTTGTGTACCAGAAAATATATCGCGGATGGGTGTAAAGATCCCGGTGTAAGTAGCAGGGTTTGAGCGAGGCGTACGGCCAATAGGGCTTTGATCTATATCCACGCATTTGTCGAGCAGCTCTAGGCCTTCTACTGAATCGTGCTTTGCGGGAGTTAAGGTTGTTGCACCGTTTAATGCCGTGGCGGCGAGAGGGTAAAGCGTGCCATTAATAAGGGTTGATTTTCCTGAACCCGAAACGCCTGTTACGCAGGTCATAATCCCAAGGGGGATAGTGAGTGTGACATCTCGTAAGTTGTTGCCTCGGGCTTTATGCAATATTAGATGGCTATCGTCTTTCGGCTTATGCCGCAAAGACGGGACTTCAATTTTTTTGCGGCCAGTTAAGTAGTCGGCCGTGATAGAGTTTTTTGCCTTAAGAACCTGTTTGTAGGTTCCTGCAGCAATCACTTCGCCACCGTGCACGCCCGCACCGGGGCCAATATCGACAACGTAATCGGCTGCGCGAATAGCGTCTTCGTCGTGCTCCACAACGATTACGGTATTGCCTAAGTCTCGCAGGTGGGTAAGGGTGCCCAGTAGCCGGTCATTGTCACGTTGATGTAAGCCTATAGAAGGCTCGTCTAGGATATACATCACACCAACAAGCCCGGCACCAATTTGGCTGGCTAATCGAATACGTTGTGCTTCACCGCCGGAGAGCGTTTCTGCGCTGCGGTTGAGCGTTAAATAGTTGAGGCCAACGTCGACTAAAAAACGAAATCGGTCACGTAGCTCTTTTAATATTTTGTCGGCTATCTTGTGCTTGGCGCCGGTAAATTTTAATTTCTTAAAATAATCATAGGCTTCGCCGACCGGGAATTCGGTAATCTCGGGTAGTGTCTTTTTGTCGATAAATACGTGACGGGCCTCTTTGTTTAACCTGGCTCCATCGCAGTCTGGGCATTTCATAATGGATAAAAATTTGGAGAGTTCTTCGCGAACAGAATTTGATTCTGTATCGCGGTAGCGTCGTTCGAGGTTAGGCACTACGCCTTCAAAGGCGTGCTTGCGATTATAGGTGTCACCTCGGTCGTTGACGTAACTAAAATCAATTTCCTCACCTTTGGATCCGTATAAAATGACTTCACGGTGTTTTTTTGCAAGGCGTTTCCACTGCTTGTCTGTATCGAAACCGAAATGTTCTGCGAGAGATTTCAGCATATGAAAATAATAGAGGTTGCGTTTGTCCCAACCTCTTATAGCGCCTTCAGATAATGACGATTCAGGAAATTGAATCAATTTATCTTCTGAGAAAAACTGTTTTACGCCAAGGCCGTCACATCCCGAACATGCGCCGGCAGGGCTATTAAAGGAGAAAAGGCGAGGCTCTAGCTCTGCCAGTGAGTAATCACAAACAGGGCACGAATGCTTCGCGGAAAAAACCTGGTCTGGTTTTTTGCCGTCCATATCGGCAACGATGGCAATGCCGTCGGCCAGATTAATTGCAGTTTCAAATGACTCGGCTATTCGAATCGCTATGTCGCTGCGAATTTTAAAACGATCGACCACGGCTTCTACGGTGTGTTTTTTCCGTTTATCGAGGGTAGGGGTATCGTCTAGATCAACCACAAGCCCATCGATGCGCGCTCGAATAAAACCGTCGCGGCGTAGGCTGTCAAATATGTGTAAGTGCTCGCCTTTTCTGTCGCGAATAATTGGCGCGAGCAGCATCGTTTTACTGCCCTCAGGTTGCGTGAGGACTTGGTCCACCATTTCCGAGACCGTTTGAGCGGCGAGGGGTTCGTCGTGCTCAGGGCAGCGAGGTTCGCCTACGCGTGCGTAAAGAAGCCTCAAATAATCGTAGATCTCGGTGATAGTGCCAACCGTGGATCTAGGGTTGTGGGAGGTGGATTTCTGTTCGATGGAAATGGCTGGGCTTAACCCTTCAATATGATCGACGTCTGGCTTTTCCATCATGGATAGGAACTGGCGGGCATAGGTTGATAGGGATTCAACATAACGCCGTTGCCCTTCGGCATAAAGCGTGTCAAATGCCAGAGAAGACTTCCCTGACCCAGACAGGCCAGTGATAACGATAAGCTTATCGCGGGGGAGGTCGAGATCAACATTTTTCAGGTTATGGGTGCGCGCGCCACGTACTACGATGGTATCCACAGATTATTGTCCGGTTAAAAAATGGGGGTTACGGGGCAAATCGCGAAGCGAGATTAGCCAACCGGAAATTATACGCGTTTCATTCGATGAAAGTTTAGACTTTTACATTAACTTTATGGGATTGGGGGCAATAAAAAACCCGGAACAATCCGGGTTTTGGTGTGAGGTATGTCTTAGCGTTTTAGTTATCTAGATCGTCCATATCGCGTACCCAGTTACTGGCCTCGAGACGGTTACGCACGCCAATCTTTTTGTATACGTTATAAAGGTGGCTTTTGACTGTATGCTCACTAACGGACAATGATTCGGAAATATCAGCGTTTGTGGCGCCTTCTTTGATTAATTTCAGAATTTGTTTTTCGCGCTTTGTTAGTTTTACATTCGGTCGTTTAATGTTCGAAGGTGCTTTTCTGTTTTTGTCCAAAAATGTATGAAGTAGTCGGCGGGGCACCCAGAAGTCGCCTTCTAGCAGACATTTTAATCCGCGGATGAGTTGTTCCTGCTCTGAATCTACGTAGAACAAGCCGGAAACACAGGGCCAATCAAGCAGTGATTCCTGTTCGCTTTCATATTCAGCGTTGAGGAGTGCGGCATTAACGTTTTCGAGAGTATTTTGAATCTCGCGAACAAATTCACTGAGTGTTTCCAGGTCTTGACCATTGCAATCGATCAGTATCACATTTGTACCAGCGGGTACTGATCCAAGCTCTCTGTGGACGCTGCAGTCAAGTTGTAATTCTTCGCCGATTAATTTAGCCAGAAGCCCTGTTTGGAGGCTGCTATTGGCTGAGAAAAGGACGATATTGTTACCTTGCACTACAGTGTCTGATTCTAATATAGACACATCATTACCTGATTTCGGTCCACACTTCCCCAATCTTGACGATGAAGTATGAAGTTGATTTATTGTTGTTATCTTCCCCGAGCGGGAGAATCATTGAGCATTGTACCCGATTATTGGTACACCTAGTACCAAAAAGGCTTATTAAATACGCGCCATAGGGACATAAACCTCATTCTTAAGTGGGGGGAGAGGGTTGGTACGGGTTACATTGGCGCGTTAAATTTGCGGTCTCCTTTTCATACTTGAGGGGTGAAATGGGTGTGAGGTACCGCACAATGGGGGTTCTAGCGGTCTAATTCTTCGCGTGGAAGGCGCTAGCGGTGTCGCCAAATGGATCGGCCTGTTAGAATCGCCCTCTTTTAAAATCCGAGGAATTAGACCTTTGCACTCTCAGGTTAAAACGGTTGCATCCTTAGCATCGCTTTACGCATTTCGTATGCTTGGGTTGTTTATGGTGCTGCCTGTCTTGATGTTATACGGTGGCGAATATCGCGGAGCCAGTCCTGCGCTCTTAGGGCTAGCGTTAGGTGTTTATGGCCTCACTCAGGCTCTGTTTCAGATTCCTTTGGGGTTGCTGTCCGATATCTGGGGGCGAAAGCCCGTTATTTTTCTCGGTTTAGTTATCTTTGCCATTGGTAGTTTGGTCGCGGCGCTTGCCAGTTCAATAGAAGGGCTTATTTTAGGCAGGGCCTTACAGGGCAGTGGTGCTATCGCAAGTGCAATTATGGCAATGGTGGCCGATCTTACGTCGGAAGAAAATCGTACGAAAGCTATGGCCGCTATTGGGGCCTCTATCGGCTTATCTTTTTCTGTGGCAATGATAGTGGGGCCGGGTATTGCGTCCAGTGTTGGCTTAGGTGGTGTGTTTGGCGTTTCAGCCCTATTGGCGCTTATAGGTCTGTTAGTACTGCTTTTCGTGGTCCCCAGCCCGCCGCGTTTATCTGCATCGCACCGTGATACGGGCGCAATTCCAGCATTAATTCTCGCCAGCCTAAAAGATACCCAGTTGTTGCGCTTGAACTGGGGGATTTTCGTTTTGCACTTTGTGCTAATGGCCGCATTTTTAGTTGTACCGCTTATGCTTGAAGAGCGATTTGCGGTATCGCGCGATTCTCATTGGCTCGTTTATTTGGGGTTGTTGGGTATCGCTTTTGTTTTGATGTTGCCTCTAGTGATGTTTGCCGAGCGTAAGCGACGCGTTAAAACGGTGTTCGTGGGGGCGGTCGCTTTACTGGGGTTCAGTTTAGCCGTGTTGTCTCAGGTCAATGCTTCGATTGTTGTTTGGTTAACGCTTTTATTGCTTTTTTTTACAGCATTCAATTTGTTGGAAGCGAGCCTGCCGTCTCTTGTGAGTAAAATAGCGCCCGCTGGCGCTAAAGGTACGGCGATGGGAATATATTCAACCAGCCAATTTCTAGGTGCATTTGCTGGAGGCGTTAGTGGTGGTTGGTTGTTAGAGTATTATGGCCCTTCAGAAGTTTATCTGTTGGGGGCTGTTGTTGTAGCGGTTTGGTTTGCCTTTGCTGTAACCATGAAAAGCCCGCGGTATCTTAGTAGTGTGAGCGTCAGTGTTGCCCAAAATTTTAATGCTACTGCGTGTGTTTTGGCAGTGCCGGGTGTTGAGGATGTGTTGTTCGTGAGTGAAGACGCTTTGCTTTACTTAAAGGTGGATAAAAGAGTGTTCGATGAGAGTGAGCTTAATCGCGTGTTGCAGCGTAATTCTTGATTGCTAGGCAATACTGTAAAGGTATTGTTCTGCTAAATTTAGGTGGAGCCAAAGCAGTGAAAAGTCGCTAGAATCGATCGATAGCCAGATTTGAATCATTATTTGATATAGGAGAGTTAACGTGGCCAGCAGAGGCGTAAATAAAGTGATTTTGGTGGGAAATGTAGGTCAAGATCCTGAAACTAAGTATATGCCTTCCGGAGGTGCCGTGACCAATATCAGTGTGGCCACTTCTGAGGCTTGGAAAGATAAGCAGTCTGGGCAGCCTCAAGAACGTACAGAATGGCACCGTGTAGTCTTTTTTAATCGTCTAGCAGAGATCGCCGGCGAGTATCTTCGCAAAGGCAGTAAAGTGTATATTGAAGGCGCCTTGCGCACTCGTAAATGGCAGGGGCAAGATGGTCAAGACCGTTACACCACTGAAATAGTAGCCGCCGAAATGCAAATGCTCGACGCGCGTCAGGGTGGCGAAAATCAAAATTACGGCGGTGGCTTTCAGCAGGGTGCTCCTGCAGCAGCGCCTAATCAGCCGCAAGCGGCTCCCGCTCCGATGCAACAGCAAAATCCAAACCAGCAACAGCAACAGCAACAGCAACACGCGCCAGCGCCGCAGCAAACGTCTCATGCTGCTCCGCCACCCGCTATGGATAGTTTTGATGACGACATCCCATTTTAGGGTATTCACTTGAGTTATCGAATTCTTGTTCGGCGAGCGGATACCGCGCTCGCTAGTGCGTTTATGGGGGTGATGGAAGATTACCCTTTTGTGTTGCTTACACCGTCTGCTGAGAGCCTGAACTGGTCGGATGAGGCGGCGGTCGCAGGTTATTTCGATGAAAAATCGCCTAGCCTTGTTATTCACTTTCCGGAATCTTGCGTCGATGTGAGTGCTAGCGATATCGCCGCGGCGAGAAGTCTTGCGAAGGCATGCAAAGCGAAAAGCGTGCCTTTAATTCAGTTATCTTCATTCCGTGTTTTTGGTGACAATTATTGCCCTCAGGGCGTTGGTGAGGTGGATATGCCTCAGCCAAGCAATGAGCTGGGGCGGCGGATTTTATCGATGGAGACAGGCGCGTTGGTGTGCCCCTCTTCTATCGTGTTGCGGTTACCGTGGATATTAGATCTAGTTCCTTGTAGTTTATTCGGTCGAATTATCCCTAAATTATTAGTTGGCGAGTTACCCCCTGTATCTGATCACCATCGCTTTAGTTTGGTGTCTGCAGGTTTTGTGATTCGCAGCCTTATCACCCTCATTCATCAGGTTTTTTTGTGGCGCAGAAAACTGGGGTGTGTATCATTTGCGTAGCTCTGATCAGAGTTCCGAAGCGGAATTTGTGGATGCAACTGTGCGTATGATCAATGCTGAAGCAGGCTTGTCGCTCACAATGCCTCAGGTAATATCGGGGAAAGAAGAAGGGCGTTTGTTGTTAGGTAACGGTAACCTAAACGGTCGGAATTGTACCGATGACTTTGGTATTCAGTTTCCTTCTTGGCGGCACGGTTTTAAATCGCTCGTACGTCGGTGGCTACATGATCAGCATTTGGTAGAAGAGAAGCGGCAGTCTGTGCGGCAATAACGTAGAGGTTAGACCAAAAAAAGCGCCTATTAGGCGCTTTTTTTGGTCTAACAGTGGTGTTTTATCAACCTGCAAACTTTTGGAAAACAAGTGTCGCATTGGTGCCGCCAAAGCCAAAGCTATTCGACATGGCGATATTAATATCTGCGTCTTTTGCTGTAGGTACAATATTCAAACCATCAGCTTCAGGGTCCAGTGTTTCGATATTCGATGAGCCTGCAATGAAGCTATGCTTCATCATAAGCAAAGTGTATATCGCTTCTTGAACGCCAGTAGCACCTAAGGAGTGGCCCGTGAGTGATTTTGTTGAGCTAATAGCAGGAGTATTGGCGCCGAAGGTTTCTCGCACTGCTCGCAATTCGGCAAGGTCACCTACTGGTGTACTGGTGCCATGTGAATTGATGTAGTCGATAGTCGCCGCATCTACGTTTTGTAAGGCTTGTCTCATGCAGCGAATAGCGCCTTCGCCAGAGGGGGCAACCATGTCGTAGCCGTCTGAAGTTGCTCCGTAGCCGATGAGCTCGCCATATATTTTAGCGCCACGTGCCAAGGCGTGATCCAGAGATTCGATCACCAGACAGCCACCACCACCACCAATAACAAACCCATCGCGGTTCGCATCGTAAGGTCTAGAGGCTTTCTCTGGAGTGTCGTTATATTTGGTTGAAAGGGCGCCCATGGCATCGAAGAGGCCCGTGAGAGTCCAGTGCTCTTCTTCACCACCTCCGGCAAAGACAACGTCTTGCTTGCCGAGTTGAATCAGTTCCATCGCATTGCCAATGCAGTGAGCACTGGTGGCGCAAGCCGACGAGATGGAGTAGTTAACGCCCTTGATCTTGAAGGGGGTGGCTAGGCACGCCGAGGTCGTGCTTCCCATTGTTTGTGTGACACGGTAAGGTCCTGCGCGTTTTACGCCGCGGCTACGGATAATGTCGGCTGACTCCACTACGCTAGAGGTAGTCGCGCCACCTGAACCCACAACAATGCCTGTGCGTTCGTTTGACACTTGGTTCGCTTCTAGCCCGGAGTCGAGAACGGCCTGTTGCATTGCAACGTAGGCGAATCCGGCGGCATCGCCCATGAAACGCAGCACTTTACGATCGATATGGTCTTTTAAGTCGATATCGACAGAGCCAGAAACCAAGCTGCGAAACCCATGTTCTTGATAGCTTTCATTAAACCGTATACCGGATTTTCCCGCTTTTAAAGAGGCGAGTACTGTGTCTATATCGTTACCGATGCATGAGCTGATACCCATGCCAGTGACCACAACGCGTTTCATATTATTCCTCATAATCTAGTCAGATCGCGGCGGCATTATGCCATACCGCTAGCTCGAATTCTGTTAGCGAACTACCAGCTGTCGGTATTGCTAAATAGGCCAACTCTTAGGTCTTTAGCAAAGTAAATGTCTTTGCCGTCAACCGACACTCGACCATCGGCTATCCCCATTACCAACTTGCGTTCAATAACGCGTTTTAGGTTGATGTGATACGTTACTTTACCGTTCGACGGGAGTATTTGGCCTGTGAATTTAACTTCGCCACAGCCAAGCGCGCGTCCGCGACCGGGGTTCCCTTTCCATGCAAGGAAAAAACCGACTAACTGCCACATGGCGTCTAAGCCCAGACAGCCAGGCATTACGGGATCTCCGGGGAAGTGGCAGTCAAAGAACCACAAGTCATCTTTGATATCCAATTCGGCAATGATTTCGCCCTTGCCAAACTCACCGCCAGCTTGGCTGATGTGAGTTATTCGGTCCAGCATTAACATATTGGGTACGGGTAGCTGTGCGTTACCTGGGCCAAACATTTTGCCTTGACCGCAGGCCAGTAGCTCTTCCAGGTTATAGGATGATTGCTGTTCGAATGAATTCATGACTGAAGATTATCCGTGGTTAGTTGGCGGCGAGTTTAAGCGATACCCAGCCGGAAAAAGCCGCCATTCTACCCTGTGTATAGGGCTTGTCCAGTCGCGAGGCGGGCGAAACACCGTATCAGCCAATAAAATATAAAGGGTAGCGCTACCAAGGCCTCGATCAAGCACTATAGTGTTATTGAATATGGTATATTTCGTGCGTGTTAAGAATAGAGCCTCTGTGGATTGGGTGACTCAGTGCATTGAACGCTACAAATAAATACTGCCAATGTTGATGACGCCGTAAACTGCTCGTTTTCGGTGCCTTTGCTCAATAAAAGTTCAACAATTAGTTGGTATAGTTTTCACACCACACATTAGCGATACGCTCAACAGATAAAATATTTAATACCAAGAAGGTAGAATCAAAGATGATTAGTAAATGTTTATTTCCTGTTGCCGGATATGGAACCCGCTTTCTTCCTGCGACAAAATCGATGCCCAAAGAAATGTTACCCGTTGTTAACAAGCCACTTGTGCAGTATGGCGTAGAAGAAGCCTTGGGTGCGGGTTTATCCGAAATTGGTTTTGTAACCGGTCGAGGTAAGCGTGCAATCGCGGACCATTTCGACGTGAGCTATGAGCTAGAGCATCAAATAGCGGGTTCCTCCAAAGAGGATTACTTAGCGTCTATTCGCGACGTAATGGCAAAAGGTTCGTTCTCTTTTACGCGGCAGCGTGAAATGAGAGGGCTCGGTGATGCAATCTTAAATGGCCGTCGTTTAATTGGTGACCAGCCTTTCGGCGTTGTGCTATCGGATGACTTATGTGTAGCGGACGAAGGCGTTTTATCACAAATGGTTAAACTGTATAAACAGTTTCGTTGCAGTATTGTGGCGGTACAAGAAGTGCCAAAAGAAGATATTAGTAAGTTTGGTGTTATTGCTGGCAAGCAAATTAAAGACGGGCTCTACCAAGTTGATAACATGGTAGAAAAACCAGAACCCGAAGATGCTCCCAGTAATCTCGCTATCATTGGTCGTTATATTTTAACTCCCGACATTTTTGAAATAATAGAAAATACCCCGCCAGGTAAAAATAATGAAGTGCAGCTCACTGATGCACTCCTTACGCAAGCTAAAAACGGTTGTGTGTTGGCGTATAAATTCAAAGGTCGTCGTTTTGACTGCGGAAGCGTTGCAGGCTTTGTGAATGCAACCAACTATGTTTACGAAAATCTGTATACCCAAGACTAAAGGTGGACTGAAGTTAGATGAAAATTGATATTACTTGTTTCAAAGCGTACGACATTCGTGGCCGTGTTCCCGAAGAACTTAATGCTGATGTAGCGTATCGCGTTGGTAGAGCGTTCGTTGAATACCTCGATGCTAAAACTGTTGTGGTTGGCCACGATATTCGTTTGACCAGCGCGGAGATAACCGATTCCTTGGTTAAAGGCATTACGGAAGCGGGCGCCAGCGTTATACATATGGGGCAAGTGGGTACAGAAGAGGTATATTTCGGAACGTTTCACTTGGGCGTTGATGGTGGCATTTGTGTAACGGCTAGCCATAACCCTATGGATTACAACGGAATGAAATTGGTGCGCAAAGGGTCAGAGCCTATTTCGGGTGATTCCGGCTTGGATGATATACAGACTATTGCCGAGCGTGGTGAGTTTAAGCCGTCGGCGGTTGTGGGTAGCGTAGAAAAGCGTGATATTCGCCCTGAATACCTCGAACATTTGTTGGAATATGTTGATATTTCAGCTTTAAAACCGCTTAAAATTGTCTGTAACGCGGGTAATGGTGGCGCTGGTGCTGTGGTCGATGGTTTAGAGCCTCATTTGCCTTTTGAATTTATTAAAATTCATCATAATCCTGACGGCAACTTCCCTAATGGTATTCCTAACCCGCTTTTGGTCGAGAAGCGCGGCGCAACTATTGATGCAGTAAAGGAACATAAGGCTGACCTAGGTTTTGCTTGGGACGGTGATTTTGATCGCTGCTTCTTCTTTGATGAAAACGGTGTGTTTATTGAAGGGTATTATGTTGTTGGTTTATTGGCCGCGGCTTACTTAAAGAAAAACCCCGGTGCAAAAGTTGTGCATGATCCTCGATTAACGTGGAATACCATTGACTTGGCCGAGGCTGAAGGTGGTATTGCGATTGAAAGTAAAACAGGGCATGCCTTCATCAAAGAAAAAATGCGTGCAGAAGATGCCGTCTATGGCGGTGAAATGAGCGCTCATCATTATTTCCGAGATTTTGCTTATTGTGATAATGGCAATATCCCTTGGTTGTTGGTGACAGAGTTAATGAGCACTACAGGTAAGACGTTATCTGAATTGGTGAAAGATCGTGTTGCAAAATTTCCGTGTAGTGGCGAGCGAAATAACACGGTAAACGATCCTGTAAAAATAATTACTTCGATAGAAGAGCATTACCGCTCTTCTGCATTGATTATTAAAAAAAATCGATGGTTTATCAATGGAGTTTGCACAGTGGCGATTAAATATACGCTCATCCAGTACGGAGCCTGTCCTGCGCTTAAATATTGAAAGCCGCGCTGATCAAGGCTTAATGGAAGCGAAAACAGAGGAATTGTTAGGCCTGGTTAAACAGTACGATGCTTAATTTCTTTAGCTGTTAATACCAAAAAAAACCGGCCTTGGCCGGTTTTTTTTGGTATATTTTTACGGAGTTAAGTTTTTTTTAGCAATGAATCGACCGAAAATACACCGGCACCCTGCTTTAGAATATACAGTAATGGCACCAACCAAAGTAGGTGGGTTGCCCATGCTTCGGGGTAAACGAAAATTTCAATTATGAGCGTCATGATTATAAAAATAAGGGCGCTTGCGCGCGTCATGAAGCCAACAAGTATTAATATCGATATTAAAAATTCTGTGATGCTCGCGAGGTAAGCTGCGATATCGGCGGGAATTAAGGGTAGGGCGTAATCATATTCGAACAATAGAAGCGTTGTTTGTGAAACATTCCAAAACATCCATTTTTGTCCGAAGATTGCGTCCCCTCCAATTTTTGTTTGTGCGGATAGCCAGAAAATCATAAAGACCGAAACGCGGGCAGAAATAGAAAGCACCGCCTCGGGAATAATATCGCCCAGTGTTTTTGCGAATCGATCAATTTTATTGAAAATAGTCATAGAGCATCGCCCTCGGGAATAATGGTTGAGGTAACGATGCCTGAGGAAATTAAGAATGACACAGCATCGCTGGCGTTAAAGTCGAGCTTGTGAGAGTCGCTATAGTCTGCAGTGCGAGATACGGCGTCTAGCAGTGTTTGGCCGGTCAATAGTTGAGAGATAAAAAAAGCGACTTCATGTGAAAGGTTGTAAGTGGCGACCGTGGTGCTAGGCCTTGCGACAAGTATATTTTCGGGCCTGTCTGCGTCGATCTCTGAGGGGAGTATAGTCGAACCCTCATCAACGTTAGCCTCCTCTGTTGGAAGGCAGTACTGCCAAATGGAATATAGAGCATAAGGTGATTGTAGTAGCGCAAGACTGGGGTGAAAGATAAAAGCGCTTTGGCCAAGCGTGTCGTTGTCTATGTCAGCGAAATTCCGTGCGGTTAAGGGGGGGGTGTCTTTTGCGTGATAAGCTAAGTGCTGTGCCCAATTAACGCGCGCTACATCTGCTAGATACGATATTTTTTGGGTATGTTCAAAGCGGGCAATAAAGTGAGGGAAGGTATCGCCGAGCCAAAGCATAGCAGCCTTAGTTGGGGGGTGTTGGGTGAGGTAGTTGTTTGCGAGAGCTGTAAAAAATGTGTCGCCTACCAGTTGGTTAACGGTGCTAAATGTTTCACGCAAAATGTCGCCAAGAGATGCGTAATAGTTGTTTCTATGGATATTCAGCCGTGCTTCTAAGATGTCGCGAGGGTAGGCCTTTAATTGTTTTTGTAGTGCAAAATCGTGTTCGCCAGATAGAAAAAATTCGCCAAAATTTTGTTGAAATTTTTTCAGCGTCATATCAAGCGCCTTCTCGTTGACGTACTAGAAGTGTTTCAGCTTTATGTGCTTCTCCTTCTAAAACCGCCCATTCTGGAATATCGTTGTCCCATTCAATGAGTGTTGGGAACGGTTTGTTTGTCTTGGTTAATAGATACTTAAATAACATCCATACGCTGTTTTTAACAGCCGAGCCGTGATCGTCGATGCGAATAATGGAGGCATCGGGTAATGTTTTTTCTGTATGGCCTGCAAGATGGATTTCGCCAATATATTGCGTGTTAATGGTGTCAATGTAATGGTAAGGGTCAAATCCGTTATTGGTGGCAGAGACAAAAATATTATTAACGTCGAGAAGTAGGCCCGCGCCTGTGCGCTGACAGGCTTCATTAATGAATGCACTCTCGGTGAGATCACTGTATGAAAAGTCGATATATGTTGAAGGGTTTTCGATGAGTATTGATCGGCCTAAAAAAGCTTGTGTGCGGTCGATGTTGTCACAAAGTATTTGTAAGCTTTCATGTGTGTAAGGTAACGGCAGTAAATCATTTAAATAAATACTATTCCAGTGACTCCACGCGATATGTTCGGATACTTGAGCGGGCTGATATCGATCGATTACCCGTTTTAGCGCGTGTAAATGTTCGCTACTAACCCCCTCGCTTGAGCCTAACGAAAGCCCTACTCCGTGCAGTGAAAGAGGGTATTGTGCTCTGATTTTTTGTAGGTAATGATGTGGCGGCCCGCCAGGACCCATATAGTTTTCAGGATGAATCTCGAACCAACCAACATTAGGTTGTTCGTGAATAATATCGTTGTAGTGCTGTGCTTTTAGCCCAACACCGCAGCGTAGGGGGAGAGGTTCAGTCATAAATAAAGGTACGGGCTGGTTACACTAAAAGGCCCCGATAACTCAATGAGCCTTTTAGGTGGTTCACAGGTAGCTATGTTTACTTTTGTGCGCCTTTGGGGGTTAAGCTACCGCCAACAATGGATTCACATTTTCCGTTTGGAACGTAGATCCATGCATCTGAAATGGCATCTTTTTTGGCTTGGCCCGCGCAGCTGGTGCCTTGGCTTTTTATGGCACAATCATTTTTACCGGCTTTAACGATACCGTAGCATTTCTCCATGCTAGCTTTGCCTGCAAGCGCTTCGTGACTTGAGGCCATCATAACGCCTGCGGCGATGGCACTGGATAATGCTAGTGTTTTACTCATGTTTTTCATCGGTGATCTCCTGACGAAGTAACTCCCTGTGGGAGCAAAATTTAGGTCTGTTCTGTCAGTACTTTTTGTACTGGTAGCGAGTGAGACTAAGCGAATAATAGAAAGTTCAGGTTTTACTGCCCCTGAATTTAACTTACTTATGCTGTAATAGCTGTAGCCTCAGTGAAATATTACGTTTAGCGAGTATAAAAAACGCGGCCCTAGGCCGCGTTCTAACGATTTAAGGCCCAGCCTGTGGGTTAAATACTTTTGTTTGCTTCGTTAAACTTACGCACTAAAGTTTGGGTTGATGAGTCCCAGTCGCCGGGGATATCCGTTGTGTCTATGGCAGTGGCAATGTGTGTGCCGAGTAACTTACCTAGCTCTACGCCCCATTGGTCGTAGGAGTTAATATTCCACAATGTGCCCAATGTATACACTTTATGTTCGTAGGCTGCGACAAGTGCGCCGAGTGTTTCTGGGGTTAGCTTGTCCATCAAAATAGTGTTGCTTGGGCGATTACCCGGATGAACTTTGTGTTCTGCTAAGGTGGTTATTTCACTTTCACTGACACCTGCTGCACGCAGCTCTGTTTCCGTTGTTGCGAGATCGCGCCCCGTCATAAGAGCTTGGCTTTGCGCCACACAATTGGCAAACAAGTATTTATGTTGATGATCGATTGGGTGATGGGCTTGCAGGGTGGCAATAAAATCGATAGGCATCGTGGTTGTGCCTTGATGCAGTAGTTGGTGGAACGAGTGCTGGCCATTTGTTCCTTCAGTACCCCATACAATAGAGCCTGTTTGGTAGTCTACGCGCACGCCTTCTTTTGTAACACTTTTGCCATTACTTTCCATTTCAAGTTGCTGTAAATAGGCTGGGAGCAGCTGTAAGTGGTAAGCGTAAGGAAGTATGGCTTGCGTGTCGGTATCCATGAAGTTGCTGTACCAGAACACGATAAGGGCCATAAGCACGGGAATGTTTTTTTCCGGTGGCGCTTCAGCAAAGTGAGTGTCCATTGCATTCGCACCAGACAGAAGCTTGCGGAAATTGTCCATACCAACGGCGAAAGCTATGGGCATGCCTATAGCAGACCACAATGAGTATCGGCCGCCTACCCAATCCCATAACGGGTAAACATTGTCGGCATCAATACCGAATTCAACGGCTTTATCGACTTTTGACGAGATGGCAACAAAGTGATGGCGGAGTTCATTTTCGGCACAGCCATTTTCCAGCATCCATCGACGAGCGGTGAGTGAATTTTCGAGGGTCTCTAAAGTAGAGAATGATTTGGAAGCAACTAAGAAGAGTGTCGTATCGGCATTTAATGTTTGGGTAAGGTCATGGATTTCGGCGCCGTCTATGTTTGCAACGAAGTGAACGTTCACATGCCCTGTATGAAAGGGTGTTAGCGCTTTTGTTACCATGCGAGGGCCTAAGTCGGAGCCGCCGATACCAATGTTGACGACGTCAGTAATCTTATCGCCTTTGTAGCCTTTCCATTCGCCGCTATGCACAGATTCAATTAAGCCGGCCATTTTGTTGAGTGTTGACTCTACCGCTTTCTCTTCGGGGCTAGAGGCCTTGCCAGCGTATCGTAGGGCGCTGTGCAACGCTGGGCGATCTTCGGTATTGTTGACGTGGTCACCGCGCATCAAGCGCTTTATAGCACCTTTGAGGTCTGCTTGCTTGGCAACGTCGAGTAAGAGTGACAGTGTTGTTTCGTCAATGTGGTTTTTAGAAAAGTCCAATTCTAGGCCAGTGGCTGAAACGGTATAGCGAGCCGAGCGATTGGCGTCTTTTTCGAAAGCTTGTTTTAAGGTACGCCCTTCCCATGAAGTAGCGTTTTCAACGAGTTGATCCCAGTTATTATAAAGATCGGATAGTGTACGTTTTTGCATCGATAGACTCTCTATTGCTGCGTGCTTCAGGGTAGGAATGGCTGGCGGCTTTTTTATTAGTTGCTGCGCTCTACCGAGAAGCGTGTGAGATCCGCTAAAGCGGACTGGTAAGGTGTGGCCGAAAGGTTAGCAATGAGTGCTTGAGCCTTCTCGGCATGGTTGCGGGCACACTCTTTGGTGTACTCCAAACCACCGCGCTGCTGCACGATAGTGATAATTTGTTGCAGTTTGTTGATATCGCCATCGCGAATGCTTTGTTTTACCAATTCAGCTTCTTCTGACGTGCCGTTGGCGATAGCGTGAATTAATGGCAGGGTGGGTTTGCCCTCGGCTAAATCGTCACCCACATTCTTGCCGAGTTCTTCGGCATTTCCTTCGTAATCTAACGCGTCATCAATAAGCTGAAAGGCGACGCCTAAATGGTAGCCAATTTGCCGTGCTTGCGCGCGTTGCTGGGCATTTGCACCGGCAATAACGGCACCTATTTCACAGGCCGCCTCGAACAAGGCTGCTGTCTTCTTGTGAATGACGGTGAGATAGTTGTCTTCCGTTACGTCTGGATTTCTAGCGTTGACGAGCTGCTGCACTTCACCTTCAGAGATGATATTAGTGGTGTCAGACAATATGGCCATAATATCCATGTTGCCAATGGCGACCATCATCTGAAAGGATCGAGAGTATAGGAAGTCACCGACCAATACACTGGGAGCGTTACCCCATTCTGCATTGGCGGTCGGGCGCCCTCGACGAAGAGAGGATACGTCGACAACATCATCGTGCAGTAGTGTTGCGGTATGAATAAACTCAATAATGGCGGCTAGATCAATGTGTTGTTGACCTTTGTAGTTGAGTGCATTGGCCATTAATAGGACGAGTAGCGGGCGCAAACGTTTGCCACCAGCGTCAACAATGTAGTGTCCAATATTTTCTACCAGCGCCACGTCAGAGTGTAGCTGGTCAATAATGAGCCGGTTGACGGATTCAAAGTCGTTTTGCACCACTTCGTGGAAGGACTGCATGAGGTCATTTCGCCAGTTGTTTTTGAGGGGTGGATGCTAGGGGCATGGTGTGGGGGTGTCAAGTTTAGCAACGCGATTGTCTATAAAATGATCGTTAAGTGAGGGTGTGGTCTATCCTCTGGGTAAAATCTCGGCGCGCGTGCGCAATCTGACCACGCGTTTAACAACAAAGATAAGCCTTTTATCTTTGTGCTCTCCATTAAGGGTGATGACAATACGGAAAATGATTTCATTATTCCTGAAATGATCAATCAAGTGTTTGGCAATGCTGTTATCTATAATCAGGCGGGCAGTATGGTGTATTACGAAGCGCGTTTCAGTCGTGAAATGTGTGGTGTTACTGTGGGAAGTAAAACGCTTCCGGCGGGTTCAAGCGAAATGAAGCTCTTATGGAGCGTGATACAAGAGGCCGATAAACACGGCTATATTTGGATTAATGCTGATATTAATCGAGACGGCGTTGTCGAGGTGAATGAGTTATTGGGGTTGGCGGGGGCGCTTTGTCAAAAGTACTGTGCTGCACCCTGGGTTTAGCTGGGCAGCATTTGAACATAAGCGTAATACGCCCAATTGCCAAGACCCGTCGAGCCTTGCGAATGCACATTGGAACTTCACGAGAGACGTTTGCGCTAATGAGCGGCCCCTTGTGCCAGCAGGCGACGATGACACACCGCTTACGGGGCAGCCGACTGAGATTTGTATGATCTATGGTGAGGGGGCTCGCGATGGCGATAATCAGTCTGCGACGAATAGAGGGAATATTCAATTGATTAATCGTCAAATGACGGCAATCTTCGAGACACTAGAGCGTGAGGAGCCACTCAAAGTGCTTGAAAACTCTAAAACAATAGGGGCGCTCTGGGGAAATGAAACGGATCAGCCGTCTTCGGTTATTGACAATCAAAGGGGCTCTATTCAGTTGGTAAATGCCACTATGAAAACTAACGCCCAGCAGGGCTTTAGTCATCCAAATACGGCTTATACAAGCCAGAGCAATCTAGTAACGGCGGCAAATTACTTTGCTTGCCATGCCTATGATGGCAATGGTAAAAATGCTGATGCTAGACATATTCATGGCGACAATTACTAGACTTGCAGGCTAGGGAATAAGTACGGTTTATGAGGTCAAAAAGAATGAGCCGCGAGGGTTGCTTTTGGTGAGCGTGATAACGGTTGCGGGTATTGGGCTTAGCTTGGATAGGTGACATTGTTAAGCTTACAGGTGAGCCTTTTATCGGCCACCTGTAAGCTCAATTTTTAGGCGCTAGGATTAAGTGTATTTTTTTCTCGTCTAGATCGGCTCAGCAACAGCTTTGCGCCAAAATAGCTAATGGCTAATAAAAAGCTTAAACAGACGACGATTAGGATGTCTCTCACCATACGGCCAGTAAAAGGCGTGAGGAAATTCCATTTATGTAAAAAAGTGAAAGACCACTCCTCTACCCGCGCAATAGATTCGCTTTGGTCAACGAGAATACCCGTAATAGGGTCGATAAAAAGCCATGTGTTGTCGGCATCGTTAATCTCTACCTTCCACACGGGAAGGCGCTTATTGCGGAAATCGTAACCAGTGCCAAATCGAGTAATCATCGAACTTGCACCAACCTTATCGGTACTGATACCGGCAAAATTCGCCGCCAGGTTTTGGGCGTAATGTTGATCATTTTGGGCGTCGGAGATTAACCCTGTGGTCGCATCAATAAATACCGCCCGTTTTTCGGTAGGCATTCCGGTATAGCGCTGTGTGCGCGATACATTGACGTCTGACGCGGCTGAAATACTCAGCCGATAAAACAGCGCATTTTCGTCTCGTACCAGAGAAATGCTATTGATGTGATGATCGCTTAGTGATTCAGGTAAGTTGACGTGGGGTGTGAGTGCTTCCATCGAAGGTGCATTAAACGGTGTGTTTAAGCGCATGCCCGCAGGCTTATCCACTAATGATGATTGCAATAAATGGTAGAACCCACTGGCCGACCACGCTAGAAGAGGAAGCCATAAAACGTAGCCAAGCCACCGATGGTACCGGCGACTTCCACTTTTAATCTTTCGAGATTTAAGCGCGAATACTAAGAGTAAACCTAGTACGGCGGTGCCAATTAAGCACAGCATGAAAAGTGACATGATAATGAGCCGGCCGTACTCAAATCCGTTTAACCATTTAAATGTATGGGCATGCTGGAAAAACCACTGCATGGAGGCTTTGAGTTCGTTATTTAAACCGGCCATTGCTGATGTTTCAGTATGAATGAATATTCGCAGAGAATCTTCGCCGCTAAAGTGAACGTTATAGACAGGTAGTAAACGGTTTACCCAAGGGTAGCTGTCATCAAAATTCGTTTGAAATTGAATACTCGCAATGTCTGATACTGGACGGCCGGTATAATAACTCGCTAACCATTTGGCTTGCTCGCCATCAAAATTATTTAATTTGTTGCCCGACGCAAGGCTGTAATATTGGCGTGGTGCGTAGTCGTCAGTTGTTACCTGTAATAACGGGCCTTTTTCAGAAGGAACCACTTTTACGACACGCGCGTTATTTAGAACCCCTGTGGTCGAGATCAAGTTGGTTACGCGCCCGAGTTGTTGCCCGTCAACGGTCATTGATGGGGGAAAAAAGTTTTCTGCTTTAGGGCCAAGCCAACTCATTATGGGGTGCGCTGCGCCGCTTAACACCCAGATAGTAATAGCCGCTAAACCCCACCATCCCAACGCGTTATGCCAATGTAAAAGTGATTTTGGATTATTGAGTATCGTTTTCATAATGGTTTACCTAGAAGCTCCAGTTAAAGCCTGCATAGAGTGCGCGTGGGTTCCCAGGGCGGTAGCTGAGGTCGGGATCGTTTACCTGGTTAGAGGTATAAGTGGAGTAGAGTTCATCCGTTGCGTTCGAGATGCGAGCGTACAGGTTGAATGCAGTGCTAAGCGTATAGTTTGCTCTCACGTTAACGAGGTTATGGCCAGCGTATTGTTGGGTATTCGTCTGGTCGGTGTAGTAGTCGCCTACGCTCATCCATTCTAGTTCTACTCGTAATTTAGCGAGCGCTTCGGGGGTGTATTCCAGGCGGAGGTTGCCTAAATTGCTGGGCGCTTTTGCCACTTGGTTTCCCGAAAAATTAATTTGCTGATTGCAAAAACAGTCTCGGGAGAAAAATACATAACTGAAATCTTTGTAATTTTGATCTGTTTGGGTGTAAGAAAGGCCTAGTTGCCACTCGGGTGAAAAGCGCCAATCAAACCCAACTTCAATGCCTTTGTGTTCGGTTTCGCCAGCGTTTACGGTGCGTCGAGTGTCATCATCAATTATAGATACAATGTCGTCGGTAACGGCCATATCGTAAAGTGCAATGTCATAACTAATGTTATCGGCTATGCGGCCGCGCATCCCAATTTCTGAGCTTGTACTTTTTACAGGTTGAAGCTCGGTGCTACTTTGTGATGAGCCCGGTCTAAAAAGAGCCCCTACGGTCGGCGCTCTAAACGCGTAACGGTGGCTTAAGTAAAAGGAATGAGTGTCGGAATGTTGGTATGTTGCGCCAAATTTGGGGCTAGTGTTGTTATAACTTAATATTTGGCTGTCGGGGCGACGATGGGAATAATCCGCAGGGTTGCCCGGTAAATGATTGGTATAATCGACTTCAAACTTATCGTACCTCACGCCAGCGTTTACTCGCCATTTGTCGGTAACTTGAAATTCCGCGTGGAGGTAAGGCGACTTAGAGGTTTGGGTAGATTCAAAATCATAGCTTAGCTCACCCGTGCGGGTGTAAGCCGTATAAAATTCGCCCTCTTGTGTGGTGGTAATGGCTTCTTCTTTGTAGTCTGAAGGGGTGGAATCAATATCGAAACCGACAATGAATTCGCCAGTATCGTCTGCAAATTTATAACGGTATTTTGCCAGTGCCCCAAAACTTTCGAAAGCGTAGTCTCGGATATTCGGGTCATAACTAACCATCCAACTGGGCATCATCACCATATGGTTGTCGCGATAAAAAGGCGTTAATGTGAATAAATGGTTGTTGCTAGCCGCGTAATTAAATTCGGCAGAAAGTCGAGAGGCTTCCACTTCTCTAAAACCAATATCGCTGTGATAAAAGTTAATCTCGGTGTTATTGTTGTAGTCATCTTCTTCTAAAGCCGAGACTCCTGATTGATTGATTTCGGAGTAGGCGCCAATGACTTTTAGCGAAAGTTTTTCGCTAAGTTCACTGTCAAAGCGGGCACTTAACGATTGCCTGTCATAAGCGGCTTCATCACGAAAGCCGTCGTTTTGAGTGGTATTATAATCAACTCGAAAGCCGCTGTTATTGCCTAGATTGCTGCCGCCCGAAAGTAGCGCGCGCTGCCATCCGAATGAACCGGCTTCACCGTTAAGGGCGAATTCCGTATCGTCTGGGCTTGTGCGAGTTAGTACGTTAATAACGCCACCGATGGCATCACTGCCATAGAGAGCTGAAGCTGGGCCTTTGATTACTTCAACGCGGCTGCTTTGTGGAATATTAATTTCGTATAAGCCATTATGATTGAAGAACCCAGTGGGGCGTGTAGGTATGCCATCTTCTAGAAAAAGATACACGCCAGCAGTGGTAATGGGCTGTCGAATGGATGTCATATGCCCTTCGCCGCCAAGATTGTTAATGTGCACTCCAGCGATGCGGTTGAGTGCTTCTGCTGGGTGAGAGGGGGACACCTGCTTTAAGGTTTCTTCTGTCAATACACCAACGGATTCTGAAAGGTTGGCAATAGTTTTAACTTCTCGTGTGGAAGTAACAAAGACTTGTTCTTCCAGTGAGCCGCTATCGTTGCGGGCGTCAGCGAAGGTATTGGCACTTATCGCTGAGCAAAGGGATAGAAGAAGGTACGTTATTTTTTTTTGTTTTGAATCGATCATTTCTAACTCCCAAAATATGAGGGCGGAGATTGTATCGAAATCATATTGTTTGGCTATGTGACAAATGGTCGCAGTAGGAGTCATTTCGACGCTAAACTCAATATTTTGGGGCGACAGTCTTTGCGGCTAATACCGTATTCTTAGAGGGAGCATTCTTTTTGGTTATAAATGTATACATAAAGCGGTTGGCCCGCGCGTTAATTAGGGCGGCCTCTATTGGCATCGTATTTTATAGTGTGGTTGTGGTGTGTGTGTGGTTGGTATCCCCCTATGCTGTCCGTTCCCTGGGTGCCGATTTTCTCTCCCCGCTTGGGGTTAAGCTGTCAGAGGATTCGACCGTAAGGCTTAATTTATTCACATCAAAAGTGAATATTAAAGGCGCTGTTAGCCTAAATACGGGTGAACAGACGTTGGTCGTTGAGCAGCTTGAGGTGGCTTATGGGTTTTTGCGATTATTTTCTCGAGAAATTCGTATTAGGGAGGTGTTGTTAACGGATGCTCAATTGTCTATCGAGCTACATAAAGATGACACTACCGTTGGAGGCGTTTTGCTCAGTCGCCTATCAGGTCGTGAGCCCGACACGAATACAAGCGTACCTAACGATACCGCTTTACCCTTCTCTGTGGTGGTTGATACCGTTTCGTTTAAGAATGTCAGTTTTAACCTTAAAACGGGCGCGGCCTCTCATCGTGTGGAGCTGCCGTGGTTTTCTCTGACTGACACCTATTTTAATAATGCGGGCCTGCGAACAAAGATTGCCGGACGCGTAGAGTTGGGCGAGGGAGGGCTTTTATTGACGGCTCAACTATCAACGGATAGCGAGCAGGACGACGTTGCAACCTTGGCGGCGGCGTTAAAGGTGAGTGATTTAGATTTAACCGTTCTTCGTCCTTATTTGGGTCAAGGGCTTGTTGTTGAGAGTGGGCTGCTCGACATGGACGTTACGATGGGCGCACAGTTATCGGCTGCGGAGTCAAAAATTGTAGTAGGGCCATCGTCGCTGGCCGTGAGTAAGGTGCAAGTGACGACAGGTTTACAGCAGTTCTCATTAGACGCTCTACAGCTGGATGTGACCTCGGTTACGCTAGAGCAAACTCAGCAGCCTTCCGTCTTGGTGTATGACGCCAGTGTTGCGCAGGTAAAGAGCTTCGGATTTAAAATGACGGACGTATCACCGGGCGCTTTATTGCCTAAGGTTTTGGTCGAAGCGTTGAACGTAAGCGGTATAGAGGCGTCATTAGACGGTATAACGGTTGACCAAGTGAGCATTTATTCACCCTTGCTTGATATTGTTCTTCATCCAGCACCTGTTGAAGGGAAGGATACTTTAGCGCCTGCCGTCGATACGGAGGTGGCTCCAGTTATTCCGAGTGATACGGCTCAGGATATGTTGTTAGCGAATAACAATGCTGATGACACTAGTGAAGTGGGTTCGCAGGAAGCTTTAATGTCGTTGCTGCTTCGCGAGCTTCGTTTAGCCGCGCCGGGGCGAATTAATTTTGAGGATCAACGCCAGAAAAATTCATTCGTAATGCCGTTAACGCTGGATGTGCTGGATGTGGAAAATGTAGACACCGCGAACCCCGGTGCTAATACCGTATTTACGGTCGCGGGCCATGAGGGCGACTACTTCTCTTTTAACATTGCGGGTGCGGCACAGCCTTTCGCGGAGAAAAAAAGTTTTAATGTGGAAGGTGAAATAAAAGAATTTTCGTTGCCGAAAGTAAATATGTATACCAAGCAATTTTTAGCGTTTAGCGTTGATCGTGGCGTGTTATTCAGTGACTTCAAGATGGTTGCCGACAACAATCAGTTAGATGGCACGCTCAATCTTAACCTGAAGGGGCCCGTTTTTACGTCTGTGGAAGAAGTGGATGCTTTAAGCGTTGTCGATCAAACTTCGCTGCCTTTGAATTTGGCGCTCAATTATTTAAAAGATAAGCGTGGTGATATTCATTTAAAAATACCGGTAAAAGGCGATTTGACTTCGCCGGATGTAAGTGTTCGCCACATTATCAATATTGCGATGCGCAAAGCGGCTATGAAACAGGTAGAAAGCTATTTAATTAAAACGTTTATTCCTTACAGTAACGTGTTGGCCGTCGCTCGAGTGGTCGGGGCGGAGGCCTTAAAAGTTCGGTTTAAGCCTTTACTTTTTCCCGTAGGCGAGACGGCTATTACACGTGATCAGCATGGCTACCTTAGCCAGATGGCGGATTTACTCCGCAAAAAGCCTACGCTAAGGCTCAATGCTTGTAGCTTTGCGCTGCCGAGTGAGGCGGCAACCTTGGCCGAGCAGCGGGCACTCGCAGAAGCTCGTAGTGAGTCGTTCAAGGCTTACTTGGTCAAACAGGAAGGTATTGCATCAGAGCGGCTATTGCTATGTGCACCTAAGGTTGATAAACGTGCAACGGCATCGCCTCGGATTGAAATTGGGGAGTAAAGCCATAAGGCACAAAAAAGCCCGCTAAGTAGCGGGCTTAATCAGTCTTAAGGTTTTAACGCGAAGCTTAAAGTACGTTTACAGCGTTAAGGTCGTTAAAGGCTTGCTCTAGGCGTGTAACCATTGATGCTTGGCCTGCACGCAACCAAACACGTGGGTCGTAGTACTTTTTGTTTGGCTTGTCGTCGCCTTCTGGGTTACCAATTTGGGCCTGCAAGAAGCCTTCATTGCCCGTGTAGTAGTTTTTGATTCCTTCCCACGTCGCCCATTGAGTATCAGTATCGATATTCATTTTGATAACACCGTAGCCAATAGACTCGGTAATTTCGGCTTGAGAAGAACCCGAACCGCCATGGAAAACAAAGTTTAAGCTGTTGTCAGCTAAACCGAACTTCTCTGACACATGCTTTTGTGAGTTATCAAGTATGGCTGGTGTTAGCTTAACGTTGCCAGGCTTGTATACGCCGTGCACGTTGCCAAAAGAAGCCGCAATGGTAAAGCGTGGGCTTACTGCGTTTAACGTCGTATAGGCGTATGCAACGTCTTCTGGCTGGGTGTAAAGCAATGAGCTGTCCATATCGGAGTTGTCAACGCCGTCTTCTTCCCCGCCGGTGCAGCCCAATTCAATTTCTAAGGTCATGCCTATTTTGCTCATGCGCTCGAGGTACTTGGCACATGTCCCAATATTTTCTTCAAGGCTCTCTTCAGAAAGGTCAATCATGTGTGAAGAGAATAGCGGCTTGCCCGTTTCTGCAAAGTGCTGTTCACCGGCATCTAGCAGGCCATCGATCCACGGTAGAAGCTTCTTAGCCGCGTGGTCGGTATGAAGAATAACAGGAACGCCGTAGGCTTCAGCCATTTGGTGTACATGCTTGGCGCCTGCAATGGCCCCTAAAATTTGCGCTTGTTGCCCTTCAAGTTTCAAGCCTTTGCCCGCGAAGAACGCGGCGCCGCCATTGGAGAACTGAACTACAACAGGAGATTTTACTTTGGCTGCAGTTTCTAGCACCGCGTTAACAGAATCTGTACCAACGCAGTTAACTGCAGGTAGGGCGAAACTGTTGGCTTTGGCAATCTCAAAAATTTTCTGAACATCGTCGCCAGTAGCAACGCCGGGTTTTACTGCATCTAAAATTTTGGACATATCTATAGTTTCCTGTAGTTCATCTCGTGGGACGGGTGGACCAAGACAGCTCTTCTTTTTTCCTGGCGACTTTCGAATTCGGTAGACTCCCCGTTTCGGGGGCGCATTATACGGAATATTGGATCATGATAATACTACGATGACGATTGCTTTGAATTTAACCATAAAGTACAATGCGCGCCCCTGTATGTCTAGGCTGCAGGTTTAATACGTTAAACGATGCAAGTTTTGTGCTTATCGCCACTAATGGTGATGGTTTGAAAGGTTAGGTCCATAGGGCTATTACCTACTTCGTGTCGTCCAATCCAAAACTGGAGCACAGTTATGTACGCAGTTATTGCTGCCGGTGGTAAACAGCACCGTGTGGAAGAGGGCGAAGTACTTCGTCTAGAGAAAATTGAAGTGGCTACTGGCGAGACCATTGATTTCGATCAGGTTTTGCTGGTGGGCAGCGGAGACGACGTTAAAATCGGAACTCCAGTTGTTGAAGGCGCTAAAGTGACTGCCGAGGTGTTAAATCACGGTCGTGCGGATAAGGTAACTATTATCAAATTCCGTCGTCGTAAGCATTCTATGAAGCGTCAAGGTCATCGTCAGTGGTATACAGAAGTTAAGATCACTGGAATTAAAGGTTAATTAGGAGAGAATCATGGCTCATAAAAAAGCTGGTGGTAGTACTCGTAACGGTCGCGATTCCGAGAGTAAACGCTTAGGCGTGAAATTGTTCGGCGGCCAAGTAGTTAAAGCTGGAAATATTCTAGTTCGTCAGCGTGGAACTAAGTTTCACGGTGGAGAGAACGTAGGTATGGGTAAAGATCACACTTTGTTCGCTAAAACTGATGGCGAAGTGAAGTTTGCGGTTAAAGGCCCTAAAAATCGTAGATTTGTTAGCATCGTAGCTGCTTAATCTCGGTTTTATCAAAGCTTTAAAAGCCCCGCTACACTGTGTAGTGGGGCTTTTTTGTTTGTAGTGTCAGTAAGTATGTTAGAGATAGCAGTGGAGTAATGTTGCTCCCGTTGTGATGCTCGAGAATGTCCCCCTCATTCGTGCAGTATTAGAAATAACAGGAACAGATTTAAATGAAATTCGTAGACGAAGCACCCATTAATGTTCAGGCAGGCAAAGGCGGTAACGGTTGCTGTAGCTTTCGTCGCGAAAAATATATTGAATTTGGAGGCCCTGACGGCGGCGATGGCGGTGATGGTGGAAGTGTGTTTTTGGAGGCGGATGAAAACCTCAATACTTTGATTGATTACCGTTACCAGCGAAGCTATAACGCCCAAAGCGGGGAGGGTGGTCGAGGTCGCAATTGTACGGGGCATAAGGGCGACGATTTAGTGCTAAAGGTACCTATTGGCACTTCTGTACTTAATATTGATACCGATGAGCAGCTAGGTGATCTTACCGAGCATGGTGAGCGTTTGATTGTGGCACAGGGCGGTTTTCATGGGATAGGTAATGCTCGCTATAAGTCCAGTATTAACCGAGCACCGCGCCAGACCTCTAGCGGTTCTGAAGGTGAAGCGAAGAGTTTGAAGTTGGAGATGAAGGTGCTCGCAGATGTGGGCATGTTGGGTTTACCTAATGCGGGCAAGTCTACATTTATTGCCGCGGTATCAGCCGCTAGACCAAAGGTTGCCGATTATCCTTTTACCACTTTGATCCCTAGTTTAGGCGTTGTAAAGGTACAAAAGCATCGTAGTTTTGTTGTGGCCGATATTCCTGGGCTTATCGAGGGTGCCGCTGAGGGCGCTGGTTTGGGCGTTCGGTTTTTGAAGCATTTAACGCGCTGCCGTGTGCTTTTGCACTTGGTGGACATTTGCCCTATCGATGGCTCAGACCCTGGCGAAGGGGCGAAGGCGATTGTGAGAGAGCTTGAGCATTTTAGTCCAACGTTAGCAACGCGTGATCGTTGGTTGGTTTTAAACAAAACTGATTTGTTGTCGGAAGAAGAAGTTGAAGAGCGTAAAAAAGCGGTAGTGGATGCATTAAATTGGCAGGGGCCTGTTTTTTGTGTGTCGGCTATTGGTCATTTTGGTACAAAGCAGTTATGCGAGAAAATATTGACGCATATGGAAGAGCTGTGGCGCCTAGAGAAAGAAGATGAAGAGCACGCCCGGCAGGAATACGATACGCAAATTCGAATGCAGGCGGAGGCTCGCGAGAAAATTGAAGCGCTGCGAGCAAGACACAAATCAAAGAAACTTCAGAATAGTGAAGAAGATGACGATGATGATGATGACGATGACTTCGATGTAGAAGTAGAATATGTTCGTGAATAGATTTCTCCAACTTTCAATATTCACGCGATAAATTGGGTGAATACTGCTGCGATAAATTGTCAGGTTCACTCCCGGTAATAACCTGATAAATAACGAACGAAGAGAGCGATGAGCAAACGAAAGCTAGTCAAACAAAGTCGACGTTGGGTTATCAAAATTGGTAGCGCTTTACTGACCGATAACGGTCGAGGTCTCGATCAAGAGGCTATGGCGGGATGGGTTGAGCAAATAGCCGCCCTGTCGAAAAAAGGATATGAGGTTGTGTTGGTGTCATCGGGTGCGGTGGCTGCGGGTATGACAAAGCTAGGCTGGAAGACCCGACCTAAAGCGATTCACGAGCAGCAGGCTGCGGCTGCGGTAGGTCAGGCAAGTTTAATTCAGGCTTACGAGCAAGAATTTCAAAAATACGCGAAGAAGACGGCGCAAGTCTTATTGGATCATGACGATCTTTCTAGCCGTCAGCGGTATTTGAATGCGCGTTCAACGCTGCGTACATTAATTAACATGGGTGTTATTCCCATTATTAATGAGAACGATACCGTTGTGACCGACGAAATTCGTTTTGGCGATAATGACACGCTAGCGGCGTTGGTCGCTAATTTAATTGAAGCGGATGTATTGTGTATTTTAACGGATCAAAAGGGCATGTATGACTGTGACCCACGTAAAAATGCATTAGCTGAAATAGTATTTGAAAAGCCAGCGCTATCGCCTGATTTGGATGCAATGGCCAGCTCCGGCGGTGCGTTAGGTCGTGGGGGAATGATCAGTAAGGTGAGGGCTGCCCGATTGGCGGCTCGTTCAGGAGCGAGCACCATCATTGTGGGTGGCAAGGTGCCGGATGTAATACCTCGTGTTGCGAATGGCGAAATTCTTGGGACACTCCTGTTCTCGGATCAGCAGCCTATCGGTGCGCGCAAACAGTGGTTGGCGGGGCATTTGCAGTCGAGAGGAACGCTTGTGCTCGACGATGGGGCGGTAGCCGTATTGCGTGACAAGGGTAAAAGTTTGCTGCCGGTAGGTGTTAACAGTGTGAGCGGGCATTTTACGCGAGGCGAAATGGTGGTGTGCCAAGATCAGCAAGGAAAAGAGATAGCGAGAGGCTTGGTGAATTACAGTAGTGATGACGCGCGAAAAATTGTGGGTCAGTCTACAACGCGCATCGAAACCTTATTGGGTTACAAAGATTTCGATGAGTTGATCCATCGTGATAATTTAGTGTTGTCATAACGCTTGCCGAAAAACCCATTAAAGCGGTAATCTTCGAAGCCCAGCGTTTGCTGGGCTTTTTACGTTTAGAGAGTTTATTTTTATGTCCATCTTCAAAGACCATATTGATCGCATGAGCGCCTACAAGCCACCGTTGGATGGACGCGACCCTAAGCAGCATGTGTTGCTCGATTTTAATGAGCGCACCTTGCCTGTTGGTGAGGCGATTCGGCAGGCGTTAGTGGATTACGTGAATGATGGCCGCTTGCAGATGTACCCTGCCTACGGTGATATTACCGAGCGAATAGCGGCCTACGCAAAGGTAGGTGCTGATCAGGTGATGATTACAAATGGCTCCGATCAAGGGATTGATTTAATTATTCGTGCGGCGAGCAGGGAGGGCGATGAAGCTATTATTCCGGGCCCTAGTTTTGCTATGTACACCCAGTGCGCACGCATTGAAAATTTGAAAATAATCCAACCGCAGTATACGCGTGAAAAAGGTTATCCTTTGGCGCAAGTGCTGGCTGCAATTACCGATAGAACGCGGGTTATTGTGGTTTCTAACCCGAATAACCCTTGCGGTACCGTAGTGCCACGTGACGATATATGCACGCTCGCCAAAGCGGCTCCTCATGCTGTGATATTGGTCGACGAGTGTTATTTCGAGTACACATCGGTGACCGTCGCCGATGTTGTAAAGCTTTATCCCAATATAGTGATTACTCGCACCTTCTCAAAGACATGGGGCTTGCCGTCGCTTCGTCTTGGTTACGTTATCGCTGAAGCCGACAATATTCGAGCGCTTTTAAATGTGCGTGGGCCCTACGATATTAATCAAATGGCAATTGTGGCTATTCGTGCTGGCCTCGATAACCTGGAGGGTATCGAAAGCTATGTGGAGGAGGTTATGCAAGAGTCTAAACCTCTATTAGAGCGGTATTTAGATGAGCAAAAAGTTGTTTACTGGCCGAGTGGGGGTAATTATCTCTGGGCGTTTTTTGCGGATGCGCACGTGGTAGAGCAAGGTTTGCAAGCTGCCGGTATTTTGGTTAGGCCAAAAGCTTATGGCGACAAAGTGGGATTGAGAATAACGCTGGGAACGCTGGGGCAGACAGAGCGATTGTTGAGTGTGCTAAAGCAGTTTGTGTGATTGGCCGCAGCGCAGTGTTTGAGGTGTTGGCTAGATTGAGGGGCGCCTAGAGGTTGTTAATAGGTTTGCGTTTTGTTTGCTAGTGACTATTTATTAGTCAATAAAAAAGCCGACATATAGTCGGCCTTTTTTGATGCTAGGTTGATGAGCGAAAGGCTTATGCAGCCAGAGCTTTAACCTGTGCATTAAGGCGGCTCTTATGACGAGCAGCTTTGTTCTTGTGGATAATGCCTTTGTCAGCCATACGGTCGATCACTGGAACAGCTGCAGTGTATGCTGCTTGTGCTGCTTCTGCGTCGCCTGCTTCAATCGCCGCAACAACTTTCTTAAGATAGGTGCGAACCATGGAGCGCAAGCTAGCGTTGTGAATACGTGCCTTATCGTTTTGACGGGCGCGTTTCTTTGCTTGGGGTGAATTTGCCACCGGTTTGCTCCTGTAAAATCTGTTTTAGTAAAGTGAATTCTGGTTTCAAGCCGCGACTAACAATAGGATAGGTGCGGTTTGAGGACGCGGTATTATCCGTGTTTGCCGATTAATGTCAAGTGATTGGGAGCCGTACTTCGAACATAACGCCGCTGTTATGGGGTAAGTTGTAGCATTGAACCTCTCCGCGGTGAAAATCGGCTATTAAGCGCACAATATATAAGCCTAGGCCTAAATGTTGGCCATTGTCTGGTTTAGTGGGTTTATCTCGTACGGATACCATCGAATCGAACAGTTGGCCATGCATATGTTTAGGGAGTGGGGGGCCTTCATTATGAACCGTAAAGACAATATCGTTACGTTGTCGATATAGGCCCAGTTCAATTTTCCCGTTTTTTGGGCAAAAATCAGCGGCGTTATCGACGAGCTTGTCGAACATTTGTACGAGTAATTCTCCGGAGGCTAGCAGTTTAAGTGGCCCTTCGTCGTGGCGAATATTCAGTTTGAATGTTGCTTGTCGGTATACATCCTCATAGGCACCTTTTAGGTTGCCCAGTAGTTCATCACAAGGGATGGTTTCGAGCTCTGCCGCGCCTATGGCTTGTTCTACGCGGCTAGCGGCACTCATAGCATTGAGTATGTTAGAAAGCCTGTTGGTGCCTTCCTTGGCCCGTTCGGCATAGGTTGTGGCTTGAGGTGAAAGCGGTTCATGCTCGAGGTTTTCCAGCGATGATTTTACGATGGCCAAAGGGGTGCGCAGTTCGTGAGAGAGTTTACTCGACAGTGAGCGTAAATAGTTGGTGTATTCGCGTAAGCGCATGAGCAGTGTGGCGTAATTGCGTGAAAGATCCCCTAGTTCGTCCTGGCTTTTAAACACGGGGAATTCATCTACAATTTTACCGCTATCTGAGATGGCGTTGGCAGCGGCAAGGCTTAGGCGGCGAATGCGCAGAGATAGCCAGGAGGCGTACAGTATTAAACTTAAGCTAGCGGCGAAGGTCACGATGAGAGAGTAAAACAATAACCTATAGAAGGCCGAACTGGTTAAGCTTGCGAGGCCATCGGCGCTCTGGTCTGCGACAACAACTGCGATAGGAATATTCGCGCTGGAGGCGTTAATGTCTCCGTGGTCGCGTAAGTCATTTTGGCTCAAATTGAAAATAGGTGCTGTAACACGGGCGAGTTTATGTGTTCCGTGTTGGTACCAGCCTTGTGGCGAGACGCCATTGCGCGCAGGCGAAGCGCCAAGAGACTGATAGATTTCGGGGGTATCGAGAAGCCCTGTAGCACGACTATCGCCCAGCTGGGGTAAGCCTACGGTGCCTAGTGCGGTGCGATAGAACCAGTTGATAAATGAGTGCCGGTTATTTAATTGATGGCTGGCGTTGGTTGAAAGGCTGCCCGCCGTGGCGATAGGCCGGCCTCCACGGCTGGCAATGTGCAGTTGTATACCGTTACGGGTGAAAATGTCGAGTTCGCGAGACAGTGTTGCTGATTGGTTTATCAGTGGCGGGACCGTATTTTTTCGGCTGAGATTGCTAGCAATGCGTTCAAGTCGATGGGTGTTGTGCTTTCCTGCGTCGAATACTTCAATGCCCACGCCTTTTTCCGCCCAGCTTAGGGGGATACTTAATTCCAGTTGGTAGCCTGCTCGCCATTCGGAGGATATGCCGCTAACCCAGAAGTCACGCTCTAGAGTGCCGTCGTCTCGCAGCCACGCGGTTTGTAAGTCGCCGGGACCTGTAGCGTAAATAACAAGCGGTTGATACTGAGTCGTGCCCGTGGTGGAGGGCTGAATATGGAGAAGAATGTGGTCACTGTGTAAGGGGGAGGGTAATGTTGGGTCAAAATAGTGGCGTTCTTGATCGTTTACTTGAATAAATAAAAATAATCGTGCATTTTCCGTGTTGGGCCCTGTGCCCGCTATTATTTTGGCCCCACTGTTACCCGTATCGCCCCGTAAAATCTGAAGGCTGTAAAACTGCGCAAGCCACTCGTCATTGTAGGCATCGATAATAGGGGCAGACAGTAAGCGGTGAGCGTATAAAGGGACGCTGCCGGAAGGAGGGTTAAGCTGAGTTAAGCTTGCTACGGTTTGAGGGTCGCTGCCTAGGCGCGCGGCCACCGCTTGGGCGGTTGCGCCTAAGGCTTCGGTTTGGCCTTGGCGCAGTGTGTTTTCCATTTCTCGAATATATTGGCAGCCCACCCACGGTAGAGTGAGTGTAATGAGGCTGACAACCCATAACTGTTTGCGCAGTTTCATTGATAGTCGTGTCGATTAGTGACCACTTAGCCAGCGATAACCCATGCCGTAAGCGGTTTGAATGCAATCAAAACTGTTGTCGTGTTCTTTAAATTTTTTACGAATGCGTTTGATATGGGATGTAATGGTATTGTCGTCGAGCACGACGTTAGCGGCATCCATAAGTTGTTGTCGGTTTTTTACATGCCCGGGATGTTGTACAAGCGCGTTAACAATCCAGAGTTCGGTAACGGTTAGGTCGACCATATTGCCTAGCCACTGGGCGGTCATTCTGTCCATGTTGAGAGTGAGTTTACCGCGTACTAATTCTTTTTCGGCGATGACCGGTTGCTGCAGGGCGTCTATGCGACGGAAGAGCGCTGTAATGCGTGCAAGCATATGGGGTTGGCTGATATCTTTAGTGAGGTAGTCATCGGCGCCTAGTCGTAGGCCTGAGACAACGTCAAACTCGCTATCGCGAGCGGTGAGGAATATTATGGGTAATTCCGGCGCTCGGCTACGTAAGTCTCGACACAATTCAAACCCCCCTTCAATTTCATCACCCAAACCCACATCAATAATCGCCAAATCTGGCAGGCGCGCACTAAAAGCCTCTGAGGCTTCGGGGCGGCTGCTGTAGTGAGAGACTTTATAGCCATGGCGCTGTAACGCATCGCGGTAATTCGCGGCAATGGCTTCTTCATCTTCTACTATGGCGATATGACGGGACATGGTGGCCTTATTTATTTTATTGGCGTGAAGGTTTAACGCGGCCTCCTACCTTTAGGGGAATGAATAGAGGCGTTGTTAGTTTGCTGAAGCTTACCAGCGAATATGAGGGTTCAACAAGTTGCGGTGTTAATGCGTAATAAAAGGTGTTGGGCTATGGGGCTGGTAGAGCGTACTCGTAAAAGAAGATACGCATAAAAAAGGCCGATACGTAGAAACGTATCGGCCTTTGCGGTTTAAGCAGGGATTAAGCGAACATTAGTTCCACTTAATACCACCTTTACCGTTTACGATTTCGTCACCGCGAGGAGTTAAATCTTCTGCGTCGTCAACGGTATAAGTCATGTCTAAATCCATTTCTTCGAGCGTATTGCCGAACCATGACGATGCTATCCAAGAGAAGGGCGCACTGCGCTGCTCGATGCTTAATGCGGTGTCTAGTAAGCCTTCAGCAACCAAACCGCCGTCGGTGTAGTCAACCGCTAGGTTTTCGAATTCATGCAGGTAGAAGAAGTCGACAAGGCTAAGAACCACATCTTCTTTTTCTACAGGAATTAAACCCTCAACAATAAAGTAATCCATTAGAACAGCGTCGGTCGTTAGCGCGGTACCTTCGGCGGCCACAATTTCAAAACCAAAATGCTGTGGTGTGCCGTCACGAGCAAAATCGAGTAATGAACCATCGTCTTGTTCTGCTCCGCAGCTTACAGGGAAGTCTACAACTTGAGAGATATCCATCCATTCTCCAGGAGTGATAGCGTCCTGATCCAACAATACTGCGTTGAAGTGACAGGCCCAGTTTTTATCCTGTAAGAAAATTTGGAAGGTATAGCTTAGGCCTTCAAAGCTCGCGGGGAAAAGAATGCGGGTTTTGAGGGTAAGCGGTTCGGAGGTTAGGTCTAAAAAGTCGACTTTGTCCCAGTTGGATTTAGTCACGGTCATGCGGGCATCGCCTGCATTGTTTAGCGCGATAGACAAGTTACCGTCTTGCGCTATAACGGCGGTAGAATCACCCCAACTTAGAGCGGCAAAGCCTTCTTCGTCAGCGTCAAAGCTGCCGTTAAACTGCTCACCTTCAACGTAGTCGTTAGTCGCAATGGTTGCAACAACCATGTCGTCAATTAAAATAGCCGCGGTTGAATCTGTGATGCTCACGCCATCGGCAACACCGACACTACCAATTTGAATACCGATCATGCTGCTGCCAGCTGGGACGGTCATGTTGAAGCTGACTTCAGTCCAATCGCCGTAAGTAAAGTTACCCGTACTGCCAGACTCTATCCAGTCACCTTCACTGTTAAAGAACTTAAAGTAGAGCCAAGAGCCTTCATAGTCGGCAGGCATAAACACGCGTGCGCTAACGTTCACTTCGCCGCCGAAACTAGGCAGTGCCCAGTTTTGAGCTGAAATGTCGGCGTTGCCCGCTTCACGTGCAATTGCAACTGCGCCGCTGGCGTCGTAGCTAACTACGGTGTTGTTCCAGCCGGTATCCCAGCCTTGTACATCACTGTCATACGATTGGCTCACGAGCTCGACCGAACCACTCCCTTCGATAATTTTAAAATTATCGATTTGAATAGCACCGGTAATGTCTACTGGCTTATTGTTGGCGACCAGTTCAATACCAATTTTGGTTACGGCTGTTAGGTCGAAGCCGTCTGCAGCCCACCCAAAAGATGAAGTGTTTTTAACGGAGTGTTTAAAGGTATTCCAGCTTTCTTTTTCAAATTCTCCTACACCTTTCCACGCTAGGTTTGCGTAGTTTTCGTTGGCATCACGTAGGTAAACTTGTACGCCCATGTTGCCATCGTCGATGTAGGCATCGGCAACTTTAACATCGAAGAAAATATCGCTGTTGGTAATATCAACAGGGCCATTTTCTAAGGCGATATTGACCGCAACTTTATCGTCAACTGTCTCCCAAGGAATATCGAGGCTAGGCGAGTAATCGCCAGCACCTTTCACCATAAGCTCGTTGTGTCGCACGGGAACTTCACCTACGCCGGAACCGCCAAACTCACTCATTAAAACGGGGATGTCTTGCGAGGTAAGTAGCTCCATGGCTTCGATGGCTTTGGCGCCGGTTTTCCAGTGAGAGCCATAGCCGTGTACGGAAAGGATCAAGTTGTCTTGGTCGTCGGCAGCCATAAGTTCTTTCGCGCGACCACTGACAAAAGCAAAGTAATCGGAGCCACAGCCTGGGCTGCTAATCACGAGAGGTACATTAAAACCAGCATTACGAAACGCGCGAATGGCGGTTTTGTAGTTGTCGATATAGATCTTGTAGCCGGTGCTATAACCGTTAAAAATATCGGCTGGGCCCCAACCGCTAGCGACGTTAATCATAATATGTGGCTGGAAATGGTCTTGAGCAATAACATCTAGCCACTCGTCTAGCCAAATGTTGTTAACGGCATTGGCGAAAGCTGCTTCGTCGTCGTTACAGGCTAGTGCGTCGTCCCATAAAACTAATTCGGCCACCATGCCGTTAGCCACAACCTTGTTAAGCGCGGCTTCGAGGTTGCTGGGGTGGGTGTCGGCCAGTAATTTTAGGCGAACAGTATTAGCACCGGTTGCCGCAATTGCATCTATGGCATCAATGTAGGTGAGAGGGTCATCACCAAAGGCTAGGTTTATACCACGCAGCAGAACTTCCTGGCCCGTAGGCGTTAAAATCTGGCTGTCGTTGGTGAGAATTACCGGGGCATTAGCCGATGGGCGTGCTTTGGTTAGGTCTTCTGTGACAACATCGGGCGTGAGCTTAAAATCGTCACTGTCGGAGGTGCCTAGCATACTGCTACCGCCACACGCTTGTAAAAACGCTGCGCCGGAGAGCAAGGCCATTAGTTGTATTTTATTTTTCATATTGTGCTCCACAAAATCTGGTTTCTTTTGCCTCGCCGACGGCGTCGACGAGGCGTCAGGTATTGTTTTAGAAAGAGAGATTTACACCGAGGGTGTAGCGCGCTTCTTGTACCCATAATGAATGGAATTGGTCCTCAAACTGGGTGTAGCTTTTGCGGCTAGTCTCGGTAAGGTTGGTTCCATTAAGGAAGAAACTAACGTTCTCATTCATCCAATAGCTGGCAGAAATATCTAAGTAGCCTGTTGGTTCTAACCAGCGGCCAAGATTCAGTACTGTCGCGTTTGAGTTTACGCCCGCACGCTCTAGGTATTCTTTGCTGCGCCAGTTGTAGGCCATACGTAGGTTAAGGCCATCTTTGTCGTACCAAAGAATAAGGTTTGATTGATGCTCTGAGTTAGACGGTAATGGGAAGGCGTTGCCTTCAATATCTTCACTGCCAGAATCACTCTGTGAATAGGTGTAGTTAAGTTCGATACCGGTTGAGCTTAAGAAATCGCCTGGCAACATAGTAAAGGGTTGCTTGTACCCCATTTCGATACCGTAAAGATCAGAAGCACCGACGTTGCGCGTGGTCCATACATTGGCGTAACGATTACGGTTAATACCGTCCATATCCGCGTAGTTACGTTGCTCTTGTAGGTTTTCAACCGAGGATTCAACGTCGATTAAGAACATGCCAACACCCAGAATAGCGTTGTCAGCAAAGTACCATTCGGCCGAGGTGTTGTAGACGTTAGCAAGCCAAGGGGATATTTCGGGGTTACCGCGGTCATTACCACCGCCTACGCAACCAACGGTGTCTTGAACTTGACCGTCAGATGTTGGGTCAAGCACCATTACGGGCTCACCATTTTCATCGGTTTTAGGGCATTGCTGCAACCAGACCGTCAAGCTTGAACCTACGTTTTCCAAATCGTTTCGGGTCATGGTTCTGGCGGCGCCAAAACGTACTACCCAGTCGTCATGTGGAAACAGGTTTAAGTTAACAGAAGGCAATAATTCAGTTGCGCTATTTTCGAAGGTTTCAGTGGTATAAACGTAAGCAATTTTCTGCCAGTCGTCGTAGCCGATAGAGTTGAACGAATCGAGTACTTCAGGCACTACACTTTTTTCCACAGTACGGTCAGTAACAATGGCTTGAAGGCCGATGTTACCGCTATACGGAATGCCGAATAGCCCAGTGGATTCATTGGCGAAATTAAGCTGTGCGTAAGCGTTGGTAGAGGCTTCTTCTACACCATAGGTATAGCCGGGGTCGTTAACGGTACGCGTGCCGGGGTACAAGCGGTTCATGAACGCGTAGGGGTTATCCCAGTTTTCGGGGTCGAGAGAGGCAACGCCATTTTCAAACCCTGTGATAGGGCCAAAATCTGAAAAAGAAACCGTGTCTTCTGCGGTAAAACCGTTATCGGGTAAGCCACCTACATCAATCAAGCTGGAGTTTGTTTCACTGTAATCGAACTTCAACCAGTTGGGGTATTTTTGCCAAGCAAGGTTGCCGGGTAGTAAGCGGTAGCGCTTGTCGGCAGGTACTCGGGGATCTTCCCAGTCGGTGTAACGGCCAGTGGGAGTCACGTAGTAAAACTGGTTGTGGTCCGCAGTTCTTACGCCGTAACGAACACCACCTTGAACAGACTCTAAATAATCATTTTCGAATTCAAAGGTCACGTCTGCGCGTATGGCGCTTAGGTCGGCGTTGGTGTTGTAGCCTTCAGCAAAGCCCTGATACTGCTTTAACAGGCTGGCATCCGACAGGTCATCGGCATAACTAAATGAAGGGTAATCGCCGGTGTAATCTACGGTAACGCGGTAACCGTCGACAGGGTCTTTACCGTCTACATCATTCTCGTCCACCCACAGCCATGCGGGGGTGCCTTGCTGAAAAGAGGCTTTACGGTACTGTTTTTCGGCTTCGGCATGTATTACGCGGACGCTTGCAGACACGTTATCGTTGTTGGTGTAGGAAAGTTCAATGTTGCTGTTAATGGCGGCTGTTTTATTGATTTCATTCGATGAAGTCGTTTGAAAGTCAGCGGCCCATACATCGGCTACGAGTAATGTGTGAAGTTCTGGTGATTGCTCAACACCATTCACATCGGTGTAGTGGATGGTGGCACCATCGCCGACGATAGTGGTTGGCTGCAGTGTGTCAAAGAGGTTTTCAGAGAGACGTTGGCTAGGAACCCCCTCCTCACCTGCATCGTCTCTTTGGAAAGAGAAAGGTGTTTCGCCAGCGTTAAAACCTGCTTTTACGCCGCGGTCATATTGATCCATTTCGGTGTAGAAAACGTCTGAACGAATTGACCAGTTGTCGTTGAAGTCAAACTGGGCACTAATCGAACCCCCTAGGCGGTCGCGCTCCATAAAGTTGCTACCGGCACCGTATTGTTCGGGCACGATATACCAGTCGTTCAAGAGATCGCCGTCACCGTCTAAATCGAGAGGATCGGTAGGTGTACCACCTTCCTCATCGAGAAACGCGAGAGCCTGTGTTTCCCACATGGAGTAGTTGGCGGCGTAAGAGTTCGCAATATAGGCACTACCAACAATAGAAAAGTTTTCGTCGTTGTTATATCCGAGTACAACAGCCAGGCTAGTGTCCGGGTCGCGCAGGCTGGTGGAACCGTCTGCTTTAGTTTCTTCGTTTGAACGAGAACCCATGCCAGCTTCGATGCGTGCACGGCCCGTAAAGCCAGCATCCAATGAGGATGGGTCTAGCGTTTTAAGATCCACAACGCCGGAAATACCGCCGGCCAAAGCAGCAGCGGATTGCGATTTGTAAACGTCCACACCACTGATCATGCCCGCGGGCACATCAGAATAGTTGGCTTGTACGCTGGTAATCGACCAAGGGCTAAGGAACTGCTCACCGTTAAGTGTGGTGAGAACTTGCGGCATACCGCGGATGTTAAGCACGGTACCTTCACCGGCTTCACGGCTAATTTGCACGCCCGTCACACGCTGAAGTGAATCGGTAATGGTAACGTCAGGCATTTTACCAATGTCTTCTGCAACAATTGAGTCGACCACGTTAGCTGAGTTGCGTTTGATGTCGATGGCCTTGGCTTGAGATGCGCGCACCCCCGTTACCAGAACTTCTTCTTCAAACAACAATTCTTCTGAAGGGTTAGGGACTCCGTCTTGTGCGTAAAGCGGTGTGCTGGACATCGCACAGCTTATGGCGACTGCCAGAGCTTTCTTCCTAGTTAGGATCCTACGGGGGGTTAGCATATTGCGCTTCCTCATATTGTTATCTTTTTCAGTGATTCAAAAGTGGTGTCAGCTCGCTTGCTGAAAAATACATAGCGTTCTGTAGGGCTGGTTAGAGGCTCTTTCGGTGAAAGAATTGGAGGGGGCAATCAACTCGATAGAGGTAATGAGCACATCCAATAGTTCGCATAACGGCCTAATTAACGGCAGGAATGCTCCCGCAGTAGTTATTCATTAGTTTTGTAGGTTGATTAGTGGCCATATGGCGTTATATTCAACCTAGGTGGCGCGAGTGTAACCGATTACAATAGACGTTGCTAGAGGTTTATTGGCGCTATATATTTCTTTTTTGTTGTTTCTCTTGGAAGGATCGAAATTGCTGTACTGGCCTGACGGCCAGTATTTTAGGGGGTTTAAGGGAGGGTGAGCCAATGCTCAGGCCTTTTAGGCGCGGTAAATGTAGAGACTTAAATAAAAGTAAGTTTCTTGATCTAGATGCTGGTACTTAGGTGCTAGCACAGTTTGTGTCAGCGAATGGCAATATCCTGTGTATCGAGCAATTTTGCGTACATTCTGGTAATTTCGTCCATATTTCTTAGCATGATATCCGTCGTGCCGGTAATGACAAAAATGAGCCTGTCTCCCTTTAGCGTCATATCGCCATCGAAGCCTTTGGAGGCATACTCGAGGTGACCTTCGGTCTTGAGGATTTTGCGTAAAATATCGTCAGTATTGATGTCGCTTTCTTTCAGGTATTTCAGCATTAGTTCGTATTCAGCGAGATCGGAGTAAAGGTTTTGCAGTGCCTCGCCGTCATCTATTTGCCAGTAATAGGCGAGGTAGTTCTTCGCTATTCGTTGTGACAACATGCGTTGCCGTCCAGAAATGTTAACGAGTTCGGCGTTAGAGGAATTGGCCAGTTTTTCGAGTTTTCCTACGTAGCGATGGGCAGCGGTTAGGAGCGTGATACTTATGTCGTTAAGTTTGGCGGCATTTTTTTTGGAAACAGGCCCGGTTGCGACAGGCTTGAAGGTATTCCACTGTTCGCGAACGTCGATCAAATCGCGCATGAGAGGGGAGGCCTCGCGCATTTTGAGTAGGTTGTCGAGATTAACTTGGAATTCAGCGACACATTTGCGTAGCTGTTTTTGGTAGCGCACATTTTCGGGTTGAATGCCGGTAAGAATAAATGACTGGGTAATTCGCTGCGATAGCATTCGTTGACGGCCTGCGACGTTAATCGCATCACCCATTGTTAGGGCGAGCGTTTCACTGGCGAAAAACATCAACAATAACAGCGTAATAGATTTCATGATTGTATCCTTTTATCGTTAATTAAATACCGTATAGCAGGAATTAGACCAATAATTACGGAGGATATAGATGGCGCGCAAACCCGCTGATATTCCGGTGTGTTGGTGATGGCAATTGACAAAGTATTTTTAACACGACAAATATCGTTACAAAACGGGCTTAAAGGGTGCGTGGTTGTTACCGCCAGCATTTTTTTGGTGCGAAACTATAGCCGCCTGTATGGCGCTTAATAATTGGTGACAATTTTAAGTCTACATTGATCGAAAATCGGCTATGTGAAGGTACGGCTATAAATTTTTTTTTGTCGTTATTAATGGGTATAAAGGCTTGAGAGGGGCGTGGTGATTAACGACGATCGGAGCGCTATTTGTGGTTATTGCGAGTTTATAGTTTGCAGGTGCTTATGCGTTTATGGCTCGATAAAAATCTTGCGGTGTAGCTTTTGTGGGTGCTGTCAGGCGGTTTACAGCCTTGAGCTAAGGGAAGAGCGATTACGGTTTAGTGGTAACGTGTTCCGTAATCGCTAGAGGTTTACCACATTAGATCATCAGGAATTTGATAGTCGGCATAAGGGTCGTCGTCTTCAATAGTGTTGTTTCGTTCGGCGAGTGAAATAATGGCGCCGTCATCGCGTTGGGATATTTTCTCCGCAATAACGGCTGGCACTAGCTCGTAGCCTTCGTCCAAACGCACTACCGCTATTTGCCCTCGAGATAATTGATCTTGTAGCTTCCCATTGATATAGATTTTTTTGATTAGCTTGCCGTCACTAAAATTAAACGCAATGTCACCGTCTCGTCGAATCGCATTAGTGGTAATTAGTTGTCGTATCTGAGCCAGAATAGCCTTCTGTTGGGCCTTCGCATTACGTTCAGCGTTCAGCTGGCGGTCGCGCTCTGTTTTTTCGGCCAGTACTTTTTTTGCCTGTTCTTTCGTTTCGTCTATGATTGGCTGTGACGATTTTCGATCAACGCGTTTTTTTTTCGCCTTGTCTTTTTTGGCTTTTTTGGCTGTCTTTTCGTTTACCAGCCCAGCGTTTAATAATTGGTCTTGCAAGCTACTCATTGTGAGGATCTCTTACCAGTTTGAAATAATTTTTTTCAAGTATAAACCGTTTTTAGTTAGGTCGTCATCGGTCCATTTTCCGTCGGGTTTAGTATTGGGTTTTAATATGGAGGCGCCTTCTTTTTTGTTGTGCATAGACCACGTACAAAAACTGAGTTCATGTTTCTTAATAAAGGTTAGCCATTCCTCAACACTTTCGGTCGCGACATCACCATCGCCATCGGCATTAACGGTACCCCACTCGGTGACCATTAGCGCAATACCTTTGTTGAGTGCAATTTCGGCTTTGTCTCGAAGTTCTTGCTTATGAGTACCAGCGTAAAAGTGTAGTGCATACGCGATGTTATCGTAACCTGTGATCGGCGCGTTAGCGGCTATATCAACATCTTGTGACCACGTTTGGGTGCCAACGACGATCAAATTGTCCGGATCAATTTTTCGAATTGCGGCAATTACAGTTTCTGCGTAAGGTTTGATGGTCGTTTTCCAGTCGGTGTTATCGAGTGGTTCGTTATAGATTTCATAAATAACATTGGGATGTTTGCCGTACTGAGTAGCGATGCGCGAGAAAAACTCAATGGCTAGATCTGGGCGATCTTCGGCATGATGGGTGTGCCAGTCGATAATAACATAGAGCCCTTCTGCGATGGCGGCATCGGCGAGCGCAGAGGCTCGCTGGTAGTTACCCTTAGGGTCTTCGTTGTAGCCGCCAGGGCCTTCTCCGCCTATAGCGGCGCGAATTAGGCTAGCGTTCCATTCGGTTTTTAGGTGGCGAACAACATCTGAATTATAAAATATTTCTGCACCCCAGCCAGTATTGCTCCAAAAGAAGCTTGGCCCCGCTAGAGATGCGGTATTGCCTTGGCTGCCAACTATTTTATTGCCTACAACGGCTAAATGGCCGTAGGTCTCTACTGGGCTTTTTGAAAAAGCGTTTGCGGCCAGGAATATCAGTAGCAGGCTCAGTAGTTTTTGAGGCGTACACTTAAGGTATTTCATAGGGTGAATCTCTAGAGTTATGGCGGTTAATTGAGTATTTTAGCGGCTACTTAGTCGCATTTGTGTCAAGGCGTTGCTGATCACTATTATGAGATTATGGCCAAAATTGAGAGGGTAACCCGTTTTTTTGCAGGAGCGATGCGATATCCATGCTGACGGCTATTCCCGCATGGACAAAAAAACCACCCCAAATTGAGCGAGATCGAAGCGCGAGAATCCCTAGAAATAATCCGAATAAAATGGCGCCTGCGGCTTCAGGCCAGAGTTTAGGGAAATGGATCATAAGGTAGGGTACGCACATTATCCAAACAGCATTCGCACCTATTGCGGGACGAAGAGCGTTGAGAATAAACCCTCGAAAAAAAAATTCGAGGCAAATGAATTGTGTTAGGTAGAGTATTTCCCACGCAAAAAAATCAAACCAACTACGGCCAGCTTGTTTGTAAAAGGGGTAGTGGCTGCCGAAGTCTTCTCGAAAACTCACTAAAAAAACAAAGAGTAATATGGGTAATAGTAAGAGTGCGTAGCCTTTCCAGTGCTGAGCCGTATCGGCAAAGCGCCATCCCATACTCGAAAAATTTTCTTTTAGTTTATATCGAATAACAAGGTAGGGTAGCGCTACGTAGCCAATTATATGCCAGAAGGTCCACCAACTATAGGACATGAGTTGCATATAGCTACTGCGATTAAATTGAGCGGCCCAGTAATGGCTGGGTTTATCTTGCCAATGCGCCAACTGAATTAAAAATGCTTGCAAGCTTGAATACAGCTTTAAATAGTGAATGGAGAGTAAGCAAACAGAGACGCAGGCGAGTGTCCAGAATATTCTTCGTTGGCTTTCGCGACGATTGAGCGTGTACGAAGGCTTTTCGTCATCAATGTTATCGAGAGCGGTAAAAATGTTACGAGGATCGAGCAAAAAGCGTTTATTCATGGTTAAGCACTCATAATTAATGAAATGCCGACCAAAATGGTGACTATTTCGAAGACTCGTTTAATAAAAGGATTTCCGTATTTGACGGCAATATGGGCGCCGCCGTACCCCCCAATAAGTGAGCCTAGAAGTAACATGGGCAACCAAGGCCATTTTACTGGGGTCAGTAAGGCTAAGGTTAGTGCGCCGGTACCATTCCAAAACAATCCTACTAAAATCATAGTGTAAGCGGTCGCTCGTTTATAGTCGTAGCCAAACCAGCTTACGAGCCAAATAGTCACAAAAAGCCCCGTTCCGGATGTTAACGATCCATTGAAAAAACCTAATAAAAATAGCCCGCAAGCACCTACTATGTAGCCTTTCCAGCCTCGGTTTTTAGGCCGGTAATGTTGGCCCAGTTTATTCCGAAAAAAAGAATAGAGGCCAAGGCTAATGGTTAGTACACCGAGCGCTATTTTGGCAATGGTCTCGGGAATACTTAATATAGTATTGGCCCCAAGCACTACGCCGGGCAAACCTGCGGTCAGCATTAATAGGGCGAAAGGTAAACGGGTATGTCGCTCTTGTGCATGTTTTAAGGTTGCGCCTGCGCCGAGCGCAACGGTCGCAATTTTATGTGTTGCTAACGCCATGGAAAAGGGCAAACCCAAAAAAATGAGCGCTGGGAGTTGCAGTAAGCCAGCGCCGCCGCCTGCCATTGCCGAGAGGCCGTTTGACAAGAGCGATACTGTGAGCAGCATAACTTGTTCGTAAAAATCAGTCATGGCAACTGTCGTTAATATGGTTGTTAAGCGTTTGAATGGAGGGCAGCAATGGTTGAGCGGGGTAGAGGCTTTGTTGTAGATGATGTATAAATTTTAAGGTGATAAATGCGTCGAACCATTGATGGAACTGCTTACAAAAAGCGTCGAAGCTTCGGCATTGTCGAATGGCGTGTTCGAAAAACTTTGCACTGTTGACCGCTCTAGCAGCGCTGTTTAGGGCGGCGGGTATGCACGTCGCGGGGTTCTCCCCAGTGTCGAGCGCGGCCCAGAATGTAGGGAGCAACGCTAGCCATTGTTTTAAACAGGAGAAAACAGCGGGGTGATAATAGCAATAGTCTTCTGATGGATTGTCGAGTTGCCGTATTTTAGCAACGGCTGGGCCGGTGCCGAATGGCACTCGATCTGATTCTCTCGCGGTGATACTAATACAAATTTCGTGTTGGAAGTGCACGGTGCCCAATTTGGCGAGTTTATTTAATAAATAAAAATCTTCACCGCCTGCGCGTTTAGGAAAGCCCCTTGCTTGACAGTATTGTTCAATAGAAAACCCAAGTGTACTGCCAAGAGTGTAGAACGCGTAAGGTGAGCCTGCGAAATCTAGGCCGCGACGAAAATACTTTAAGGCTTTTTCGTATAACTGCGTCGCGTTAAAACACGGATCGTTTTGGTCGTCTGTATCTTTGATATGGGTGAAATCGAAAACTACTGCACTGGTGTTTTGGGGGTTGTGTTGCTGGCACGCAGAAAAGTAGTGAGAGGGCAATTGTGCGTCGGCGTCAGTAGAAAGCACCAGAGCGTTGTTGAGTTGTTGTGTGTGGTAGAGCGAGCAGGCAATGTCGGCACCAATTTTTCTCGCGAGCCCAACTCCTTGGTCGGCGGGAATGGGTGTGCGGCTATATCGATCAACGATGAGTAGATGGCAGTTGCTATGGCTGTGTAAACTTAAATGTTGGTGGCACCAGGTCGTGCGTGCAAATACGTTTTTGGCTTTAGCTGCGAGCTGAGCATTAAGCGTCGTATCGTATTGGGTGTTGGGCTGGTTGATAACCAGTATTAGCAGTATAGGGTTGGTGTTGTCGGAAAAACGTTCGACAAATTGCTGTAGAAAATAGGCTTTTTCGTCTCGAACCGGAATAACAACGCAATATTCAAATACGGTTGGCGGAAAGTCGAGGAGGGCATGGGCTTCCGGTTCGCTGTAACGGGAAAGGTATTTGCCCACATTACTCATTAATGCAAGGCCGCAATAATCGGGAGAGATTCCACAATTGCCGCTTCTAGCTCGAGTAGTTCATTCAGCCGATGGTTAACAACCTTTGTTGGGAAGTAATTATGCGCAAGCTTTTCGAATAAGTCTTCGTGTCGAGATTCCGATTCGGTAATCGCGATATAAAACTCTTTCAGTTCCCCTGTAGGAAGGGCGTCTGCGACTAAGCCAAAACGTTCGCAGCCTCTCGCTTCAATCACGCTGCCAAGTAACAGTCGATCGAGCAAGTAAACATCGGTTCCCTTGCGAGAGTGCTGGCGTAAGGCGTTGACGTAGGGGTCGCGCGTGTCGGGGCCGAGTTGCAAACCTCGTTTCATCAGGATTTTGACCACCTCGCGAAAGTGAGCCATTTCTTCGATACTCAGATCGATCATTGCCGTAACAATGTCAGGCTTGTCTGGGTAGTGGGACACCATTGAATTGGCCATTCCCGACGCTTTTTTTTCGGCGGCGGCATGATCGATCAAAAAAGCATCGAAATCGGCTAGTACGGTTTGTGTCCAGATTGGGCTGGTTTTGTAGCGTAGTTCAAACATTGTAATTATGCGTTACGGTTGGTTCAGGTATAATGCGCGGCTGCGAAAGCACTAGTATACCGTATAGCGGTACAGCTTGGTGCTTGAAGAATCTGCTTAAAAAACAATAGCCTCAGGACAACAGTATGATTATCAAACCAAAAGTTCGTGGATTTATCTGTACCAACTCTCATCCGAAAGGCTGTGCCGCCAGTGTGCAGGAACAAATCAAGTTCATTAAATCTCAGCCTGCTATCGAAAATGGTCCAAAGAATGTATTGGTAATTGGCGCATCTACAGGTTATGGCTTGGCTTCACGTATTACCGCGGCATTTGGTTGCGGTGCTAAAACCTTGGGTTTGTTTTTTGAGAAAGCGCCGAGTGAGCGTAAAACGGGAACCGCAGGCTATTACAATACTGCAGCCTTCCATGCGGCTGCAGAAGAGGCTGGTTTATGGGCGAAAAGCATGAATGGCGATGCGTTCTCGCACGCAGCGCGTAAAAACGCGATTGATGTAATTAACGCCGATATGGGCAAAATTGATTTGGTGGTCTATAGCTTGGCATCTCCGCGTCGCCAAGACCCCGATACGGGTGACGTCTATTCCTCCACGTTAAAGCCTATTGGCAAAACGTACACGTCGAAAGGGTTGAACACCGATACGCTAAAAATATCCGAAACTTCTATTGAGCCCGCGAATGAAGAAGAAATTGCTGGCACCGTAAAAGTGATGGGCGGTGCCGATTGGGAATTTTGGATGAAGGCGTTGAGTGAGGCGAATGTGTTGGCTGACGGCTGTAAAACGGTCGCTTATACGTATTTAGGGGAAAAGCTGACGTGGCCTATTTATGGGCACGCCACAATCGGTAAAGCCAAAGAAGATTTAGATCGTGCCGCGACAGCCATTACAGCCTCATTGTCCGACATTGGTGGTAGTGCCAATGTCTCGGTATTAAAAGCCGTCGTAACGCAGGCGAGCTCGGCCATTCCTATCATGCCGTTATATCTTTCTATTTTATTTAAGGTTATGAAAGAAGAGGGTAGTCATGAAGGGTGTATTCAGCAATTAAGCCGCCTATTTTCTGAGTGTTTATATAGCGATACGCCTCGCTTAGATGATGCCAACCGTTTTCGTGTTGATGAGCTTGAGTTGTCCGCTAGCGTGCAAGATAAAGTTGAGCAGATTTGGGCGAAAGTTACAGAAGAAAACCTTTTCGATACCACTGATTTTAAGGGCTACCAAGAGGAGTTCTTGCAGTTGTTTGGTTACGGGTTTGAAGGCGTGGACTACGAAGAAGATTTGAGCCCGCTCGTGTCATTACCCTTGGTTGAGCCGGTAACGGAATAGAGCGTTGTTGGCTCTTTTTTTATAAACCGCTAGGCAGGTGTCGTGCCCCTAGCGGTTTTCGCTTTTCAGCTAGCCGCACTTTGTTCTTTTAGTTTTTAGCCTTGCCTGTTTTGACCGAAAATCGGCATATTCATTGATATCTTAATCGTAAGGCCCGCTTCATGAAATACCGTAAATTAGGTCGATCTGGTATCGACGTCAGCGAAATTTGTTTGGGGAGTATGACGTGGGGAGAGCAAAATACAGAGCAAGAAGGGTGTGCTCAGATGGATTTTGCGGTTGAGAAAGGCGTTAATTTCTTTGATGTAGCGGAAATGTACTCGGTGCCTCCACGCCCTGAAACGTTTGGCCGATCTGAAGAAATTATGGGAAATTGGTTGGCAAACCGGGGCGCACGAGATCAGCTAGTGCTGGCCTCTAAAGTCACTGGCCGTAGCGAACGGAATTCGGGCGTGGACCATATTCGCAATGGTGCTCGATTATCACGTGATCAAATATTCTCGGCCATTAACGGTTCTCTTAAGCGTCTGAAAACCGATTATCTGGACCTGTACCAAGTGCACTGGCCCGAACGGCAGACCAATTTTTTTGGGGTATTGGGATACGAGCATGGTAACGACGACGGTGTAAGCATAGAGGAAACCTTATCGGCGTTGCACGAATTAGTTGAACAGGGGAAGGTTCGACACATTGGTATTTCTAACGAAACACCTTGGGGTATAAGTGAGTATTTACGTATTGCGAAGGAAAAAGGTTGGTCTCGAGTGGTCAGTATTCAAAACCCCTATAATTTACTGAATAGAACTTTCGAAGTGGGCTGTTCGGAGTTTTCGATACGCGAACAGGTAGGGTTGCTTGCTTACTCTCCGTTAGCGTTTGGTGTGCTTACCGGTAAATATTTACATGGGGCGCAGCCTGAAGGGGCTCGATTAACCTTGTACGATCGTTTTACGCGTTACGGTAAAGCGAATGTCGAGGACGCTATAGGCGCTTATGTGTGCTTAGCGCGAGATCACGCGTTAAACCCTGCCCAAATGGCGTTAGCCTATGTGAATAGTCGTGACTTTGTAACATCCAATATTGTCGGCGCGACCAGCGTCGAACAGTTAGCCTGTAACCTCGAGAGCGTGGAATTGACGTTGAGTGACGAGGTTATAGTGGCAATAGAGGCTATCCATCAGCGTTATCCTAATCCATCGCCTTAAAGAGTAGCCTAAACACGCTTTTATTACGGCGCTAGGCGCGTTAGTAGTTGAGTGTGAACGCTTGCGCCAGTACCATTGACGCCCTTACTTTAACTACCCCAGAATTAGCGGAGATATCTTATGTTTAGAGGCAGCATGGTCGCACTCGTGACCCCAATGAAAGCGGATAACTCGCTCGATTGGGATGCCTTGCATAAGCTCGTCGAGTGGCACATTGAAAAAGGTACTCACGCTATTGTTGCGGTGGGCACTACGGGCGAAAGCGCCACCTTAAACATGGGTGAGCATGCCGATGTTATTCGAAAAGTCGTAGACCAAGTGAAGGGTAGGGTCCCGGTAATTGCAGGTACAGGGGCTAACTCTACGTCCGAAGCGCTAGAACTCACTCAAGCAGCGAAAGACGCTAAAGCCGATGCTTGCTTATTGGTCACACCCTACTATAACAAGCCTTCACAAGAAGGGTTGTACCTTCATCATAAAGTTATCGCCGAATCCGTTGCGATACCGCAGCTGCTTTACAATGTACCGGGTCGAACGGCGGTCGATATGTTGCCTGAGACTGTTTCAAGATTGGCCGTTATCGATAATATTGTCGGTATTAAAGAAGCAACTGGCAGCATGGAGCGGTTGCAAGCGTTACAAGCGGTTACGCAGGATGATTTTTTGTTTATATCCGGTGACGACGGCACCGCGTTAGAATTTATGCGTTTAGGTGGATGTGGTGAAATATCCGTAACGGCTAATGTCGTACCTGACTTAACCTCAAAAATGTGTGAACTGGTGTTGGAAGGCAAGGTCGAAGAGGCGCGTGAAATCGATGAGCGCTTAGCGTCGTTACATAGTGCCTTGTTTTTGGAGGCCAATCCCATTCCGGTTAAATGGGCGGTAGCACGCATGGGGTTGATGGGTAACGCTATTCGGTTGCCACTTACACCCTTAGCAGAATCTTATCGCGGTATATTAGAGCAAGCCATGCGTGACGCGGGCGTTACACTTTAATACCACTGACGACACCTTAAATGCATTACGCAGTTAAGGTGTTTTTACATCGACCATAAGTAATAAAATATGATGTTCAATTTTAGTAATGTTTCGAGTCGTTATTGCCAAGTGGCTTTATTGAGTTCATTGGTAGCGCTAAGTGGATGCAGTGCCTTCTTCGGCGAGCAGGGCGTATTCCGCAGTCGTGGTGGTGATTACGTCAGTGCTTCTCCCATAGAATCATTAACGTTGCCAGACGGTGTTCAAGCCGTGCCTTCCGAGCAAATGTACCGTATTCCTCCCGTTCAGGCTGTTGATGAGTTCGGCGATGCGGTGACACTCGATGGCTACGAAGTACCTCGCCCTTTACCTTTAGGTGATAAAGGTGAGGTTGGCGTAAAAATTCAGAAGCTAGGGGGTAATCGTTGGATATACTTGAACGCGTCTACCGCACAGGTGTGGCCTCGAACACAATATTTCTTGTCTCAATACAATTTGGACGTTGTATTAAGCAATGCCGCTGCGGGTATTATTGAAACGGATTGGCTACAGTTTAACGACGATGAAATAAATGCCGTTCGTTTCCAAATAAAACTGGCAAAAGGCATTCACCCGGAAACCACAGAGGTTCACGTACTGCAAATGGAGCGTACGCGTGAAGAGGCGAAGGAAAACCCAGGGGTTCCTTGGCCAACAGAATCCGATAACGAGGATAGAGAAGCGTGGTTGTTAAAAGAGTTGGCTACCACCTTGGCGGAAACAGTTGATAACAATTCGGCCTCATTACTTGGTCAGAATGTGGGTGGTGAGCTTAAAGCGGGCTTTACTCGGTTTGAGAATGAACCCACTTTATCCATTAAGTTACCTACTGACCGTGCTTGGGCCACGTTGGTCCATGCTGCAAATAAAGAAGGCTATAAAACTTGGGAGTCTAACTCTGACTTGGGTTTAATTTATGTGGGTTATAGCCCCTATGGCGAAGACGGCGTAGGCTTTTTCCGACGCTTAGCGTTTTGGAGCAGCACAGAAGGGTTACCCGAAACCGCACCCTATGACTTGTCGGTTTTATTGAAAAATCTTAGTGTTACAGACGCCGCTAAAGCGCGTTTCGAATCCATTGACGGTGCTGTATTCAGCGGTAAAAAATTAGAAGGGGCTCAGGGTTACTTTATCGTGGCTCATCCACGTGCGACCGAACTATTAGTCAATATACGAGATCACCGTGGTGATCGTCTTCCCGAGGCTATAGCGAAAGATTTTCTCCGATTATTGCGAAAGAACCTTATATAAGTTCGATAATTACTTGAGCTTTCAGTTTGCAACCCTTGGCAGTGGCAGCAAGGGTAACGCTACCGTTATACGCACCAGTAAAACCACAATCCTTCTCGATTGTGGTTTTACTTTGCGTGAATTAACCGCCCGTTTGGCGTTGGTTGGGTGTAGCCCAACTGATTTGGACGCCGTGATTGTGACCCATGAACACTCGGATCACTGTAAAGGTGTTGGGGCTACCGCGCGAAAGTTAAAGATGCCAGTGTATATGACGCCAGGAACTCGCATGGCAAGAGATTACGGTGTGTTGCCAAATGCAAAGTTAATTGAGGGGTACCAACCATTTGAGATTGGCGATATCAACGTGTTGCCTGTTGCTGTTCCTCATGACGCCCGCGAACCATCACAATTCGTATTTGAGCGTGAGGGCCTGCGGTTAGGCATATTGACGGATCTAGGCTGTATAACACCGCACGTACTACAAGCTTATAGCTATTGCGATGGTTTGATTCTGGAGGCCAATCACGATCCAGAAATGCTTTCTTTCGGCCCCTATCCTCCCTCTTTGAAATTAAGGGTTGGGGGAGATTGGGGGCATTTGAGTAATGGCCAAGCGGCGAGCTTCTTATCTTTAGCACAACTCCCTAATCTTCAGCATCTTGTTGTCGCTCATATGAGTGAAAAAAATAATAGTTTAGCGAAAGTTAAGCTTGCACTTGAGGGGCACGCTAGCGCTCTGCCTATCTATTACGCCAATCAGACGACACCTTCGGATTGGTTTTCTCTTTCTCACACCTAAGTATGTTACCCATTGTTTGATGGCGGGTAACAGGCTTGCTTTCCGCTGTTGAAAAGGGCGTCATAGCGTCAAATTTTGGCGTGTGTATCTTTCTTTGTGTGGAGTTGATTCTAGGCGAAATTTGTGAGTGTTACCGAAGTGAGTAACTACTTTCTTCTTGTGTCCCGCAAAGTCTCTTCTTAATCTTTTCCACATGCCGTTACGAAAAGCCACATAAACGCGTCAAAAAACATTCAAAAAGCCTTAAAGGCTTGTATGTAAGTGTAACTTATTGATATTTATAGGTTAATTGAAATTGATTAAATTGCCATCAAAGTGGCCGTGGCGTACAAAACGTGGTTCATAGAGACGACTGTAAAGAGATTCCACACAGAGTTATCCACAGTTTTTGTGGATAAGCACAAAGGCATTTAAAAGGGGGTGCTTTCAAACCTCTGGTTGTGGGCTAAGCTTATAAAAGTACGTAAAGTAGCGTTGGTAGCTAGACAACAACAATAGTGTGTGAAAGGAGATTTTTTTGGTGGATGAGCGGCGGAAATATGAGCGTACAGCAACATCGATTCGTGTTGAAATCATTCACCCTGCGTTTGGCTCAATCATTGGCTTTGCGCGTGATATTTCCGATGGGGGCGCGCAAGTGAGCGTGGAAAACCACCCAACCCCCCCAGTGGGAACCATTGTGTCGGTGAAATTTAGAAAGGTTATAGGCCCAATTAATGATGAGCCTGTAACGATGAAGGTGATGCACGCCACTCGCAATACTATTGGTTTAATGTTTGCCCGCGCTGAATAGATTGTCGCGTACTTAGCGTGACCTAGCGCTGCAGTGTTCGGGTGCGTTCAATTCCAGTTCGGCCTGCTGATTAAGCTGCGACAAGGTTTCACATTTCAGATTTACATTCCCCTCTATATTCACAAGCCTTAATTTAGCGTGAGCGCTTAGTGAGCTGGCGTCGATAATATTGTTTCCGGAGAGATTAAGGTGGGTGAGCCCCGCGATTTTTTTCAGCGCCGTAATATTGCTGATGTTGTTTTCGGCTGCGGCAAATTGCTCTAAGTGTATAAAAATTTCGAGGCCTTCTAGAGACTGAATGTGGCCTGGCCCGCATTGTAAGCGTCGCAATTGGCTTGCAGATGTAATGTTCATTTCAGTCAGTACGTGTTTTACACACACCTCTAGCGCAGTGTCGGCAAAACGGATACTTTGACGAAATTCGAGAGGGTCATACACTATACGGTTATTGATATTGAGCTGGTACTGGCTGCATCCAGCCAGTAATAAGGCGGGTAAGCATAGGGTTGCGCATAAAATGGGTGGCAGTTGACGTAGAATAGAATAAAAAGTTGTCATAATAGCGGTTCTCAATAAGGGCGGTTAAATTCCCGCCTATGATGTTATTTTAAACGATTAACGCGTTAATTCCTTGGAGGTTTTATGAATAGGCCCATTATTCTTAGTGCAATGTTGTTGTCTGTTGGTGCTATTACGGGTTGTACAACGGTTGATCCGTACACGGGTGAGCAGCAAGCGAGTAATACAGCTAAGGGAGCAGGTATTGGAGCCGTTACGGGCGCCATTATAGGAGCAGCAACGGCCGGTAAAAAAGATCGTGATAAGAGCATAATTACTGGAGCCCTTGCAGGCGCAGCAGTTGGCGGTGGGGTGGGTTACTACATGGACCGCCAAGAGGCGAAATTGCGTGCAGAGCTTCAGGGGAGTGGCGTACAGGTTCGACGGGAAGGAGACACCATTCATTTAGTGATGCCAGGGAATATCACATTTGCGACGTCGCGATATGACATTAAATCGGAGTTCTATTCCGTACTGGATTCAGTGAGCAAGGTACTCGCTGAATTTAAGAAAACCTCTATAAGTGTATCGGGCCATACAGATTCAACCGGCTCACTTGAGTTTAATCAGACGTTAAGTGAGCAAAGAGCCGAAAGCGTTGGAGCGTATTTAATTCAACGTCAAGTTGCATCTGGCCGTGTTGATACAACAGGATACGGGCCGCGATACCCGGTAGCTTCTAATGCAAATGCCAGTGGTAGACAACAAAATCGTCGCGTTGAGCTAAAGCTAGAGGCAACCGAATAGCACTAGATTCGTATTGCATACAATAGCCCGCGCTCAGTCGCGGGTTTTTTTATGCGTGAAGTAACTGTCACGGCAAAAGTACGTAAGTATTCACATACCATTAGAGCCTTTATTGATTGATTTAATCTATTCATTCAATTTGGTGGTGCTAAAAAAATAGCATTAATGCTTGCGGGCAACGTTGATGAGTGCTAATTTTACAGCATGATGCTAAAAAAACAGCACTGCAGCGAATTGGTTGTCTTGTAGTGAAGTTGTTGTGTTGGTACTGAAGGAGGGCGTATGCCACCGTTATCCCATTTAAATTTAAGCCGGCGTGAGCGCCAAATCATGGATGTGTTGTATGAGGTTGGTGAAGCCTCGGCCCATGACGTGCAAGCGAAAATTCCGAATCCTCCCGGGTACTCGGCGGTACGGGCGCTAATAGCACGCTTAGTCGAAAAAGAATTGGTTGGCTTTCGGCAGGAAGGAGCGAAATACATCTACCGCCCAACAGTCGCCCAACAAAAAGCCAGTCAGTCGGCGATAGAGCGAGTTTTGAAAACTTTTTTTAAGGGCTCGAAAGCCAAAGCGATGAATGCTTTGCTCGATATGGACGGTAGCGATTTATCGGTTAGGGAAATTGAAGAGCTTGAGCGGAATATTGCCCGGATTAAATCGCTTAGACGCGCTGAGGACGAAAAATGATATCGGTCGACCTTGTACAAATACTGGCACACTATTGGTTAAAACCTGTGCTGTGTTTTGCTTTTGTACTGGTCATTATGCAAAGAGCTACTTTTCGATCTGCAGCGGTAAACCACCGCTACCTATTATGCGCGATAGCGGCAATCGTATGTTTGACGTTGATGCTCTCCCTTTTACCGCACTGGTCACTATCTATATTGCCTGAGTCGTTCGTGCAAGCAGCGCGACTGTCTGTACGAGTAGGAGAGTATTCTCGGGATATTGCAATCCTTTATGTAATGCTAGGCCTATACAGCCTTGGCGTGTGTTGGGGGCTGGTTTACACCCTTCAATGCGTGAGCGATGCACAACAGATAACAGTGCAAAGCCGATCGCTAAACAAGACCGAAAAAAAAGGTTTAGTGAGGGCGCTACAGAAAATTGAAATTCATATAAAAACGGGTAATAGGCGCCCTCATATAAAAATAAGCCATCAGCTTCAAACACCGTTGGTTTGGAAATGGAAAGCGCCCATTTTGTTGTTGCCGAGTTGTTATGAAACATGGACAGCGGACAGGTTAGAGCGGGTGCTCGCGCACGAGCTTGCACATATCGAGCGCAATGATTGGCTGGTAAAAATGGTTATAAGATTTGTCTGCGTTGTGGCTTGGCCAATACCCTTTGTGTGGATTGTAAGCCGGCATCTAAATGTTTATGCCGAGGTAGCGTGTGACGATCGTGTTGTTGAAAGCTTTAACTGTCGAGCGGAATATGCGGATGACTTGCTAGAGCTGTCGAGTGATCAGAAACATTCTGCATTCGCATTGAGCTATTTACGTGGTTCTGAATTGTATGAACGCATTAACCGAGTGTTGGACCCTTGCAGACGAAAAAATAGATTAAATCTATGGCAGTTAATTGGCGTAACGGCTGTGTTGATGTGTAGCTTGTCTCCTATTGCAATGATGAAAGTAGAGGCCGTTGGCAAGCTCACGCTATGGGATGACGCCTACTATCCAATTCCCGCACAAGTGCCATTGCTACTCGTACCCACAGAGTCGCCAATTGCAAACAAGGCTAGTCGCATTCAATGGATGTTAAGGCAGATGGCAATAGATTACCCAACGTATGCGGTTACGACCGAAAAAGAACAGGCCGAGAAACTACTTGCACAAGTGCGTCGTGAGGTTAAGCCCCGCACTACAGTCAACATACCGAAGGTTCCAGAAGAGCAAATGGTAGTTTTTCGGGAAATCGAAAACGCGCTTGATATTGATAAGGCTGTTGTCATCGAGAGGGTAAACGTTGATCGGTCACACGTGGAAGTGCAAGGGTATATCCCAATTAAGGTGGTTTCGCCAAAGTATCCGCGCAAGGCCATAGAGCGGAATATAACCGGTCGAGTTGTTGTGCAGTTTGATGTAAATACACTTGGCTATATAGAAAACCCCACGATTATTGTGGCCGAACCTAGTACGATTTTTAATCGTGCGGTACTCGCTGCATTGAAAGAGTTTCGGTTTATGCCGTTATCAATTGACGGCATACCGGTTACAACAAAAAATGTCTCAGAAACATTTGTGTTTATTTTAGATGCACCGCTGACGTAATACTGGTTCCACACAGGAGAGTATCCATGCGCAATAATCTAATGCAGAAGAAAATTTCTATTATAAGTATCGACGAAGAGGCCACCGGTAGTGTCAGTCGATGGCTGCAGGTGGCACCACTCGCGGCCATTATAACCTTGGGCTTACTGGTTTTAATGGAGCGTCTAATTGCAATGGCCGACGTTGTGATAGACGAGACGGAAACAACGGTTATTCAAGAGGTTTTTTGGGAAGAACCCATTATTGAAACGCGCAAATCAGTGCCGCCAGATAAACCGAAAGAAATACCCGATACGCCGGAGCTTCCCGCAACCGTAGATAAAATCGATACGACTATTGAATATAGTCTGCCTAAAACCGGGCATACAGTTGCCACGAGTGACACCTTAAAAGTGTCGTTTGGTGCGAATGTTCCGATCGCCCAGTATCTTGCTGCTCCACGATACCCTGCCGCGGCGGTACGACGAGAAATTAGTGGTTATGTTGATGTTATGTTTGATGTCACGGCGTTTGGGGGTACCGATAATATAAGGGTTATACAAGCCGAGCCCGAGGGTATTTTTGAAAAATCAGCAACCGATGCGGTGGCTCGTTGGCGCTTTCAACCCAAAATCTACGATGACAAGCCGGTTCGGTTCGACGGTATGACGAGGCGTGTCCGCTTTGAAATGGAAAAATAGAGAAGAAAAAATTTTGTCAGTAGTGCCCTTTAGCGCTTCCGGGAGGAAGCGCATTTTTTCAAAAGCGAGATCAAGGCTAAACAGAGAGAAATAATAATGCGGAAATCGTGGAAATCTGACACCGTTGAAAGTGACGTGGATCTCACCCCTATGTTAGACGTCGTGTTTATCCTACTCATATTTTTTGTTGTTACAGCGTCGTTCGTGCGCGAGCAATCGTTGTCTTTGGTGCGCAGCCCTGCGAGTACATCGATGGATAATTGGTCGACGCCATTAATCTTTACCGTAAACAGTCGTAATGAATTGTTTGTTGATTCCAGACGTATTGAAATTGGTGCTGCACGGGCGTTACTGTCGCAGCAGCTCGTTGCTGATCCTGATGTGTCTGTAGTGGTTTATGCGCACGAAGCTTCTTCTGTACAGGTGTACGTTGCATTATTAGATGCTGCCAAACAGGAACATGTAAAACCACCACCGTTAAAACTGTATAATGATAGCGGGAGCGTTACGGGGGTATGATGCCGAAAATAGTTGTGGTGGCGAAGCCTGATTCGTCGAAAATTTTACAGGCCAAAGCGTTCTCGGAGGAATGGGGATTTGAATTGGTAGGCGTGTCCGATGCACAGAATACCGATTATGAATTACATTTTTCAGATGAAAAAATATTTATATCATCTTCAATGTCGAAAAATCGTGTTGCCAGTTGTGTCGATTTTATCTCAGGCGCGAAAGCGCATCGGCGAAAATATGGCGGAGGAAAAGGGCAGGCTATTGCAAAAGCCATTGGGTTAAATAAAACCGCCAATATTAGTGTGGTTGACGCAACGGCCGGAATGGGTGGTGATGCTTTTGTGATGGCAAGCCTAGGCTGCCGTGTGACATTGGTGGAGCGATCGCCCATCGTTCGAGTGCTATTGGAGGACGGGTTAAATCGTGCGTTACACTATGCGTGCGATCAGGATCCTGAACTTCTGGATATTATATCGCGAATGCATTTAGTAAAAGGTGATAGCTTGGAGGTGTTAGTGTCTGAGGTCATCCGCAAGCATCAGGTGGTTTATCTGGATCCCATGTTCCCGTCTAGAAAAAAATCGGCTGAAGTAAAAAAAGATATGCAGTTTTTTCATGACATTGTGGGTAATGATAATGATGCGGCGGGGCTTCTCGAGGTGGCATTGGGTTTGGCGGAAAATAGGGTGGTGGTTAAACGTCCCAAAATAGCGCCTTATTTAGCGGGTAGAGAGCCAGGTTATCAATTGATGGGGAAGTCCGGGCGTTTCGATATTTATCCTTTAAAGGCATTTACTTGAACGATTTCTTGTCGTTTATAAAGTTATAAATGCGGGTGGTCAGCATTCTAATGTGGGCTAATAGAGCAACGATAAATCCGCACCCACCTATAACAAGTCCAGCCAATATTATCAGTTCTTGTTTTGCGGATTCAGGTATCGAGGTGTGAGCGATGTATATAATGATAAGGCCCGCCACAAAAAAAATGGCACCTGCACGAAATTGCTTAAAGGTTTTTTCGAGAGGGGAAGAGTAGTGTTCAACCAGTAGCGTTTTTATTGCGACCCAGTTAAAGCGGCTGTTCATGGTTTTAGCCAGCGTTCAGCGGCTTGTTGATCGCTGTCTTTTGCGTCTACCCATTGCGTACCTTCTTTTTTCCAGAAGGGTGCTTGGGTTTTAAGTATATCCATGATGTATTCGCAGGCCGCGAACGCATTTCCTCGGTGTTTACTGCTAACGCCTACAAAGACAATTTGATCGTTGGTTTGGAGTGAGCCAACGCGATGAATTATTGTCGTTTCCATCAAGGCCCACCGCTTGTGCGCTTGGCTTTCAATTTTGTCTAACACTTTTTCTGTCATGCCCGGATAATGTTGTAGTTCGAATGTGGTGTTGTTAGAAGCGCCGCCGGACGTAAATTCGCGGACCAGCCCAACAAACGTGACAACCGCGCCACTGTCGCCGGCGCAGCGCAGCGCTGTGTACTCTTGGGATACGTCAAAGTCTTGAGTTTGTACGCGTATCACTTTAGCCTCCCGTTACCGGTGGAAAAAACGCGACTTCATCGCCGTGCTGTAAAGGATGTTCGTAATGCCTAATCGTTTGGTTGACGGCACATTTTATTTTAGTTGAGCGTAATTGTTCTGCCCAAATTGAATCGCGTTGGCTTAGCGTTGCGATTAGCTCGGCAATGTTCGCTATACCGTTTAACGGTAGTGTTTCTTGGGTGGTGCCTAAGTTTTCGCCAAGACTAGCGAAATATAAAAGGGTGATTGTATTATTTGAATTAGACATTCGCGATCCACGTTCCTGATTTGCCACCTATTTTTTCGAGCAGTTTGGTATCGCCAATAATCATGCCCTTATCTACCGCTTTACACATGTCATAAATGGTTAAGGCCGCAATCGACGCCGCAGTAAGTGCTTCCATTTCTACCCCCGTTTTACCGTCGAGCTGGCAAGTGGCCCGTATAACGACTGTGTTTTTTTTCGGTTGTGGTTGTATCTCAACCGCAATTTTAGTCAGCATAAGTGGATGACAAAGGGGGATTAAATCACTGCACTTTTTGGCAGCCTGTATGCCGGCAATCCGTGCGACGGCAAAAACATCGCCTTTTTTATGCTTACCCTCGGTGATCATGGCCAGTGTTTCTGGCTGCATTGTGATCGTGCTCGACGCGGTGGCGGTCCGGTGGGTTATGTCTTTACCGCCCACGTCAACCATATGGGCTTCACCGTTTTCGTTAAGGTGCGTTAGGTTATTCATATGTGTATTCTTCTAATGTAAGGGCTGGTTATTGTCAGGCTAAACGGCGTGTAAATAATGTGATTGTGTCTATCGCCCTAAAGGCTCGTGCGCTAAGCTCATGGGGCGATTAATAAAAAATTCATTTACACGAACCATGTGTTTTTGTATCTGAGCCTGTTTTTCGGATTACGAGCGTCTAATATGTAAAAAACTAAGCTTAGCCTTTTGTCATTAAAGTGGTAAGAATACTTTGATACATTTCGCTCAGCTTATCTAAATCTTCCACGTTCACACATTCATTAATTTGGTGGATTGTTTTGTTAACGGGGCCAAGTTCTAATACTTGCGCGCCTGTGGGTGCGATAAAGCGCCCGTCCGACGTGCCGCCGGCGGTCGATAATTCGGTTTCGATACCGGCTACCGTTTTGATCGCGTTAACAGCTGCGTCGACTAATTCACCGGCAGCGGTTAAAAAAGGCTGGCCTGAAAGGTTCCAATGAATATCGTATTCTAGTTGGTGCTTATCCAATATGGCTTCAGTGCGCGCTTGTAACGCTTCTGCAGTTGTTTCGGTTGAAAAGCGAAAGTTAAAGACAACATGGGCTTCACCCGGAATGACATTTGTTGCGCCTGTACCACTATTAAAATTGGATACTTGGAAACTGGTAGCGGGAAAAAAGTCGTTACCGTTATCCCATTCTTCTGTGGAGAGCTCTGTAAATGCTGGGGCGGCTATATGAATGGGGTTTTTGGCAAGGTGCGGGTAAGCAACATGCCCTTGGATGCCTTTCACCGTAAGTTCGCACCCTAATGAGCCGCGGCGACCATTTTTAATGACATCACCGGTGTGGGTGGTGCTGGAGGGCTCGCCTACCAAACACCATTTCATTTTTTCGTTCCGTGCTTCCAACCATTCCACTACTTTTACGGTACCGTTAACGGCAATGCCTTCTTCATCGCTGGTGATTAAAAAGGCAATGCGGCCATGATGAACGGGGTGCTTGGCGACAAAGCGTTCGCATGCGGTAATCATGGCTGCGAGACTACCTTTCATATCGGCGGCGCCTCGGCCATAGAGCATGCCGTTTTTTATGGTGGGTTCGAAGGGTGGCGTGTTCCATTGTTTTTCGTCTCCCGTGGGGACGACATCCGTATGGCCGGCAAACGCCATAATGGGGCCACTTTCGCCATGTACCGCCCAAAAATTATCGACATCATCGAAACGAAGCTTTTCGATTTTGAAACCTATCGCACTTAAGCGGTCAATCATCAGTGTTTGGCAGTTAGCGTCTTCCGGTGTAACGGAGGCTCTGCTAATGAGGTCGCAAGCCAGTTGGAGTGTTGGACTAGTCATAAAAAGGGTTTTTCCAGAGGCTAAAAAAAGAAGAGCGTACCGCAATGGTACGCTCTTGGGTAGGGCGGCTGGCGTTGTGCTATTAGTTGTTTGCGTGTAGTTCTTCGTTAAGCGCTATTGCCGACTTGTTCGTTTTGCACTCTACGCCACCCGTAAGCGAGTTTCGGCGAAAAAGAAGATCGCTTTTACCCGCCAAATCGCGAGCCTTAACATGTTCGACCACGGCGTTTTTGTCGTCGAGTAATGCGAGTTTTGTGCCGGCGGTAATATATAAGCCTGACTCGATAATACAGCGGTCGCCCAAAGGGATACCGGTGCCAGCATTGGCGCCAATAAGGCTTTCTTTGCCGACTGAGATAACGATGTTACCGCCGCCAGAGAGTGTCCCCATCGTTGAGCAGCCACCACCAAGGTCTGAGCCTTCTCCTACGGTGACGCCAGATGAAATGCGGCCTTCAATCATGCTGGTGCCTAGGGTTCCGGCGTTAAAGTTAACGAAACCTTCGTGCATTATTGTGGTGCCTTCGCCAAGGTGCGCACCCAGTCGAACGCGTGCAGTGTGTGCAATACGCACGCCTGTAGGTACGACATAATTTGCCATTTTGGGGAATTTATCGATGCAATCAACGCTAAGTAATTTGCCTTCTATGCGCGCTTTAAGCTGGCGTGCTGGAAGGTCGTTGATATCAATAGCGCCTTCGTTGGTCCATGCGACGTTTGGCAAAACACCAAAGAGGCCCGTTAGGTTTATACCGTGAGGCTTCACTAAGCGGTGTGAGAGTAAATGTAATTTTAAATAGCCCTCGGGCACAGAGCTAGGGTTCTCATCGCTTTCAAGCAGCGTGACTACGAGTGGTCGCATGCTAGAGCGTAACGTACGGCATAAGTCGGCTAGTTCGGAATCTCCTGCGGCGGTGAGTGCTTTTGCAAGAGCATCGACTTTTTCTACGGTGAGCGAAATGGCGTGATTGCCGCCCTTGTATCCGAGCGTGCTGGTAAAGGCTGTGGCTACGTTTTCAGCAGGATTTAAAATAGGTTGTGGGTAGAAGACTTCCAGCCATTCACCGTTACTGTTTTGGGTGCCGACACCAAGGCCTAGACTGTAGAGTTTGGTCATCTGAAATTCCTTAATGGTTAAGGTTAAAAGGTATAGAGTTGAAAAAATAGAGGCGCTAGGCCTTAACCGAGCAACTGATCGGTATAGATTTTTTCGTTGAATCCTACGAGTGTATCGTTAGCGAGCATTAGTACAGGGCGTTTAATTACCGTTGGCTGGGCCAAGACTATATCCAGTGCCTCACCGTTTGTAATGCGTTGTTTTTCGGTGTCGGATAATTGTTTCCATGTAGTGCTGCGTTTGTTTATCAGTGTCTCGGCGCCAATGGTATTTAACCATGCGGATAGCGTCTCGGCTTTTAGGCCGTCGAGCCGAAAGTCGTGATAGGTATAGTCGATACTGTTTTGCTCAAGCCACTTGCGGGCTTTTTTGACAGTATCGCAATTTTTAATGCCGTACAGGGTAATGTTGGTCATAGTGATTACGTGTAGATGTGTCCTGTTTTTCGCCCCATTTTCGAGCCGCTAGCATAGCAAATTGGCGCTGGCAGTTCATTACGCATCATCGACATTGATGAAGATATTCTGAGCTATGGAGAAGAAATTGAGATAGCGCAAAAAGAGCGCTCAATTAATGTTGTGCAAGCGTTGAGGTGAGATAGAGTGAATGCTTGATTTATCCTCTTCGTGTTAAGCCTTATGTGTTTTTTTCGGGTTCTTACGGTTTGGGTAGCAGGTTGTGCAAATGGGACATACGGTTCCGTCGCAGCCGCGAGCCGAACAGTATTCTCTACCGTAATAAATAATTTGTAGGTGCAAATCGTTCCAGCGATTTTTGGGGAATAGGCGTTTCAGGTCTTTTTCCGTTTGCGTAACGTTTTTACCATTGGTTAGCCCCCAGCGTTGTGCGAGACGATGTATATGCGTGTCAACGGGGAATGCTGGTACGTTAAAAGCTTGTACCATCACCACTCCTGCTGTTTTGTGTCCAACGCCGGGAAGCGTTTCGAGCGCTTCCATGTCATTGGGGACTTCTCCGTTGAACGTTTCCACAAGTATTTCAGATAGTTTTTGAATGGCTTTTGATTTCTGCGGTGATAGACCGCAGGGACGAATGATGGCCCGAATGTCGTCAACGTTTTGTTTCGCCATGTCGTAACAGTTGTCGGCCAGTTGCCAGAGCGCGGGCGTAACTTGGTTGACGCGTTCATCTGTACATTGTGCAGAAAGAAGCACTGCAACCAGCAAGGTGTAGGTGTCCTTGTGGTCAAGAGGAATGGGCGGGTTAGGGTAGCGCTTTTTTAGGTCTGAGAGAATAAACTCTACACGTTCTTGTTTAAGCATAAGATTTTTTAGCGCCTAAAGCTGCTGACAAAAATCGCGTATGCGAATGGCGGCTTGTTCGCATTCTTCTAGCGAGGCGACTAGCGCCATGCGAATACGGTTTTTACCAGGATTGCCGTTTTCGGTATCGCGGGCTAAATAACTGCCGGGTAATACGGTTATATTATATTCGGCAAAAAGGCGCTGCGCGAATTCCGTATCGGCTATAGGAGTTTCAGCCCAAAGATAAAAACTGGCTTCGGGGCGCTCCACTCTCAGGCTGTCACCCAGTATCCTTAGAACGCATTCGAATTTTTTGCGGTATAAGTCACGATTACTTTTAACGTGAGCTTCATCTTGCCATGCCGCAATACTGGCGAGCTGTGTATGCACGGGCATTGCACTTCCGTGATAGGTGCGATACTGAAAAAAAGGCGCCAATAAATTCTTATCGCCTGCGACGAAACCTGATCGTAAGCCGGGTAAATTGGATCGTTTAGAGAGGCTATGAAAAACAATACAGCGCTCGAAGTTATCGCGGGCCATATTGGCGCAGGCTTGCAGTAAGCCTGCCGGCGGATTGGCTTCGTCGAAATATAACTCGGAGTAGCATTCGTCGCTTGCAATAATGAAATCATGTTCGTCGGCGAGCTGAATAAGTGCCTGCAGTTGTTCAATGCTCATGACTGCGCCGGTCGGGTTGCCTGGCGTACAAATAAATAGTAGCTGGCAGTCTCGCCAGGTGTCGTCGTCTATAAGGCTGTAATCAGGTTGAAAACCATTCTCGGGTGTGCAATTTAAAAAGACAGGTTCAGCGCCGGCTAAGAGTGCAGCGCCCTCATAAATTTGATAGAAAGGGTTCGGCATTAGCACTTTGGGCTTTTGAAGCGAGTTACTATTAATACTGGCCTGTACAAACGCAAATAGGGCTTCTCGCGTGCCGTTAACGGGCAATATGTTGTCGTCTGGGGATAAACTGCCATTCGTTAAATTAAAGCGCTTACTTGCCCAGGCCGCCATTGCTGAGCGCAGCTCCGGTAAGCCTTTTGTTGACGGGTAGTGAGCAACTTTAGAGAGTTGCTCACTAAGCCTGTTTAATACATGTGCCGGTGGTTCATGCTTAGGCTCGCCGATTGAAAGTGCGATATGTTCGAGAGCCGGCGGCGGCGTAATGTTGGTTTTGAGCGCCCCTAACTTTTCAAATGGATAGGGGTGCAGCTGTTGTAGCAATGGATTCATCTGGGTGTCTCAGGAAGCTAATTCTTGTTCAACTCGTTGGTCTAGTCGAGAGCATATTGCTGTTTGTAACTCGTTACACTGGCTGGCAGAACCGAGAGGGTTACCGTCGGTATCTGTTACAAAAAATACATCTTCGACCCTTTCACCTAGTGTCGCAATTTTTGCGTTTTGAAGTTGGATGTTATGGTCCATAAATACTTGGCCAATGGTGGCGAGTAGCCCTGTTCTATCGGGGCTTATCACTTCGAGAACGGTGTAACCGCTAACGATATCATTGCTAATGCTCGTTTGTGTCGGAACGGCAAATTGCTTAAGCGCGCGCGGTGTTCGTTGTCGTACAACGTTGGTGTATTCGTCTAGCAGTTCGAGTTCTTCGTAAAGAGCGGCGACAATTTTTTTGTATCGTTTAGGGTTGTCCCCAATAGGTTGTCCGTCGTCATCCAGTACGTAGAAAGTATCCACGGTATAGCCGTCTGTTGATGAGTAAAGCCGAGCATCTTGAATGTTGAGTTGTAGTGAGGCCAAGCAGTTTGCAACGGCAGTAAAAATATTGCTTTCATCCTTGGTTCGAATAAATATTTGTGTCGCGCCTTCAAACTCCAGTGCGGTTGTTTCGCTGACGATTATGAGCGGTTCGTCTTTTTTGTGCGCTATGATTGCTTCTGTTTGCCACGCGATGTCTAAATGTGATTCTCGAATGAAATATTCATCTCCGAGATCGTCCCAAATATGCTGTGCAGCCGTTGACGATAGATTTTTGTCAGCAAGTTTTGCGAGAGCGAGCTGTTGAGTTTCTTCGATTGTTTCCTGTTTATCTATGGTGTTTTCCAAACCGCGCCGCAGCGCTCGTTTGGTTTCCATGTACAGTTGGCGCATGAGACTGGCACGCCATGTATTCCATATATCGGGGTTGGTGCCGCGCATATCGGCCACAGTAAGTGCATAGAGATAATCGAGGTGACGTTGGTCTCCCACTTCTAGCGCAAAATCGTAGATAACTTCTGGGTCTGAAATATCTTTTTTCTGGGAGACGTAAGACATCAACAAATGTTTTTCGACCAGCCACGCAATGAGTCGAGTGTCCTTACCGCGCAGCCCGTGCTGATGACCGAAGTCGATAGCATCTTGGGAGCCGAGGGTAGAGTGGTCGCCGCCGCGACCTTTGCCAATGTCGTGAAACACGCCGGCCAAATAGAGTAGTGGAAGGTGCTGGCGGCGTTTCATTATATGGGCTGCAATCGGAAATTGTTTTTCCGATTCAGGGTGGCGGAATTCCCGCAAATTTTGTATGACTAGCAGTGTGTGGGCATCGACGGTATAACGGTGGAAAAGGTCGTGTTGCATTTGCCCCGTAATGTCGCCCCACGCTGGGAGATAGCGCCCAAGAATGCCGTAGCGGCTCATACGGCGTAGTTGTTTTACTAGGCCCTTTTCAATATTGAAAAGCTCCAAAAACATTTTGTTGTTGGAGGGGGTCGTTCTAAATTTATCGTCAATTAATGCGCGGCTTTCTCGCAACAACCGAATGGTGGGTGGTCGAACCCCTTTGATAGCGGGGTTGTGCCCCATAATAAGGAATATTTCGAGAAGGGCGCCCGGCGTTTCGTCGAATACGCGTTCGTGGGTAACTTCAATATAATTGTCGTGTAACTGAAAACGCTCGTTGATAGGGGTTATTTTATGTTGACGCTTACGTGAATAGATAACTTCGCCTAGATGTTGTAAAAGTACATCGTTCAACTCTCGTAGTGCGAGAACTGTGCGGTAATATTCGCGCATAAACTTTTCTACGCCGAGGCTGCTGTCTTCATCTTCGTAGCCAAACAGTTGGGCGAGTTCACGTTGATATTCAAATAAAAGTCGTTCTTCTGCTCTGCCGGAGAGCATATGAACGCCGTAGCGAACTCGCCATAAAAAGGCTTCGCCGCGCTGTAGTATGGCGTATTCCTGTTCGGTGAAAAAATCTTGGCCGTACAGTAGGTTGAGTGCGGGCACTGCAAAAAAACGCTTGGCTACCCAGTTGATTGTTTGGATGTCACGTAGCCCACCTGGTGCGTTTTTAATGTTGGGCTCTAGGTTGTATTCGGTGTAATTATGTTTGGCGTGGCGCTCTTGTTGTTCATCACATTTGGCTTCAAAAAACTTATCAACTGGCCACATTGCGTCGGGGCCGGTGCGCACTTGGAGTTCGTCGCGAAGCATGTCGTTGCCGGCTAGGCGGCGGGCTTCAATCAGGTTGGTTGCAACGGTAATATCTTCTTTAGCAATTTTTATGCATTCTTTTAAGTTTCGAACACTGCAGCCAATGTCTAAACCGATATCCCATAAAAAGGTTACAAGGTGTTGCAGCTGATCGTCGTATTTCTTTTTAACTTTATTGCTAAGTAAAATTAATATGTCGATATCAGATTTTGGGTGCAGTTCGGCTCGGCCATACCCGCCCACAGCAATAAGCGCGATGTCGTCGTCCCAGTGATATTGGTGCCATGCGTAATGCAGAATTAGGTCAATAAAGGTCGCACGCTCAAATATCAAATGCCGTATATCGTCCCCTTCTTGAAAGCGCGTATCAAAATGCTGGTTAACACCAAATATTGCGTCTTTGAAAACACTGATTACGGGGCCTTTTTTTAAATCGTCCCGAAAGCGAGATTGGTTAAAAAATAATGGCTGGCAATGGCAGTACGGCAGTGCTTTTTTTTCCGTAGGGGCAGAGAAGGACATATTTAAAACGATTCCTCTTTGCGTGCAGTCAACACTTCTACTCCGGTAGCGGTTACCGCGAGAGTGTGCTCCCATTGGGCTGATAGGCGGCCATCACGAGTTTCGACCGTCCAGCCATCGCCTTTTAGTTTTGTATGATGTTTGCCTGCGTTAATCATTGGCTCTATGGTGAAGGTCATGCCTTCGCGTAGTTCCATTCCTGTGCCAGCGGTGCCGTAATGGAGAACTTGCGGTTCCTCATGAAAGACTTTTCCAATGCCGTGCCCGCAGTAGTCTCGAACAATCGTGTAATGATTGCTTTCGGCATGTTGTTGGATGGCTGCGCCAATGTCGCCTAGGCGACAGCCCGGTTTTACGAGTTCTATGCCTTTATAGAGACATTCTTGGGTAACCTTGGATAGGCGGTGGGCGTGTGGGGCGACAGTGCCGACAAAATACATTTTGCTGGTGTCACCGTGATAGCCGTCAGCAATAACGGTAACGTCGATATTCACGATATCGCCGGCTTTCAGTTTTTTCTTGTCTGACGGAATTCCGTGACAAACGACGTGATTGACGGATGTGCAGATGGACTTAGGAAACCCTTTATAGTTCAGGGGGGCCGGAATGGCGCTTTGAACTTGAGTAATGTAATCGTGACAAATGCGGTCGAGCTCTGCTGTTGTAATGCCTGGCACCACATGTTCTTCGATCATTTCTAATACTTCGGCGGCCATGCGGCCAGCGATGCGCATTTTGACGATATCTTCGGGAGTTTTGATGGTGACAGGCATAGCGTCTCTTTTTCTCTTGGGTGTTGGGCGGCCAAAATGGTTTGGCCTATAGTTTGTAGGGGTATTGCGTTGGCATGCTTCGCTTGAATCTGCGGAGGCCATTCTAAACCAAACCAATCGTTTCGGCACGATTGTTGGGACGTTAGCGTGAGGATTATGTCGTGTGGGTTTAAGTTTGTGCGTTGTTGTGGTATAAAGCGCGCCCCAGCCGAAATAGCGTTTGTTTGGCGGGGACTAACCATTTTATTAATGTCACACATATACCGTCACATCCGCCTGGGTGCTGTTGCAGAAACTTCCATGAGTTTTGTGGTGCAGTTGGCTGGTGGGGTATGTGGAGGCCTAACCCGATTACAGGAAATTTATTATGCCTACAGTAAGCATGCGCGATATGTTGCAAGCCGGTGTCCACTTCGGCCACCAAACCCGTTATTGGAACCCAAAAATGGATCAGTACATTTTTGGTGCCCGCAATAAGATTCATATCATCAACTTGGAGCACACTGTTCCAGCTTTCAACGAAGCTTTGGCCATTATCAAAACCTTGGCAAGCCAAAAGAAAAAAGTTCTTTTCGTTGGTACTAAGCGAGCGGCTCAAAAGACTATTAAAGAACAGGCAGAGCGTTCAGGCATGCCTTATGTGAGCAACCGTTGGTTGGGTGGTATGTTGACCAACTATAAGACCATTCGCGCGTCTATTCGTCGTTTTCGTGATCTTGAAGTTCAAAGTCAAGATGGTACGTTCGAAAAATTGACCAAGAAAGAAGCGCTGATGCGTACCCGCACCATGGGTAAGCTTGAGCTATCTATTGGTGGTATTAAAGATATGGGCGGTTTGCCTGATGCATTGTTTGTTGTAGATGTTGAGCACGAGCGAATTGCTATCCAAGAAGCGAATAAGCTAGGTATTCCCGTTATTGGTGTAGTTGATACTAACAGTGATCCTGCTGGCGTAGATTACGTTATCCCGGGTAACGATGATGCTATTCGTGCTGTTAAGCTTTATGTTAGCGCTGTTGCTGATGCTTGTTTAGAGGGTATCAAAGAAAATTCTCCTGCCGGCGTTGCGGATGAGTTCGTAGAAGTTGCAGGTGAAGCAGGTAGTACAGAAGGTTAATGCCTGGATTCCTGTCAGTGCATAAGCCTGCTGGCAGTTGATATCTAAAAAGGGGGCTTTGGCCCCCTTTTTCAAATTTTTAACGTGACAAATTGAGGACTAAGAAGATGGCAGTAACGGCTACTTTGGTGAAAGAGCTTCGTGATCGTACCAGTCTCGGTATGATGGAATGTAAGAGAGCGTTGGCTGAAACAGACGGCGATATTGATCTTGCGATTGAGAATTTACGTAAGGCTTCTGGCCTTAAAGCGGCTAAAAAAGCTGACCGTACAGCGGCTGAAGGCGTAGTTGCGGCGAAGGTCGCAGACGATGGTAGCTATGCCGTTGTGCTAGAAGTGAACAGCGAGACAGATTTTGTTGCTCGTGATGAAGGCTTCTTAGGGTTCGTTGGTGCTGTTTTGAATAAAGCATTCGACGCAAAAGCTAAAAATGTTGAAGCAATTTTAAGCGACGATCTCGAGAAAACCCGCTCTGAGCTGGTTCAGAAAATCGGTGAAAATATCGGTATTCGCCGTGTTGATCTTGCGCAAGCGGACAGCGGTGTGGTTGGTGCTTATGTTCATTCTAACAATCGTATTGCGGTGTTGGTTCAGTTGTCTGGCGGTACTGTAGAGCTAGCAAAAGATGTTGCGATGCATATTGCAGCTGTCAACCCACAGGTTGTTAATCCTTCTGATATGTCTGAAGACTTGGTCAATAAGGAAAAAGACATTATTAAGGCTCAGCCTGATATGGAAGGTAAGCCTGAGGCTATTGTTGAGAAAATGATGGTTGGTCGTATCAATAAATTCTTGAAAGAGAATAGTTTGGTAGAGCAGGCGTTCGTTAAAGACCCTGAAGTTACCGTGGGTAACTTGGTGAAGCAAGCTGGCGCTGAAATAGTGCGATTTGTTCGCTTCGAAGTGGGTGAAGGCATCGAAAAGAAAGAAGAAGATTTTGCTGCGGAAGTTGCAGCGCAGGTTGCGGCCTCTAAATCTTCCTGATTGCCTACAGTCAGTTAAGCGGAATCGAAAAAGGCGGGACGCAACTCCCGCCTTTTTTCTGTTAAACTCTCGCGAATTTATTTGTCCTGCCCTAATGGTAGGGTGAATTTTAGGCAGTTATTGGTCGAATCAGGAGAGGGTCTTACATGGCAAATGGGCGTGATCGCAAATATAAGAGAATTTTGCTTAAGTTAAGTGGCGAGCAATTGATGGGCGATGAAGGTTTTGGAATCGACCCTAAAGTGCTCGACAAAATGGCTTTGGAAATCGGTCAGTTGGTCGGAATTGGTGTTCAAGTCGGCCTTGTTATTGGTGGTGGTAATTTGTTTCGCGGTGCCGCATTGAGCGAAGCCGGTCTGGACCGTGTGACGGGTGATCACATGGGTATGTTGGCTACGGTCATGAATGCTTTGGCCATGCGTGACGCGTTAGAGCGTTCCAATATATCGTCTACAGTTATGTCCGCTATCCCTATGCATGGTGTAACGGATCAATATGACCGTCGAAAAGCGATTCGCTTACTCGAGAACGGTGAAGTTGTTATTTTCTCCGCCGGTACCGGCAACCCTTTCTTTACCACTGACTCTGCAGCAGCGTTGCGTGCAATTGAAGTTGAAGCTGAGATTGTGCTGAAGGCAACAAAGGTTGATGGTGTTTATACCGCGGATCCAGTGAAAGACCCTGCGGCCACTCGCTATGATTACCTGACGTACGACAAACTGCTGCAGGACAAGCTAGGCGTTATGGATCTGACCGCGATTTGTCTGTGTCGTGATCATGCGATGCCAGTACGCGTATTTCAAATGACAAAACCGGGTGCATTGCTGAGTATTGTGGTGGGCGAAGAAGAGGGCACCCTGATAGTAGATTCGATAGACGAGGTGTAAAGAATGCTAAATGATATTAAGAAAGATGCTGAAGCGCGCATGGTTAAAAGTGTTGAGGTGTTGGCTGTTAACTTTAACAAAATACGTACTGGGCGTGCGCATCCCAGTATTCTCGACGGTGTGATGGTATCTTATTATGGCAATCCAACGCCGTTGTCTCAGGTGGCGAACGTATCGGTTCTAGATGCGCGTACCTTGTCATTAAGCCCGTGGGAGAAGTCCATGGTGCCGGAAATTGAAAAAGCCATTATGAAGTCGGACCTCGGCTTAAACCCTGTGACTACTGGCGAACTGATACGGGTACCTATGCCCGCGTTAACAGAAGAGTCGCGTAAAGGGTATATCAAGCAGGCGCGTACTGAAGCGGAGAATGGTCGAATCTCAATACGCAATATTCGTAGAGATGCTATCTCACACGTGAAAGACCTGCTGAAAGATAAAGAAATTGGTGAAGACGACGATCGTCGAGCGCAGGATGAAATCCAGAAAATTACCGATAAATATATTGCCGAAGCGGATAAAGCTTTAGTGGTTAAAGAAAAGGATCTGATGGAAATATAAAACGTGCCTACTAGGTCCTTATTCCTGCGTGAGCGGGAATCTACAGTGAGTCGAATGCAAGCCCCTTCCGTCAGCGCGGCAGCCCTTGCGTTTGATTCTGTTTGTAGGCCATTTGTTAGCCGCTTTACCGCATAGTTATGATAGTTACCGATAATGTGAATTCGCACCCTCTCCGCCACGTCGCCATTATTATGGACGGCAATAACCGTTGGGCTAAACTACAGGGCCGCTCTGGGATCGCTGGGCATAAAGCGGGCGTAGAACGTATTCGCGATGTGTTGAGTGCGTGTCGCGAGCAGGGCGTGGAAGCGCTTACGTTGTTTGCTTTTAGTAGTGAAAATTGGCGTCGACCGCCCATTGAGGTAGAAGCCTTAATGGGGTTGTTTTATAGCTACCTCAAAAAAGAGGCTAGAAAGCTAGCTGATGAGGGCGTGGCCTTGAAAGTTATCGGCAATCGTTCTCGGTTTGATAAAAAACTACTTAAGGCTATTGATGAAGCGGAAAGGATTGCCGACAGCGGTGATTCAACGCTGGTGATAGCGGCCGATTATGGCGGTTGTTGGGATATTGCCCAATCGGCACAAATACTTGCGCAGAAAGTTGTCATGGGCCAAATGGCCATCACAGATATAACTGAGGCAAGCCTTTCCGAGCATGTCAGTACAGCTTCACTTCCTCCTCTAGATTTACTTATTCGTACCGGCGGCGAGCAGCGCATCAGCAACTTCTTGTTGTGGCAGGCGGCCTATGCCGAACTTTATTTTTCTGAATTGCTTTGGCCTGAATTTGACGGTGTTGCGTTAAGGGCAGCGGTTGATGATTACTTTAGTCGTCAGCGCCGTTTTGGCAAAACGGGCGATCAACTTAAAAACGAGGCTACTCGTGCTTAAACAACGATTTATCACCGCGGTTGCCTTAGTGGTGCCATTTTTGGCGGTTCTGTTTATAGGAACATGGCTGCATTTTGCAATCCTAGCGGGTGTTGTCGTTAGTCTAGCGGCATGGGAGTGGGCGGCACTTGCAGGGCTTAAAAGCCCCATTACACGCACTGTATATACGGCTGTTGTAGCGTTTGTCGGTTTGTTTATTGGCTGGTATTTGCAGTCGCCCGATCAACTTCAGCATTTGAAGGCTCTCTTGGTTACTACAGCCGTTTGGTGGGCCGTAGCGTTGCTTTGGGTGCAGGGTTACCCTTCGAGCGCGGTTATATGGGGTGCCGTACCTGTTCGCCTGCTCATGGGCGGTTTTGTGCTCGTGCCGGCATGGTTAGCGTTATTGTTTTTACGCGCAGAGCCTGCTGGAAGCTGGTTGGTATTGATGGTGGTTGCAACCGTTGCCGCTGCCGATATAGGGGCATATTTTACCGGTAGAGCGTTTGGCCGAACGAAATTAGCGAAGAACGTAAGCCCAGGTAAAAGCTGGGAAGGTGTTGCCGGTGGTTTGGTGTTTGTACTGGTGCTAGGGGTAATTGCTAATCTCACTATTTTCGGTGGAAATTGGACCTCACTCGTCGCCATTCTATTGCCCACCGCGTTTGTTTCGGTGCTGGGTGATCTTGTAGAAAGCATGGTTAAACGGCATCAAGGCGTGAAAGATAGCGGTACATTGTTGCCAGGGCACGGTGGGTTTATGGATCGTATTGATGGCTTGGTCGCTGCGGCGCCTATATTTGCGTTGGCTGTACTGTCTACTCAATGGGCAGTGAAGGTCGTATAGCACATGCAACAGATATCGGTATTAGGTTCTACGGGCTCGATCGGCGTGAATACGCTCGATGTTATTCGTGCTCATCCTGATAAATATAATATTTTTGCTCTAGGGGCCAATAAGCATGATGCGCGAATGCTTGCGCAGTGTTTGGAATTCCACCCTGAATATGCAGTATTAAATGATGAGAACGCAGCGCTGCGGTTAAAGACTGCATTACACGCTGCGGGAAGTAAAACGGAAGTGTTGTCGGGTGCAAAGGCTCTCGTTGAGATCGCATCCTCTGCTGACGTGGATACCGTTATGGCTGCCATAGTGGGTGCGGCAGGTCTAGATTCAACGATGGCTGCCGTAGTGGCAGGAAAACGCGTATTACTGGCGAACAAAGAATCGCTGGTGATGGGTGGCCGTTTATTTACCGACGCTGTTTCTCGTCACGGGGCGGCGTTAATGCCTATCGATAGCGAGCATAACGCTATTTTTCAGTGTATGCCCAGGCAATACGAATCGTTGCAGGCGGCGGGTATACGCAGAATATTGTTGACCGGCTCTGGAGGGCCTTTCCGGCAAACACCTCTTGCGGCGCTAGCGGGTAAGACGCCTGAACAAGCGTGTTTACACCCTAATTGGTCGATGGGACAAAAAATTTCAGTGGATTCCGCCACGATGATGAACAAGGGGTTGGAGTTTATTGAGGCTTGTTGGTTGTTTAAGGCGCAGCCAAGCGATATTGAGATTGTTATTCACCCTCAAAGCATTGTGCATTCGATGGTAGAGTACACCGATGGCTCTGTTTTGGCGCAAATGGGCATGCCGGATATGCGAACGCCTATAGCGAATTGCCTAGGTTGGCCGGCGCGTATTGAGTCGAATGTCGAACCGTTGAACTTTTATACCCTTGGTGCGCTCGAATTCACTGCGCCGGATTTTGATCGGTTCCCAAGCTTGCGGCTATCGATAGATGCGATGAAGCAAGGGAAGGACTACGCAGTGGCTTTAAACGCGGCGAATGAAATTGGCGTCGATGCTTTTTTGAATGGGCGCCTAGGTTTTACTCAAATTGCGGACGTGATTGCCGAGGTATTGGAATCTTGGCGCGCAAGCGAACCAGATTCACTTGCTGCGGTCAAAGATGCAGACCATCTCGCACGCGAAAGTGCGCGCGCTTTTATTGCTCGTGTCAGCAATTAATAACAAAAAAACGAGATTTTCTCTGTGATAGATGTATTGACCACCGTTTTGTATTTTCTGATTGCGATCACAATATTGGTGACGGTACATGAGTATGGTCATTTCTATGTCGCACGACGCTGTGGCGTTAGAGTTTTGCGGTTCTCCGTTGGTTTCGGTAAGCGTTTAGTGAGCTGGGAAGATAAACACGGAACTGAATTCGCCATATCTGCCATTCCTCTTGGTGGTTATGTCAAAATGCTAGACGAACGTGAACACGACATCGATGAAGATGACTTGCCCTACGCGTTCACTCAAAAAACAGTTGCTCAGCGCATCGCCATCGCATCCGCCGGCCCTCTCGCCAATTTTCTTTTAGCTATCGTATTTTACTGGCTGTTGGCTATGCAGGGTGCTGTCTCTGTGTCGCCAGTATTGGGTGACATAGAATCCGGGTCCATTGCTGATATGGCGGGATTAAGTGCTGGACAAGAAATTGTTGCCGTTGATAACGAACCGGTTGCGAGTCGACGTGATGTTGAAATGCAGCTTATAAACCGGTTGGGAGAAACGGGACACATCAGTTTCGACGTAAAATACCCCGATTCCGAACTCATTTATGTCTCTCGAGCGCCCATCGTTAAGTGGCTTCAAGGCGAGGTTGCACCTGATGTTATCAGCGGCTTGGGCATGCGTTTTTATCGTCCATCGGTTTTGTTGTTTGTCGAAATGGTTCAGCCCGACAGCCCTGCGGCTAAAGGTGGTTTTGAGGTGGGAGATAAAGTTATCACCATCGATGGGCTATCACGCTCAAGTGGAGATCAGTGGAGTGACTATATAGGGACGCGTGCGGGCGTTGAATTGGAAATTGTGGTTGAGCGCGTCAATAGTGCGGGCCAAATGGAGCCCAAGACACTGCTCGTTACACCGGCAGAGGTAAAAGACGATAGCGGTGCTATACGCGGCCTCATGGGTATTCGTTGGAGTTCCGAAACATGGCCCGAATCAATGATTCGTCGGTCTCATTATGGTGTTTTTGGAAGCCTCCAGCAGGCTGTGATCAACACAGGGGACGTTATTTCAACGGTTCTTATGTCGTTGAAGAAATTAATTTTCGGTGAAATATCCACTAAGAACTTGAGTGGCCCGATAGGCATTGCTAAAGTTGTCGGCGATTCTGCGGAGGCCGGAATATGGACCTTCGTCAGCGTCCTCGCTTATATTAGCGTTCTCCTCGGTGTATTTAACCTATTGCCCATCCCTGTGCTGGATGGTGGGCATATACTGTTTTGTCTTGTCGAATGGGTGAAAGGCAGCCCTGTATCTGAAAAGATACAGTTGATGGGCTTTCAAGCCGGTTTGGCTATGTTAATGGGTGTTATGGTCATTGCGTTCTATAACGACATCTTGCGCTTATAACGACTCGAGGGAAGCCCCCTTAAGTTGCTATAAGCACGTTTAATTAATAACAAATAAGAAGATATCTTGTTGAGTTACCCTACTAGTATGAAGCGATTCTTGGTTCTTTTTGCGTTGCTATTGTTAGCTGCGCCCACAATGGCTCAGGACTTTCGAGTGGATGATATCCGTCTCGAGGGACTGCAGCGTGTTTCCGCTAGCCCAGTATTCGCTGCCCTTCCTGTGCAGGTGGGTGATGTGGTTGATAGAGAAAATGTGCGGGATATTATTCGCTCTCTATTTGCTACGGGGTTCTTCTCCGGCGTTCAAGTTGCGCGCGAAGGTGGAGTGTTAATTGTTATATTGCAGGAACGCCCTTCGATCAAATCGATTGAAATAGAGGGAAATAAAGCCATCAAAACGGAGCAGTTGACCGAAGTGATGGACGAAAACGATTTGCGTGAAGGTGAAATTCTTCAGCACGATCTACTCCAAGGTATAACGCGAGAACTTGAAAGACAGTATGTCTCCCGAGCGCGTTATGGCGCTTCCGTGGAAGCTACAGTGGAAGACTTAGCGAATAATATGGTCGCTATTGATATTCAGGTTGATGAAGGTAAATCGGCCCGTATTAAACATTTAAATATTGTCGGTAATTCACTGTATTCTGACGAAGAACTGTTCGAGTTATTTGAAATAAAATCGACGGAATGGAACTCTTTCTTCACCAGTAGTGATCAGTATGCAAAAGAAAAATTAACGGGTGATATCGAAACGTTAGAGTCCTTCTATCTAGATCGCGGTTATCTTGATTTTGAAGTGCTTTCTACGCAAATCTCTATTAGTCCCGATAAAACACAGGTATTCATCACCCTTAATATTAATGAGGGTGAAATCTACACCGTTAAGTCAATCGATGTTGCGGGCGATCCTATTATTCCTGAGTCACGCATTCGGCGTGTCGTACTCCTACGTGAAGGGGAAACTTTTTCTCAGCAATCCATGACGGACACCTCTGAATACGTCACAACGATGATGGGGAACGCGGGCTATACCAACGCAACGGTTGAAGGTATACCCACGAAGAATCAAGAAGACCATACGGTCGATGTAACCTTTTTTATCGACCCGAGCTCTCGGGTGTACGTTCGTCGTATTAACTTCCGCGGTAATACGAAAACGAGCGACGAAGTGTTGCGCCGTGAAATGCGTCAAATGGAAGGTTCGTCTGCGTCTAATGCTCGAATAGAACAATCAAAGGTGCGACTAGAGCGGTTGGGCTATTTTAAAGAAGTCCAAGTGGAAACCGTTGATGTTCCAGGTACAGACGATTTAGTCGATGTCGAATATACGGTAGAAGAACAAGCATCTGGCAGTATTCAGGCCAGTGTCGGTTATGCGCAAACAACGGGTCTTAATTTAGGTGTAACCGTTCAGCAGAACAACTGGTTGGGTACGGGTAAGCAGGTTAGTTTTGGCATTAACAAAAACACCTACCAAACCTTGTATAACTATGGTTATTCCGACCCCTATTTTACTCCCGATGGCGTTAGCCGCGGCTTTAGCGCTTACTACCGTACGAGAGACTATTCAAAAATTAATGTGTCTAGTTACAGTACCGATGCCTACGGGATAGACATGAATTTTGGCTACCCAATTTCTGAAGTGTCTCGTGTTGGCTTTGGTGTTGGTTTTATCAACCAAGTTATTCATACGGGAAGCTACGCACCACAAGAAATTATAAGCAGCCCCAAAATTCGTGATTACACCAGGGGAAGCTATATTACGCAGTCGGACTGGGAAAATGTTTCACTTAAGTACCAAGGGTCTAATGGAATACCTTTTGAAAATAACTCGTTTTTAGAGTTCGATCTTGATACCTACGCCATAACGGATGACGAGCTTGTCCCTGTGCTACCGGGCTTTATCGATCGTTACGGCAGTCAGTTTTCCAGCGGTACCTTGTCGTTTAACTGGAGCCGAATTACTTTAAATCGCGGTATATTGGCAACTAGAGGTAGCTCCCAGCGGGCAAATTTCGAAGCGACAATTCCTGGTAGCGAAATGGAATATTATAAAATGACCTACAATGGTCAGATTTATTTCCCCTTATCGCGAAACTTCACGCTTCGATTAAAAACGAAGTTGGGTTACGGTGATGGCTATAACAGTATGGATGAACTGCCGTTTTTCGAAAATTACTATTCAGGTGGTTTTGGATCGGTTCGAGGGTTTGAACGATCAACGCTTGGCCCTCGAGGTTCTAATGCGTGGGAATATCGAACGGCGACATCGTCAACAACCGGCGCGCCTTTACCAACCGGGTGGTCCGATTTAAATCGCGATGGCAACCCTCAGGCGGCAGAAATAACGGGTGCAATGCCTGTCCATATTTTATGTGAAGATCCAACCTCTGCTTCTGCTTTAACCAGTGGTGTATTGGCTTCGTGTGAGCCGGGCCAATTAATGATGTATAGCAAAGATACTCGTCGCCCAACCTCTATTGGTGGCAATATTATTACAGAGTTTAGCGCAGAAATTTTACTGCCGATTCCTTTTTTGGAAGATACGCGCTCGATGCAATTAGTGGCATTTGCGGATGCCGGTAACGTCTTCTCGGGGTACTGCCGCCCAGACGATTACAGCCGACTCAATTGTCATGAATTTTCACCTGAATACTTAAGTTCGTCTGCGGGCTTGGGCTTTACGTGGATTTCGGGTTTTGGCCCCATGACCTTTAGCTACTCTGTGCCATTACATAAAAATGAAAATGATAGAACCGAAGCCTTCCAATTCTCATTTGGTACCGGTTTTTAAAAAACTTTAAACAAGAGAAACTATTATGACTATTAGAAAAATCATCGCTGTTGTTGCACTCTTGGCCGCCGCAAACGTAGCGTTTGCCGGAAAAATTGCCATTTTTAATCATGAAAATGCCATTATGGCCACCCAAGCTGCTTCGCAAGCCGTAGAGAAGCTTAAAGCCGACGCCGGTTACGCTCGCATGATGACTCAAATAGAAAGTCTGCAGGCCGATTTAAAAGCGCTGGCTAAAGAGTCCGAGTCTAAGGGCATTACGTGGTCACAAGAGCAGGTAGCCTCACACCGAAAAAAAATGGAATATGTTCAGGCCGACTTACAGCTGGTTGCAAAAAAAATCCAAGCTGAAAATGCAGCGGTAATCAATAAGCTTGCTCAGGAATTTCAACCGAAAATGCAAGGCGTGTTGGATACCATCATGAAAGCGGATGGTATTGATATTGTTTTACGTCCACAGTCTGTTTATACCGTTATGCCTGAATTGGACATTACAGCGAAAGTAACCGCTGGTCTCGACAAGTCACTATAAACAACTCGTTAGTCGGTAATTCTTATAAGAGTTAAGGATGATTTCCATGGCTGTTAAATCTTTTTCACTCAAGTATTTAGCGGAGTTTCTCGATTGTGAGTGGGTGGGTGAAGCTACCTACGAAGTAAGCGCTATAGAAACGCTCGAGCTTGCGCAGGGGAATCATCTTACATTTTTAGCTCAAGATAAATTTGCAAAGCACTTGCCCGCTTGTCGCGCAGGTGTTTTGGTGGTTAAGGCCGCACAGTCTGACACGTTCGAAGGCAATAAGCTTTTAGTGGATGACCCCTATATGGCTTATGCAAAGCTGAGCCGTATTTTCGAGCGACGCAATGTCATCAGGCCGGGTATTCATCCGTCAGCAGTTGTGGCAGACAGTGCCGTTATCGACCCTTCCGTCGGCATTGGCCCAAATGCGGTTATTGGCGAGCACGTCAAAATTGGTGCGGGTACGGAAATTTCTGCTGGCTGTGTTGTGGGCGATGGAAGTCAACTAGGTGATCGATGTCTGTTACATGCCAATGTGACTATTTATGCCGGTGTATTTTTAGGTAACGACGTGAAGGTGCATGGCGGCACTGTTCTAGGTTCTGATGGCTTTGGTTTCGCGCCAACGCAAAAAGGATGGGTTAAAATCCATCAGCTAGGCGGTGTGCGGATCGGTAATCGTGTAGAAATCGGTTCAAATACATCGATTGATCGTGGGGCATTAACCGATACCGTGATCGAAGATGGCGTTATTATTGATAATCTCGTGCATATCGCTCACGGCGTTAGAATTGGTGAAGGTTCTGCTATTGCAGGGTGTGTTGGTATCGCCGGTAGCACTACCATAGGAAAAAACTGCCAAATTGCTGGGGCGGTAGCAATTAACGGACATATCGATATCGCGGATAACACGTATTTTCATGGCGGCACTATTGTTACCAAGGGTATTACGGAATCGGGTGCCTATGCGTCCATTCCGCCAGTGCAAGAGGTTAGAAAGTGGCGCCGTAATTCTGTTAGATATACGCAGCTAGATGATATGGCGGCGCGATTAAAGGCTTTAGAAAAAGCTGCTTCTACACGATAGAAATAAAATTCAATCAAGGCGCGTCTGCTTAAAGCTAATTGATCGGCTTTAACTAGAGGCGCCTTCGTTTATTATGCTTGTTTTCGAAAGAACTGAGCACTGGGGGCTCATCTATGTTGGATATACTAGAAATTCGTAAATACTTACCGCATCGCTACCCATTTTTGCTTATTGACCGTGTAGTAGAATTGGTTGAAGGTGAATCAATCGTTGCCTATAAAAACATTTCCATTAATGAAGAGGTTTTTCAAGGTCACTTCCCTCATTTCCCGGTATTTCCTGGTGTGATGTTAGTTGAGGCTATGGCGCAGGCTTGCGGTGTTTTAGGTTTTAAAACCATGAATAAAACTCCGGATGAGGGCTCTCTTTATCTTTTCGCGGGTATTGATAAAGTTCGTTTTAAGCGACAAGTAGTACCAGGTGATCAGGTGTATTTTGAGGCGAAGGTTATGTCTGTGAAACGTGGCATATGGAAGTTCGAGTGTTCAGCGAAAGTTGAAGGTAAGTTAGTGACGAATGCCATCATTATGTGTGCCGATCGGGCTGTTGGTTAAACTGAAATAAACCTTCGGAAATTCAGTTATGTCTGAGCCTTTAATACACCCACAAGCGATTATTGATCCCTCAGCACAGTTGGCCACAGGGGTCTCGGTCGGTCCTTGGACAACGATTGGACCAGATGTTGTCGTAGGCGAAGGAACAGTAATAGCGTCTCATGTGGTACTTAAGGGGCCAACGGAAATTGGAAAAAACAACCAAATATTCCAATTTTCGAGTGTTGGAGAATCTACCCCGGATCTAAAGTACAACGGTGAGCCGACTCGTTTAATTATTGGTGACAATAATATTATACGAGAAGGAGTAACGATTCACCGCGGTACCGTACAAGACCGTAGTGAAACCGTTATTGGACACGATAACTTAATTATGGCTTACGTGCATATTGGTCACGATAGCGTAATAGGTAATCATTGTATTTTGGTGAATAATTCCGCGTTGGCGGGGCACGTTATCGTTGATGATTACGCAATTCTTAGTGGCTATACTCTAGTCCATCAATTTTGCCGTATTGGCGCCTATGGTTTTACCGGAATGGGCAGCGCCGTGGGTAAAGATATTCCCGCTTACATGATGGTTGCCGGTGCGCCAGCCGCTGCACGTAGTATCAATATGGAAGGTTTGAAGCGTCGAGGTTTTGATAAAGCGGAAATATCCGCGTTGAGCAAGGCGTTTAAAGTTATTTATCGCCGTGGGCTTACGCTTGAAAAGGCAATTGAGGAGCTTGAAATTATGGCGAATGAAGTGCCTTGCCTTAATCGTTTGATTGATTCGCTTAAAAATTCTACTCGTGGAATTGTTCGTTGATGAGTAAGGCGGTTGGCGGTAACTCTTTACTAACACGTGTAGGGATTGTTGTTGGTGAGACATCTGGCGATATATTAGGCGCGGGTTTGATGGCAGAGTTGCAGCGTCGTTACCCGAATTGTATTTTTGAGGGTGTAGGTGGCCCGCGCATGACCGCTCTCGGCTTTAAATCGTTACATGATATGGAACGACTCGCCGTTATGGGCTTAATCGATCCATTAAAACGACTACCTGAATTGTTGTCGATCCGAAAACAGCTGTGTCAACATTTTATTCAAAACCCACCTGATATCTTTGTTGGCGTAGACGCGCCGGACTTTAATCTAACACTGGAAGAAAAACTCCGTAAGGCGGGTGTTCTTACCGCGCATTACGTTAGCCCTTCTGTGTGGGCGTGGCGCCAAGGAAGAGTTAAAAAAATAGCACGAGCTGTTGATTTAATGTTGACGTTATTCCCGTTCGAAGAACAATTTTATCGTGATCATAACGTTCGAGTGGTATGTGTGGGCCACACATTAGCAGATGAGATACCGCTAGACGTAGATCGAATAGCAGCCCAAAAAACATTGTGTCTTCCTGTGTCAAATGCGGTCAAAACGATAGCAATTTTACCGGGAAGTCGTGCTGGAGAAGTCTCTCAGTTATGCGAAACTTTTTTTCATTCAGCACTTCAGCTTATGGCAATCAATAGTGCACAGCTAAACGCAGATGTCTTTACGTTACGCTTTGTGGTGGCTGCGGCCAATGAAAAGCGAAAATCTCAGATAGAAAGTATTGCGACTAAATTCCCTCAGCTGCCACTAACGGTTTTTTTAAAGCAATCTCACGAGGTAATGGCTTCGGCGGATATTGTATTGATGGCTTCAGGCACTACAACTTTAGAAGCTATGTTACTAAAAAAACCAATGGTGATTGCTTACAAAATGGGAGCTTTCTCTTGGTGGGTATTGAGTCGATTAGTGAAAAGCGCCTACGTCGGCTTGCCTAATCTTTTAGCAAAAAGGTTGTTGGTGCCGGAGTTATTGCAACGCGAGGCAACTGCCGAAAATATTGCCAATGCATTAAATGAATATCTAGTGAACGTTAATAGTGTAAAAACATTGCTAGTTGAATTTGATAAAATTCATTTATCGTTACGAAAAAATGCGGATAAGGCATCGGCGGATGCCGTTTGTACGCTAGTAGCGACTAAACGCGATAAAAATACGAATGCTTAAGCCAAACACGTGTATAGCGGGTGTTGATGAAGTAGGGCGCGGGCCGTTAGCAGGCGATGTTGTTGCCGCCGCTGTTGTGCTTGGGTTAGATCACGGTATTGAAGGTTTAGCTGATTCGAAAAAATTATCGGAAAAAAAGCGTGATGCGTTATTTGAACTCATCCAAGAGCGAAGTATAAGTTTTGCAGTCGCTCGAGCGTCAGTCGAAGAAATTGACAATATTAATATCTTACAGGCCAGCATGCTGGCGATGAAGCGCGCGGTTGAAGCGCTTTCTGTTCAGCCGACCCATGTATTGGTGGACGGAAATCGTCTGCCAAAATGGCAATATTCTGCCGAGGCGATTATTAAGGGTGATACTAAAATAGCCGAGATTAGCGCAGCGTCAATTTTGGCCAAAGTAACGCGTGATCGAGAGATGGCGGTCTTAGAAACTGAGTATCCTGGCTATGGTTTTTCTCAACACAAAGGCTACCCCACTAAGCTTCATATGAGCGCCCTTCAAAAACTGGGGCCCTGCGATATTCATCGGAGGTCTTTCGGGCCAGTCAAAACGTTATTAGAGCAGGCTAAATTGTTCGATTAATCTTGTTTTGTGCTATTAAAAAGATTTTTAAGATTCAATTGATTTGAATTCCCCTGGTATTGTTTGTTTCGCCGACAAAATTCCCATCACAATAGTCATTGCAACTACAACTTGATGCATTCGCTTGTTAATAAGCTATAACTAAAGTAGCCAGAAAATCTGCCGCTAACAAGAGGTAGCTTGGGAGGGTATCCCATTGATGTTGTATTGCTCTTTGAGCCAAGGATAGCCTTCGAAACAAAAGGTCTAATGTAGTGCGATTGAGGTTGGTCTGGTGTGGGTATTGTTGTAATCGCTGCAGGAAGGTTTCAGCAAGATGGAACGAATAGTGCAGTCATTTAAGTAATATCCGTTAATGACGTTTTAGTGGTGTTTTTATTCTGCTTAATATCGATTGGTTTGCGAAGAACCCTTTGAGCAGACTACCTAGCCACTAATGTGAGGCTGTAATGACAGTTAAAGTTGACAGTAAACATTTTAACGAAGCAAACCCTGTGGTCAGTAATATTGTCGATTCTTGGATCGGTTGGTATAGCTACTGGGCTCAATGGTTTTACAATGGTGATTCACTTATGCGCCAGTATATTCGTCATCCTTCTGATATCCCTATTGCATACTGCTTAGGCTTACAAAAGGAAAAATACACGGCTTTAGCCGGCAACGATTTTTTTGCTTCGGACCGACTTAGGGATGTGAGCCAGGGAGGGTTATGCTTTAACGCCGATTGCCCTGTTCGAAAAGGTACACCTATCCATATCGAAATATCGGTTGAACAACCACCTTACGAAGCAGACGGAATGGTTGCATGGTGTCGGCCTGAAGGCGATCATTTTGCCGTTGGTGTGCAGTTTAATGAACCGTCTACGCAGTATAGTGTGAGAATGGTAGAGCAGGTATGCCATATTGAGCATTATCGCACTGCGGTGCTGGACGGAGAAGGCCGCGAGTTGACCATTGAAGAAGCGGCAAGCGAATGGATAGAAAAGTACGCAGCCGAATTTCCAGCATAATGCGTCTATTTATTAGCGCCTCTTCGCTCTAGCCGCAACGCTTTAGAGCAGGGAAAGCTTGAGATACAAAATGAGTGAAGCGAAAAAATCGTTTCTTGCTGCGTATTTTCTTTGGTGTTCTCTTCTTCTGGCTCTTCCTTTATTAATTCTACTGTATTCGTTTTTCCCCTGCTGCTCCCCCCCCTGAACGTCTTTAATAAAACGTATCTTATAATCGTACAGCGTTGCTCGTAATTTTATAGATTAGGTGCGTGAACGGTTGATATCGAGTCTGCGCGCAACAACATTGTGGGTGATTTTTTTATTTTAACGAAGCTCGCGCGGAAAAATAAGGAACGTCTTTGGATGATAATAATGGCATTGTGCTTTTTACCGCGCCTAACGGTAGGTGGTGAGAAAAATAACTTACGCATAAAATATGCCTAACAGGCTGTTTATTCAAGCCGCCAAAAGTTTGTCATATCGCCGGCTGAGAATGTCATAAAATTGCTCTCTCAATTGCATGATAGAATTTTTCAAGTCGGCAATCTCCTGCTCGCTAATATCCTGTCTTCCTACGTAAACTTGCTTGCGAAAAAGGGCTATTCGCGAGGCATAAAGGCGCAGAGTTTTTTCCATGGTTTTTTTCGCCCAACATCAACAATCGCGCTTCGGCTGCGGATAACCGTTCAAACTCTGCAACGAGCTCGCTATTGACCCTTTCGAGCTCTTGTTTTCGTGCTGGAGGCCAGCGTTTGCCGAACTTCGTCGATTCGATAACGAGAGACGAATATTTGGCGAAACTATGATTGACGTGACCGACATCGGAGGAGATTTGTTCCAGAAGCCCCATTTTCTTATCTTCGGGTGAGTGTTTTTTGAGGGTTTTTCTTAAAGTGCCATCGTTTCCCCAACCAAAAGCAAGTACACGCCAATATAGCGCCGAATGAAATTTTTACACTGGTATCCAGTAATAACCACAGGTCTGGAGCGTTCATCGGTTGGCCCTCGGGTCAAATATTTGACGGAAATTTGATTGAATTGGAATAATCACCAAAACTGTCAAGGCCCGAGCAATAATTGAACCAAAAAATATCAGTCGATAAAAAATCGCTCTAAAGAAGAGGAGGCTAGAAGAGCTGTTTACTTTGCCGACCCGTCCTGCTCGTGGCAGCGCGGGGCTAATGAAAACATCAATATGTAGCCATTTTCATGCACTGCAGATTTGAATTAAAAGCTGTTAATAAGGCAGGCCACAAGCTTAATAAAGCCGGCAATGATTGACTAAAGATTTCACTGTTTTTGCAATTTGTATAACATGGTAAATACTGTACGATGGGGGTTTTTTTTATACAATAATACCTGATGTGTCATCAGATATTATTGAAGTGTATTAATTGCCTTTAGGTCTCTGCTAGGATGATATATATTTCATCTCATCGTTAAGGATATGTAACATATGAAATGGTATTCACATTTACCATCAATCGATATGATCGTTTTTTTTATCAAACGATTTGTATCAATGAGTTTTCGAAAAAAACGCGAAAAATAAAACGTAAAATACCTGAATTAGGCGAGAGGATAATTCCTCCTGGATCGATGTCAGAAAAGTTTCATAGCTTTGCTACCACAAAAAATAATCCTTACGGAATGAAATTAGACATACATAAGGAGGTTAATGGTGGTGTTGCTTGTAGTTGGAAAGCAACAAGAGGGTTTGAGGGATATCCGGGGTTATTGCATGGAGGGGCGACACTTGCTTTAGTTGACGAATTACTCGCTTATGCCGTTTATGAAAAATATAATACTTATGCAATTACTCTATCAAGTCGCATAAGTTGGTTTGACAAGACAAGTATCAACGCCGTTATAAATTCACAGGCAGTAGTGACTCGTAAATGTGGTCGTTTCGTTAAAGTAAAAGGCTGGGTAATAAATTCCCAAGGAAAAATAATAGTGGAATCAACATCACTTTTTTACATTCCGACCCGCAGACAATTTACACGATTGGTCGGCACTGCTAGTTTGCCTGAAGAGGCCCTCCCTTATTGTGGAATAGATTAGACCTGTGTCTTGATCGTACAAAACAAGGCTTAATTTTTTATCTATATAGTTATAAAAGACTGATAGTGAAATATTTTAACTCAAGGGTATCTAAAACAAGGACGAATTATGAATCATGAACTTGCCGAAAATATGGGAGAAGCCGTGCTGTCTGAGCGAAATTTATATCAAGAATTTAATGTTGATGAGCAGGAATAACGTGTTGCTTATCACTACGAGGTGACCCAGATTTTTTTAAAGTTGTAACGGGCGGTAAATGGAATAATTATTCATGTCCTATGTGGGAGGAGGGGTTTTCATTAACCCAAGCACAAGAAAATAAACTGGACACTTACGCTCGCTTGATGCGCTTAAAACCTGGGTAACATATATTGGATGTTGGTTGTGGTTGGGGTGGTTCACTGGTTTATTTGTGTGAAAAATATGGTGTTACAGGTCACGGAATCACGCTTTCTGGGCTAGCTGTCCCTGTCGCAGAAAAAAAAGCAAAAGAGCATGGTGTAGATGCGGGTTTTGAAAAATTACATTGGAATAATCTCGCTCCAAGAAAACCGTATGACGCTATTTATTCAGACGAAGCCATTGTTCACTTCCCTGATTTATCTGCCTATTACGAAAAAATGTATAAATATTTAAAGCCAACTGGATATATGGTTAACAAGGAGTTGCATTTTACACATTCAAAATACAAGCATGCTGGTGATAGATTAAGCCAGCATATCAATAAGGTTTATGGCTATAGTGGTAATTACATTACATGATGAATTGATGATGCTAGATTCCTGTAATTTCGAGCTGGATGAAGTCGTACAAATCCCAATTATTGATTATTACAAGACAATCAAAGAACATTGGCGTAATAATGTAAAAAGTAATCGTGTGTTTTTAGAAAATATCACTTCGGTAAGCATGTTCGGGATTTCAAACTTTACCTGAAAGGAATATTACATATTTTCAATCAAGGTGTTTTCTCCTGTCAGCTCGTGAGTTCAAAAAAAATATCAAGGTATAAAGCGGTAGTTGGATCCAGCTCTGAAGGCTAAGGCGGAGAGTTGGTTTCTAGCCTTCTTAGCCGCCAGCGAACTTCACGGTATAGCCTTTATCCGTCAAATAGGATTGAAGTCTTTCTCGGTAGTCGCCTTGAATTTCAATAACGCCTTCCTTTACGGTACCACCTGTGCCGCAATGTTGTTTAAGCGTTTTCGCCAAGACCTTGAGCGATTTGTCATCGAGGGGAAAGCCCGCGAGAGTTGTTACGCCCTTGCCTTTTCGCCCTTTTGTTTCTCGTCGAATACGTATAATGCCATCGGTTGGCGAGATTGTGGCCGCGGGTGTTTCTTCTTTGACTCTTCCTGTATCGGTGGAATAGACTAATTTACTGTTTTTCATGGGTAAAATTCTCGTATCGTGATGTGCGAATATTATACGTTCTTAAATAGCGGATGCGAGCGAGCAAGCGGTATACTGTGAAAAAAAGGTGGAACGAATGGGCGAATCAAAAAAAACTGAAAATCATATGGAAAGCCGTAATCTGAAACACGTACTTTACGATGTGATTTTCGGAACAGAAACGCCTGCGGGCAGGCGTTTTGATGTGGTTTTACTTTGGCTTATTGTCGCAAGCGTGGCGGCACTGATGATCGATTCTGTAAGCTGGATGTCGGGGCAGTGGAGTGGCTATCTTCGCCTAATAGAGTGGCTGTTTACCGTTATTTTTACGTTGGAGTATATCGTTAGGCTTTATTGTTCGCCGAGACCTCTAAAGTATGCCTTTAGTTTTTACGGAGTTGTTGATTTCTTTTCTATATTACCCAGTTATCTCGGGCTTATTTTCCCTGGCGCCAACTATTTGTTGGTTGTTCGGTTGTTGCGAGTTTTACGTATTTTCCGAATACTGAAATTGGTTCGTTATTTGTCTGAGGCGAACATACTAACGCGCGCGGTATTTCTTTCTCGCCGAAAAATACTCATTTTCTTTGTCTCTGTACTCGTTTTGTCGACAATTTTCGGTTCACTTATGTATCTTGTTGAAGGCCCTGAGCACGGTTTTAGCAGCATTCCTAAAAGTATTTATTGGACAATCGTGACGATTACAACCGTGGGTTACGGGGATATCACGCCGCAAACCATATTGGGCCAACTGATTGCTTCCGCCGCGATGTTAACGGGCTATTCGATACTAGCGGTTCCTACCGGTATTTTTACGGCCGAGCTTGCGCAGGAGATGCAGCGCGTTAGAGACGGTGTATCGTGCCGTTCGTGTCGGGCTGTCGGGCATGAAAGTGATGCTGATTTTTGCCGGCTTTGCGGGCAGTCGCTTAAAAAATAAAGTTGCAATTAGTGCCAAATGTTGTCGATTCAGAAAAGCTTAAATTCCTTGGCCTATACTTTCGATTTACCCGCGCTTTCGCCTACCAAGGTTTGCCCATTTGACAAAGCCGCCAATCAGCCAGATAGCTCGAATAGCTCAAGCAGGGCAGTATACTCTCACCAATAATAGGGAGTTACTGCATGTTCTTGATGCCATGCGTGCGGTTATTTTCTATCTAGATCGTTGGGGTACGGTTGTTTACGGTAACCGACGGGCTAGACGTTGGCGCTCTATTGAAGAGACTCAGGGTAAGAGTTTCGTTGAATTGGCGCAGCATTGGGATAATGCAATTGAAACTCAGCGTGAGATCCTTCAGGTAGGAAGGACAGGTGTACCCGTTTGGGGAACCCGAGAACGGGCTGAAGAGGAGGGTTGTGAATTCTGGCTAAGCGTCGATAAAATCCCGGCAATTAATGAAAAACAACGCGTAAACGGTATTATCTTGGTTGTTACAGATATTACTGAAAATGTCATAAAGGAGCATGCGCTTCAAGACAGCGAAGCTAAGTATAAGGCGTTTATTGCAAACAGTGCTGACGCGATATGGCGCTATGATATTTGCCCCCCAATTGATACCTGTTCACCGGTAACCACGCAAGTAGAACAAATACTCAAGCGAGCAGTGCTTGCCGAATGCAATGATACGTTAGCTAGACTTTATAATGCCGAGAGCCAAGCCGATGTCGTTGGCATGCCGCTTCATCGTAGTGGGTCAATGTCGAGTAAACACGATATTCAGGCTTTCATCGATTCTGGCTATCGGTTGGTTAATCAAGAATTTACTCGTGCCGGCAAAGTGGATTCGCCTCGCTACATGGAGACGACGGCGATCGGCATTGTTGAGAATGGATATTTGACCCGCGCGTGGGGTATTACCCGAGATATTACTGCTCATAAGCAGTATTTAGATCATATGGAATACCTCGCCAATCACGACTCCCTTACACGCCTTCCTAATAGAACGTTGCTGTACTCCACCGTAGAGAAAGCCTTGGCCGAGCATGGGCACAACCGAATGATGGCCTTGTTACTTGTGGATCTCGATCGATTTAAGGAAATAAACGATACTTTAGGCCATCGTGCTGGCGATACAGTTTTGCAACAATTAGGGCCGCGTTTAGAGGCCGAGTTATCGGAAGTCGATGGGATAGTGGCGCGGCTCGGTGGTGATGAATTTGCGATATTTCTACCTAGAATTCGAAACGAGCAGCAAGCGGTTGTCATGGGGCATCGATTTTTAGACTGTTTATGTGAGCCGTTTAGAATTGAAACGATAGATTCTGAAATCGGTGCAAGCATTGGCGTTTCTCTCTATCCGCAACAAGCAAAAGATCTCAGTACCTTAATGCGTTATGCCGACGTGGCAATGTACCATGCGAAGAAAACCTTAAAGGGGGTATCTGTTTATGATGCGGATCACGACCCTCATTCGCCAACCCGCCTAGAGCTTATTGGCGCATTGCGTAGAGCTATCCGTAAAGACGATTTGTTATTGTATTTTCAGCCCAAAATCGATATAAAAACAAATAAAGTTCACGGGTTTGAAGCATTGGTGCGTTGGGATCATCCTACCATTGGAATGGTTCCTCCCGCACAGTTTGTGCCTATCGCAGAAAAATCGAATATGATCTTTTCTATGACTTGCTGGGTAATGGAGCACGCGATAAAGCAGTGCGCTATTTGGCGATCTAAAGGGTATGATCTTTCAATGGCGATAAATTTGTCGCCCAGAAATGTAACTGACGACCGATTGTTACCGTTTTTAAAACGAATGCTTAAGCGCTATGAGTTGGACGGTAAGCATATAGAGCTTGAAATTACCGAGTCGGTTATATTGAAAGATCCTGATCGGGCGAAAGATGCCATGGATAAAATGGCTCTGTTAGGTGTGTGTTTTGCGATTGACGATTATGGTACAGGCTATTCTTCGTTAGCGTATTTAAAGCGTTTACCGGTAAAAACATTAAAAATTGATCGGTCCTTCGTGCATGGAATGTGTGACGATGAGCAGGATGAAATTATTGTGAACTCGACGATCAATTTAGCCCACAATCTCGGTTTAAACGTGGTGGCTGAAGGCGTAGAAACGGATAATGTCTATCAGCAATTAGTGTCGCATCAATGTGATAGCGTGCAAGGGTTTTTTATCGCGCGTCCGATGAGTGTCGAAGTGACTACCCAGTGGCTACAAGATAGCCACTGGTCGTGTGTTCAGCCAATGGTCGTGGATTGAAGCTACTACCTTAAAGCTCTTAGCTTAGAATTCGGCTAAATCTTGTTTCATTTTTCTAATGCTTTTTAATTCCTCTTGTATCTTAGCGCGAGTCTGTTCGTCTGTGGTAGTTGTTAATCGAAGCGCGTTGGTTAATTGGATTTCGGCCTTGTCGAACAATCCGTTTAGCTTGAAATATTGGGTTCGAGCCATATGAACTTCAAAAATGTTGCCCGCTAAACCCTCAACTTCTGCCAATAAATACCAAATGTAATCGTCCTTAGGGCGACGTTTGACGTGTTCACGTAAAATTAGATTACATTTTTTGTATTGTCCTGCGGCCATCAGAACTTCGGCATAGCGAGTATTGTATGCATGGTGGTTAGGCTGGCTAGCCAGCTCCTCTTCGAGTATGGCTAGAGCTGCATCGAAGTTTTCATCTTTGGCATATATGTCCGCTTTTGCTACGCGATAGAAAGCATTTTGTGGCGCTTCTTTTAGTAGTTCATCTACCAATATTTCTGCTTCGCTGGTTTTTCCGTCACGAGTGAGTGCTACGGCGAGGCCGTATTTGGCCGCTGAAGTGCTGTAATTGGTTCCGCGTAGCTCATCTTCAAAAATTCTAACGCTGGCATTACGGCTTTTTTCGTGCAGAATTTGCGCGCGTATTTTTACGAGTTCATAGGTGATATTACTGTTAGGGGCGGGGTGCTGAAATTGCTGCGCGCGCAAGCGAGAATCACTGACGCGCGTCTCGGTAACCGGGTGTGTCATGAGGAAGTCGAGCGGGCGTCGGGTAAAACGCGAAGCGCGTAACATGTTTTCAAACATCTCTGACATGGCGTAAGGATTCATTCCACTACGCACAATGGTTTCCATACCGATGCGGTCAGCTTCTTGTTCCATTTGTCGGCTAAAGCGAAGCTGGGCTTCTAATGAGCCGGCGTTAACCGCAGCCATTGCGGCTATACCTGCATCACTTCCGGCGGTCATACCTATAATTATGCTGGCAACGAAAGCTGCTACAAGTGATGTGCTTGCATTGGCCTGCGCTTCTACCCTACGCGCGTAGTGTCGTTGACTAAGGTGGGCAATCTCGTGGGCCAATACGGACGAAAGTTGTTCTTCGGTGTTGGCAAAGCGAAACAAGCCGGTGTGCACACCAATTATGCCGCCAGGAACAGCGAATGCGTTGAGAGATGGGTTTTCGATAACCAGTATTTCAAGCCGCCGATCATCGAGTTCGCTATAGGTTGCGAGTTGTCGAATAAGGCGCTCGACGTACGATTGTATAAAGGGATCTGAGGTGGTCGGCACTTGAGCGCGGTATACTTGTAGCCATTTTTGCCCCAATTCGTATTCTTGGGCGGGTGTAATTAGGCCTGCGCTGGTGCCGCCTAGGTCGGGTATCTGTAAGTCGGCGGCCAGAACCATGGCCGATAAGCTTAGGCCTATGAGTGCCGCTAAGAGTACTCTAGGGATTTGTAACACGCTAATTTTTATCAAAACGGTAAAACCTTGTTATTCATCGCCTGATTTGACTAAGGCTCATTAAGCGGTGGTGTTGTTTTTTTCTATCAGCTTAAGCAATGAATTATAATGCCGCGGCGAAACAACGCTACAGGTTTGTTAGACGTGTATAAGCGATAGGAGTTCACTGGCGATTCTTTACTGCGAGCACAACAAATGTTTACTAAGACTTTCATAGAAGAGGCAAAATCATTTGATTACCCACGCTAATACCAGCCTGACTATAGATGCTTCCGGGCTTTCCTGTCCAATGCCTTTGCTTAAGGCGAAGCAAGGACTGAGCAAATTACAACCAGGTGAAACACTGTGGCTCTTGGCGACAGACCCTGCTTCCGAGAGAGATATACAGGCTTTCGTAAAGCTTTCAGTACATAGTTTGCTTCAATTTGAGGTGTCTGAAGGTGTATACCAATACCTCTTACAAAAAGGTCGAAACGACGCTTTATGATTAAAATTTTTCAATCTTGGTTAGAACGCTATTTTGCGGACGAAGAAGCTGTGCTCGTTGCGGTCATACTCATCGTCAGCGTAGTTGTGGTAGTTAGTATGGGCGTTGTGTTGGCGCCAATGATAGCCGCCATTATTATCGCATTTTTAATGCAGGGCATAGTGCTGCAGTTAAAGCGTTGGGGCGCTTCGCACACTATCTCGGTAAGCCTGACATTTGTGGTATTGGCCGGTACGCTATTGGTGTGTGTGGTATTTCTTGTTCCTGTCTTTTGGCGGCAGCTCATCAATTTATTGAATGAGACGCCAAAAATGTTGGTTCAGGGGCAGCAAGTGATGCTTTTGTTGCCGCAGCAGTATCCGGGCTTAGTAACGGAAGAGCAGGTACGTGAGTTAATCGGCGCGTTAAGGATCGAAATGACCCAGTGGGGTCAAAGTATCTTGTCCTTTTCGGTGGCACAGCTGCCGGTGTTGGTGGGCATTCTCATTTATATGGTATTGGTGCCTATTTTAGTATTCTTTTTCTTGAAGGATAGTGAGCAAATGCTGCAATGGTTTAGCAGTGTATTGCCTCGAAAAAGACCTGTAATGCGACAAATATGGGTAGAGATGAGCCTGCAAATCGCCAATTATGTACGGGGTAAATCCGTAGAAATTGTGATTGTGGCAGGGGTTAGTAGCATCGCCTTTAGTTTTCTTGGGCTTCAGTATGCGTTGTTGTTAGGTATAGCGGTGGGGCTGTCGGTGTTGGTGCCCTATATTGGAGCGGCGGTTGTTACATTGCCTGTTGCTTTGATTGGCTTTTTTCAGTGGGGCTGGGCGAATGAGTTTTTCTATGTGATGGTTGTTTACGGCATCATTCAAATGCTTGATGGTAACGTACTTGTTCCGCTCTTATTTTCTGAAGCCGTTAAAATGCACCCCGTTGTTATCGTGTTATCCGTGTTAGTGTTTGGTGGGTTGTGGGGCTTTTGGGGGGTGTTTTTCGCCATTCCTTTGGCGACCTTATGCAAAGCCGTTATCAATGCGTGGCCCACTGTCAGTCGGTTAGATGCAGAAGAGGGGCCATCTGGCCGTGAACCTTCAAACAAATAATCGCTGCAAGTCGGCATAACGTATGCGCGGGCTACATGCACTGAATTGTGGCGAAAGTACGCACGTTAAATGGGGTGTTAGCGCCCATGAATGCTGCGGTGCAGCTAAATAGTAGGCTGGCTAATTGAAAACGATGTGTGTAGAATCGTGACACCAAAAAACTCGCACTTCTCAGGTTTTTTGTTTTTGGTTTTGCACTATCTTAACGCTTTATTAGCGTGACTATGTGGTCTAGAGAGGTGCTATTAGCGGCCTTTCTCGGCGGCGTATACAGACTGAATGTTGGTTACGTTTAGCCGTTCTATGGGGATTAAAGTGTGGTTTCTACGTACAAACCGCAACCATGACAACATCCTGAATAGATCAACTTTGCTTTAGGCTAGAACCGGAAACAATCTAAACCATCTTATCTAAGCGATGAAAAAAATGAGCAGTTGTTGCTTATAGTTACCACTGTAAGCAACACTGGTGGGAATCAATTTATTAAAAAACTGCGAGAACCTACGCAGATATAACAGGAGGCTTGAATGCTTGAAGAAACTGATGCTCTCGAAACCCGAGAATGGTTGGAGGCTTTAGAATCGGTAATTCGGCACAATGGCGCGGACCGTGCTCGCTACCTTTTAGTTGAATTGGCCAATGCGGCGACTCAGGCTGGCGTTAAACTGCCCTCAGCCATTCGAACGCCTTACGTTAACAGTATTGCAGTGAAGGACGAAAAACGTTCTCCTGGCGACTTCCACATGGAGCGTAAAATTCGTTCTTTGGTTCGCTGGAACGCCATGGCAATGGTCATGCGTGCTAACGATAATAACGAAGGTCTCGGCGGTCACATATCGTCTTTCTCATCCTCGGCCACTCTATATGAAGTTGGTTTTAACCACTTTTTTCGTGGTGATGACGGCGAGCAGCGTGGCGATCTTATTTATTTTCAGGGGCATATTTCCCCTGGCATCTATGCACGTTCCTACTTAGAAGGTCGTTTAGGTGAAGATCAGTTGGATAACTTCCGCCGAGAGGTGGATGGCAATGGTTTATCCTCTTACCCCCACCCTTGGCTGATGCCTGATTACTGGCAGTTCCCTACTGTATCGATGGGCTTAGGCCCCATTCAGGCTATTTATCAAGCACACGTTATGCGCTATATGTCGGCACGTGGATTGTCGGCACGTGGCGATCGTAAAGTGTGGGCATTCCTTGGCGACGGCGAGTGTGATGAGCCAGAAACGTTAGGCGCTATTTCTTTAGCTGGTCGCGAGCAGCTAGAAAATTTGATCTTTGTGATCAACTGTAATTTACAGCGACTTGATGGCCCTGTGCGCGGTAATGGTAAAATCATCCAAGAGCTGGAAGGTGTTTTCCGTGGCGCTGGTTGGAATGTGATCAAGCTCATTTGGGGTGACGGTTGGGATCGCCTATTAGAAAAAGACACCACCGGCTTGCTGCAAAAGCGCATGAACGAAGTGGTCGATGGCGAGCTACAAAACTATAAAGCGAATGGCGGTGGTTATACCCGTGAGCATTTCTTTGGGAAATACCCAGAATTGCTTGAGTTAGTTGCCGACATGACAGACGAAGAAATATTCAAATTAAACCGTGGTGGTCACGATCCGCAAAAAGTGTACGCTGCTTACGCTTCTGCCACAGAGCAAAAAGGTCATCCAACCGTTATCTTGGCGCAAACCGTCAAAGGTTATGGTCTTGGTGCTGCGGGTGAATCTGCCAATATCACGCACTCTGTGAAAAAGCTTGATATCGAAAGCTTGAAGAAATTTCGGGATCGCTTTGGTATTCCTATTTCTGATGATGATTTAAAAACAGTACCCTATTATCGCCCTGCGCCAGACGCTCCAGAAATGGTCTATATGCGCAAGCGTCGTGAAGCGCTAAACGGTTATTTACCCGCCCGAGTGTCTGATTTTGACGCGTTGCAGTTGCCCGAGATGGATAAGTTCAAAGGCTTATTGAAATCTACTGGCGAGCGAGAAATCTCGACTACCATGGCATTTGTGCGTTATATCTCAACGCTTGCCAAAGATAAAAATATGGGTAAGCAGGTCGTGCCTATTGTGCCCGACGAAGCTAGAACCTTTGGTATGGAGGGCATGTTCCGTCAGCTTGGCATCTATTCGTCAGAGGGACAGCACTACACGCCACATGATCACGATCAGATCATGTATTACAAAGAAGACAAAAAAGGCCAGATTCTAGAAGAAGGCATTAATGAAGCCGGTGCAATGTCTGCTTGGATTACGGCAGCAACGGCCTATAGCACTTATAAAGTGCCGATGGTGCCCTTCTATGTGTATTACTCGATGTTTGGTTTTCAGCGTATCGGTGATCTAGCGTGGTTGGCTGGCGATATTCAAGCGCGTGGTTTCCTCATTGGTGCAACCTCTGGCCGGACGACGCTAAATGGCGAAGGTTTACAGCACCAAGATGGCCACAGCCATCTAATGGCGAATACCATTCCAAACTGTCGCAGCTATGACCCCACCTATGGCTTCGAGCTTGCCGTAATTATTCAGGATGGTTTGAGACGTATGTATGTCGACAAAGAAAATGTCTTCTACTATATCACCACGATGAACGAAAATTATAAACACCCCGATATGCCTCTCGGTGCAGAAGACGGTATCGTGCGCGGTATTTACCCGTTGAAAACGGGTAAAAAAGCGGCGAAGAAGAAACGTGTTCAGTTGATGGGCGCAGGTTCTATCTTGCGCGAAGTTGAGTTTGCAGCTGAGTTGTTGCGTGAAGACTGGGGCGTAGAGTCGGATATCTGGAGTGTAACTAGTGTGAATGAGCTGGCGCGTGACGGACAACGTACGGATCGCTGGAACTTTCTGCATCCAGGAGAAGAGGCTCGCAAGTCTTATCTCACTCAGACATTAGAGTCTGCTGACGGCCCGTTTATTATCTCTACAGACTACATGAAGAGCTACTCTGAGCAGTTGCGCGCTTATATTCCTGGTTCTTATACTGTTTTGGGGACAGATGGTTTCGGCCGTTCTGATACACGTAGCAAACTGCGCCACTTTTTCGAAGTGGACCGTTACTTTGTTACCTGCGCCGCGCTGAAAGCGTTGGCGGATGAAGGCAAGATACCGGCAAAAACTGTCACCGATGCTATGCAAAAGTACGGCATTGACCCTGAAAAAACAGACCCAACGACTTGCTAAGGGAGAGTGAATTAGTGGCTAAGCAAACTATCCAGGTGCCTGATATTGGTGGCGCCGACAGCGTGGATGTGATTGAAATCTGCGTTGCGCCCGGCGATGTTGTAGCAGCGGAAGATTCTTTAATTGTGTTGGAATCTGACAAGGCGTCAATGGACATTCCAAGCCCTGTGGCTGGAACTATCCTTAAAATATTGATCACTGAAGGTGACAGTGTATCGGAAGGTGCAAATTTTATTGAAATAGAAACGGCTGCTGCTGCAGTCGAAGAGACATCTGCAGCCGAGAGCACGCCAGCGCCCGCCACGGCGGTAGTGGAAGCTGCTCCTGCTCCTGCTCCTGCTCCTGCTCCAGTCCCTGCTGTAGGTGCAGAAGAAACTGTTACTGTTCCTGATATAGGCGGTTCGGAAGCCGTTGATATTATTGAAGTTTGCGTCGCTGTTGGCGATGAGGTTAACGAGGGTGATTCGTTGATCGTGCTTGAAAGTGATAAAGCCTCAATGGAAGTGCCATCCCCTGCTAGTGGAACGGTTGTTAGCCTGAGTATTAGCGAAGGCGGAAAGGTTTCAATGGGCGATGCCATCTTAGTGTTGGCGACTGTTGGAACGGTTGTGCCTGCTATGGTTGAAAGCGTTTCTGTAGAAGCGACCGCTCCAGCAACGGCTCAAGCAGTAGCACCCTCTCCAGTTGTTACGCCGGGTGGAGTGGTGGAAGTGAACGTACCCGATATAGGGGGTTCCGAATCCGTTGAAGTTATTGAAATTTGTGTTGCTGTGGGTGATGAAGTTTCTGATGGCGATTCGCTTATCGTGCTAGAAAGCGATAAGGCATCGATGGAAATACCTGCAACACAAAGTGGCAAGATTGTCAGCTTGCTCATGAGTGAAGGCGATAAAGCGTCTGAGGGCACACCAATTTTAACGATGGAAGTGGAGGGAACGGTTGTTGCCGCACCTTCTGCGCCGTCTAAATCTGCTTCTGCACCAAGTGCACCGGCTCCGGTAGCGGCAAAGCCGGCGGCGACTCAAGAAGCAGCCCCTAGCTCCGGTGATTTTTATGCTGGCCCAGCGGTTCGTCAATTGGCGCGTCAGCTAGGTGTCGATCTTGGCAAGGTCAAGCCAACTGGACCGCGTAATCGTATTGTTAAAGATGATGTGCGTAGCTTTGTAAAATCTATCTTAGCTCAGCCCCAAAAATCTTCTTCTGCAGTAGTAACGGGTGGCGCGGGTATTCCGGCTATACCTGAGGTTGATTTCTCTCAGTTTGGCGAAATCGAACTCGTGAAAATGTCAAAAATCAAAAAGCTTACTGCGTTTAATATGTCGCGAAACTGGCTAAACGTACCGCACGTTACCCAGTTTGATGATGCTGATATCAGTGATTTAGAAGATTTCCGTAAGGGCATGAAAGCCGAAGCTGAAAAGAAAGGCGTCAAGCTTACGCCATTGCCTTTCTTGCTAAAAGCGTGTGCTGCGGCATTGCGAGCAGAGCCAAAGTTTAATGCATCCTTACATGCTGATGGCGAGCATATTGTGCAGAAGAGTTACGTCAATATTGGTGTAGCGGTTGATACGCCTAATGGCCTGATGGTACCCGTAATTCGAGATGTCGATAAGAAAAGCTTGTATGAGCTTGCGGCGGAGTCTGTAGCGCTTGCTGGTAAGGCGCGTGAAGGGAAACTGATGCCGCGTGATATGCAGGGCGGGTGCTTTACTATTTCGAGCCTTGGTCCTATTGGAGGCACTGGCTTTACTCCAATCGTAAACGCTCCAGAAGTTGCAATTTTGGGTGTTTCTAAGGCGGCTATTAAGCCGGTTTGGAATGGTTCTGAATTCGTACCTCGTCAGATGTTACCACTCTCTTTGTCTTACGATCATCGTGCGATTAACGGAGCAGATGCGGGTAAATTCTTCACCTATTTAGGTGCAGTACTAGCAGATGTTAGAAAGCTGCTACTTTAACGGCCGGTTACGTAACGCTAACGCCCATAAAAAAACCCGAGAGTAACCTCTCGGGTTTTTTTATGGGCGTTAGATCTGTAAAAAGAGAGGATTTTAGGCGTGAAGCAAACGCATAGCGTAACGAGGCTGAAGGCTCGGTAGCCGCCTAATCGTTCGCGGCTTCATTGAAGCAGCGAACGCGATCGATTGTTTTTGTGGGGTGCGTATCGCGACATTGTTCTCGGGTAAGAGGCGTTTTGCTGGGTGGGGGAGAGGCTGCCGTGCGTGGTTTTTGGCTGTTTTTATAGGCTTCGTACTGCTCGTGACGCTCTTGTAAGAGCCGTTCTCTTTCAATTTTCATTTGATACGCGTTTGTCTTGTTTTCCAACGCCTTAATTTCTTCGTCACTCATTCCTAGGGTGGGAGCTTCTTTTAGTTCAACGGTTTCGGCTTCGGTACGATACTCTTTTGGTACTGTATCACCGTAATGTATTTGCCCTTTTTCATCCGTCCATTTAACCATCTCGGCGGAGAGGAGAGGGCTGAAGGCGAGAGTGCTAAAGGCGAGAGTGCCGAAGCAAAGGCAATAGATCAATCGCGAATAAACATGGCGACCTTTGTTACGACAGGGATTAGAAAAGAAATTAAAGGGAAATACTGACGTGTACATGCTGAGCCACTCCGGAATATTCCCTTTAATAGTAGATGAGTACGCGGTTTTTCTGAAGCAATTATTGTTTTAGTTGTAAAAGCTTCGTGTCGTTGCCCCAAAAACGAGGGCGCTTCTTGTCTGGCCCTTGGAATTCCAATGTGAGGCCTGCGTTGCCATAGCCTTGGAAATAGCTAAGTTTTAAAAGATGCGAACCTTTTGCTAGCGTCGCACGACACGTTTGCTTGCTGTAGCCGCGGTCGCCCTTGAATGAGCACAATGGTTTGTCGTTAATAGTCAGTGAAAACCCATCATCACTGCCGACTAAAAAGAGGTAAAGCCCGTCTTGTTTTACCGTGAACGGAGTGGTTATGTCGGCCCAAAAATCGTTGTCCCACCCTAGTTTTCCGAGTGCGGGATGAAAAAAGCGATTTTTATCGTATAGATTTACTTCGTCGATCATGATGCGCTTGACGGTACTAATCGAACGCGTTTGATCGATGGTGGTAATATGCGTGCGGTTTTTTGATAGCACTAACTCCATGACGGGATCGACAGATATTGGAATAATACGATTGATTATGACTACAAAAAAAAGTGCGAGTATTACGGAAAATATGGTGTTGCTGTTTAATTTAATCATTTCACTAACTCCAATTTCCAAAAGCTAAACCAGTTACGGACATTAAATTCTGCCTCTGTGATTGGTAGGCTGTAGGTGAAGGGTGAAAAGATATAAAAGGCGAACGCTACGAGCGCAACGAATGCAGCTAAATTGCCTAATGCGTGACGATTCCGTTGTGCGAGTGAATTGTAAAAAATGTAGTTATAAACCAGAGAAAGGTTAATTAGCCCGAACATAAGCGGCACTAAATAATGGTACAGGTACATGACCCGCTCTATTTGGAGTATTGCTAGCATGTAGCTAATGTAGAGCGTGGTAAAACCCGAAATCCAGTAAAAAAGCTTGGGTTGAGTGATAGGGTTCCGGTAAACAAAATGCCCTATTATTAAGCCTAACGACAGCAATAGGCCCGCTAGCACAGAAAACCACGTAACCGGGTTGGGTACAATGTTGTGATATTGCACTTGCACAACACCGTCGATGGTATTTTTATTCCAACGGTAATTAATTGTTTTATTGCCAATAGGCCAGCTTATAGGTGAACTACCATTTTCACCGTCTTTGCATACATCCAAGCGGGGAACGCCGTCAGCATATTTCGACATGTTCGTGTAATTATCACGTAAGCCAACTAGAAAAGTGTTAATGGAGTAGGTGTTGCCGGTTTCGATTTGATGGCGATATTCGCTACTGGCGCTGTAGTTTTTAACGCCGAAGCTAGAGCCTAGCCCAATATGAATATAAAAAATAGAGAGTACAACGAGTACTAATGGTAGAACTCCGGCGGGCACCGTAATGGCGAGACGCTTAACGAGTGCTAGAAAATTCCACGATTTAATATTATCCCATTGGTCGACACCAAAAAGCATGACAAATAGCAGTAACAATACGGCAGCGTTGACCTTTACAGAAAACGCTAGCCCAATAAAAACGCCAATAATGGCGTAATGTTTTAAGTATTTGGTTTTTCCTTGTTCTATTGTTCGGGCTAGCCAGTAGATAGCACCGAGAATAAAGAACATTTGAATACCTTCCAGCATTGCTGCCCTGGAGTGCACTACAAGGCCGTTATCTAGAATCATAATGGCGGAAAAGGCGGCTGCGAGGTGATAGTTTCGCGTAATGTGCCTCAGTGTGCCATAGAAAAAGAGCGCCGAAAGTGCCATGAGTAGTGTCGACGGTAATCTAAAACCGTAATAGCTCATGCCATTGGGAACCGTTTCTCCTTTAACGTAATCTGTTTTAGAAAAAGCTGATTTGTCGAGCGAATCATTGAGCCCCAATAATTTTTCTGAGGCCGCCATTAAAAGCTTTCCAAGGGGCGGATGAGGCTCCATGTACATGACGCCGTCAATATATTTTTGGGCTGATGCGATATGATAATTTTCATCCCAAAATAGCGAATTAGGTTGGCCATAAAAGGGAAGGTATATCGACAGCGACAAAATAAGAACGAGGGCAGGGTAGAGTGTTTTACAGTGTTTATTGAGTAGATTTCGCATGATTTTATTATTATTGGCTGGTTGGTTGGATTAGAACCTAAACGAACGCCGAGTTTATTGTATTGGGGAGATTAGTTCTAGGGGGCGGTTGGAGGAAATAAAAAAATCCCGGCCGTTAGGCCGGGCAAGACTCGCAGGAGGCGAAAAAGTACGGGTTAGAAGGCCTGGCTTACTGCTACCGTGGCGGGGGTAGGATTGGTATACACCTCAATGTGAACTTTTCTTTCTAAGGCGTAGGCTTCTAAATTGCCATCGTATTGTTGTGCCAAGCTTGAACCATGCGCGTAATATTCAATGCGTTCGTCAGCGATACCCCGCTGATGTAAGGCTTCGACGACATTGAGTGCACGCTCGGCAGACAGTACATTGTTGTATTCATCGGTGCCGCGCGGGTCGGCGTAGCCATCCAGGCGTACACTTAATTGAGGGTTGTCTTGCATATAGTTCGCCAATGAATGGATACGCTGCAGGTCTGAGTGAGAGAGTTCATCGATCCCTGTTGGAAAAAGCACCATAAATTCCAGTTTATTAGCAGCGCTTTGTTCCAAGCGGCTTAGTTTCTTTTCCTGTTCCATTGCTTCAGCACGCATGGACGAGAGTGATTTTTCAGCGATTGCCAAGTCGTTTTTGTCTTTAACGGCGGTCATGCCTTTCTCTCCTATGTAGACACCCGACGCCGCACCAATCATAAAGCCCGCAGGGCCACCGGCTATGGCACCAGCGATAGCGGCGGTTGTAGTGAATAGAGTGCCGAATAAGCCAGCCTTTGTTTCATCCGACATACGCAGGTCTTTTGCTGTGACGGATGAGGAGGCCACTAGGGCCACTAGGCCAAGTGTGCCGACCAGATTTTTAAGGTGTGTATTTGAGCGCACGTTGGTGGTGGGCGAAGCGATATTTGAGGTAAGGGTTGTAGTGTTGTGTGGGAATGTGTTCATCGTAACTATCCTTTAGTGGTGTTTGTAAGGGTTGTGTCATGGCTAGGTAGAGTGTTTTTGCGTTGTTGCTACCGGGTACAGATTCATTAAACAAAAACATAGCGGCGATGAAGTGGGAGTGTTAAGGCAATTCGAGGATCAAAAAAGATGAAAAATGGCAGCGTTCAACAGAGCAAATAATGATCAGTCGCTTGATTGCGCTTAGTATTAATTCGCTATAGAGTTGCGCGATATTTAAAGACCTTCGCGTTGTGTGTTGGCGAGAAAGGTGTGCCCTCCCTTATTCAAACGAGATAATCGATATTTTGGCTTCGTCAGACTCCCCCTCTTCTTCGAATAAACCGGCTAAGCCCCCCAGCTTGCTGCGTTCTAGCGCTATAGTCAGCGCAATGACTATGATCTCTCGCGTGCTTGGCCTAGTGCGCGATGTTCTATTCGCTCGTTTTCTTGGTGCGGAAGCATCGGCAGATGCTTTCTACGTTGCGTTCAAAATTCCTAATTTTTTACGCAGACTCTTTGCTGAAGGTGCATTTGCTCAAGCATTCGTGCCTGTATTGTCGGAGTATCGCGCGCAAGGTAGCCAAGAAGCGGTACGCAATTTTATTGATCGAATAGCCGGGTGTTTGGGGTCAGCGTTAATTATGATCTCGGTGTTAGTTGTTGTGGCCGCTCCAATATTTACGGGGGTTTTCGGCATGGGTTTTATGTTTAATAACCCTGAAAAGTTTCAGTTAACAACAGAGTTGCTGCGCATTACGTTTCCGTATTTATTGCTTATATCGTTGACGGGGTTTGCAGGCTCAATTCTTAATAGTTACGACCAATTTGCGGTGCCTGCATTTACCCCCGTGTTACTTAATATTTCGTTAATCGTGGCGGCGGCAGTGGTGTCTCCGATGATGCAGGAACCCGTATATGCGTTGGCATGGGGCGTTATTGTCGCAGGCATATTACAGCTAGCGTTTCAGGTTCCTTTTTTACTGCGTTTAGGTTTATTGCCGCATCCAAAGGTAGATTGGGGGGATGAATCGGTAACGAAAGTATTGAAGTTGATGGCACCTGCTATGTTTGGTGTGTCTGTTGGCCAGATTAACTTGCTTTTCGATACTATTTTGGCCTCGTTTCTACCCGACGGTAGTATCACATGGTTGTATTTTTCAGATCGTCTTACCGAATTACCGCTCGGAGTTTTTGGCGTTGGGATAGCAACGGTCGTATTGCCTAACCTTTCTCGGCAATTCATATCTGGTGCGCAGCGTTATAGTGCAACGTTAGATTGGGCCTTACGTATGATAATGTTGATCGGTTTTCCTGCGGCCCTAGCGCTTGTAGTCTTGGCAGAACCCATCTTATTTGCGTTGTTTCAATATGGAGAGTACCGACCGGTTGACGTTCAAATGTCGAGCTACAGTTTGAGGGCCTACGCGCTGGGTTTGGTAGCCTTTATGATGATTAAGGTTCTTGCGAGCGGCTACTTCTCACGTCAGGATACGCGTACCCCCGTGCGTATTGGTATTATCGCAATGGTGGTGAATATGGGGATGAACCTGCTTTTCGTTCTTCCGTTCCATTTTTATTGGCAAATGGGGCATGCGGGTTTAGCGTTGGCGACCTCCTGTTCGGCTTTTTTAAATGCAGGCTTGTTATACCGAGGCCTGAGGCGCGAAAAAGTGTATCAGCCGGACGACCTTTGGTTGCGTTTTGGAGGACAAATGCTCATTGCGAATATTGCCATGGTGGCTTTTCTACTGATTGTGATGCGCTATATGGGCGATGTCTCTTCGCTTGAAGCATACGGCCGTATCGTGCGTGTACTATCGCTATGTGTTGCTGGTATTGGGATTTACGTGTTCACGTTGTGGGTGATGGGCATTCGTCCTCGTCATCTGCGAGTGGCAAGTTAGCGCATTCTCGCGTCATTCTTCTTTTGTAGCGCATCGCTTGCACACTCAAGCTGCGCTATAATCGCCGCTTTTCGGCCGTTCCTATTGATGGTAAGTGTATACTTACATTTGTTTCGGCCGCGGGTTAGCCGGGCTTTACGAACGTCCGGTATTGAGGCAAACACTAGTACTCATGATTCAGCAGGAATTTATAAACGGCTTAGGCCGCCTTTCGGCTTCTCATAGAGGCTGTGTTGTGACTATTGGGTCATTTGATGGCGTGCACCGTGGTCATCAAGTGTTGCTTGAGCAGTTAAAGCAAAAGGCTGCCTCACTTGGGTTACCTTCATTGGTCATGGTATTTGAGCCGCAGCCGTTTGAATATTTTTCCCGTGAGCAGGCGCCAGCTCGATTGATGCGTTTACGTGAAAAAGTCAGTGCGTTATTTGAGCAAGGCGTTGATCGAGTCTTGTGTTTAAAGTTTGATTCGGCACTTCGTAAACTATCGGCACAGGCTTTTGTTGACCAAATATTAGTCGAGCGTTTGGGGGTTAAGCATTTGGTTGTGGGCGATGATTTTCGTTTCGGATGCGACCGTAAAGGCGACTACCGTTTCTTACAAAGTTGTGGTCGACAAATGGGATTTGCTGTTTGTGATACCCACACTCAGCTTGAGGCGGGAGAGAGAATTAGCAGTACACGCATTCGTGATTTGTTGAGTGTTGATAATTTCCAGCTAGCGAGCGAATTACTGGGTCAAGACTACAGCGTCAGTGGCCGTGTGATTTACGGCAAACAATTAGGGCGAACGCTGGGTTTTCCTACCGCTAATATTGGTTTAGGTCGGTATCGCGCTGCGGTACAAGGCGTATATGCCGTTACGGTGCAGTCGAGAGCTTTTTCGGGTGTCACTGATGCGGTCGCCAATGTGGGCGTGAGGCCAACGGTTGAAGGCGGTAAAAAACCCTTGCTAGAAGTGCATTTACTGAACCAGAGCTACGATCTCTATGGTCAGTGCATTAAAGTAGTCTTCAAACATAAAATTCGTAACGAAAAACGTTTTGACGGCCTTCCCGCACTACAAGCACAAATTGAACATGATGTTATAACGGCACGAGAGTGGTTTGCGAAACCATAATGGCGTAAACCACCATTGGATGTAATATCCCTTAATTTTTAACTGGCTTGTGATAACGAGCTTATTTTGATGAATATCGAGACACTATGACCGATTACAAATCAACGCTAAACCTCCCCAAAACCAGCTTTGCGATGAAAGCTAACTTGGCTCAGCGAGAGCCTCAAACGCTAAAACGTTGGCATAAAGAGGATCTGTATCAACAGATCCGCAATGCGAGGGCGGGCCGGGAAAAGTTTATTTTACATGATGGGCCTCCCTACGCGAACGGCGATATTCATATCGGTCACGCCGTTAATAAAATTCTTAAAGATATCATTATCAAAGAAAAAACCATTAGTGGTTTCGACGCCCCGTACATTCCCGGTTGGGACTGTCACGGTTTGCCTATTGAACATAATGTTGAGAAAAAAGTAGGCAAAGCGGGTGCGAAAGTGGACCACGCAACGTTCCGCAAAAAATGTCGTGAATATGCGGCTCGCCAAGTAGAAGGGCAGAAGAAAGATTTTGTTCGCCTTGGTGTGTTGGGCGAATGGGACAATCCATATCTAACCATGGACTTTAAAACCGAGGCCGATATTGTTCGGTCACTGGGTAAAATTGTCGAAAATGGTCATTTGTTTAAAGGTTTTAAACCCGTCTACTGGAGCGTAGTAGGCGGGTCTGCTTTGGCTGAAGCTGAAGTGGAATATCAGGATAAAACGTCTTTTTCTATTGATGTAAAATTTTCTGTGGTAAACGAAAGCGATTTTATTGCGCGAGTAGGTAATGTCGCGGGAAACGGAAAAATTTCAGTGGTTATTTGGACCACAACACCTTGGACGTTGCCGTCTAACCAGGCGGTAAGCCTAAATGCCGACCTTGATTACGTAATACTGCAAGTGGGTGATGAACGTTTACTGCTTGCAGAAGCGTTGGTGGAATCTGTTGCGAAGCGTGTGGGTATAGAATCGTTTGAGGTGCTTGGGCATGTGAAAGGTGCCGTGCTTGAAAATGTGAATTTACAGCACCCTTTTTATGCACGAGAAGTTCCTATTATTCTTGGCGATCACGTTACCACTGATGCCGGTACGGGCTGCGTACATACCGCACCGGATCATGGCGCAGACGATTTTGTAGTGGGTGCCAAGTACGGTATTGGTACGCTTAACTATGTGAATGGCAACGGCCTTTATCGTGATGTTGTTGAGGTTTTTGCGGGTGAACATGTTTATAAGGTTGATGAAAAAGTTATCGCGCTACTGGATGACAAGGGCGCGTTATTGCATCAAGAAACGTTCGTTCATAGCTTCCCTCATTGCTGGCGAACCAAAACGCCCTTAATTTTCCGAGCCACTCCACAGTGGTTTTTAAGTATGAATCAAAATGGGTTGTTGGATACCGTTAAAAATGCGGTAGACGGTGTTCAGTGGATTCCTGAGTGGGGTGAGGCCCGTATTCGCTCCATGCTCGATTCGAGCCCAGACTGGTGTATTTCCCGGCAGCGAACGTGGGGTGTTCCCATTACGTTATTCGTGCACAACGATACTCAAGAACTGCACCCTGAAACGTCAGCTTTAATTGAAGTAGTGGCGAAACGCATCGAAGAAAAAGGCATGGATGCGTGGTTTGAGTTGGATGCAACCGAGTTGTTAGGAGAAGAGGCAGGTCACTATACTAAAGTGACGGACACCTTAGATGTTTGGTTTGATTCTGGCGTTACACATTACTCGGTAATGCAGCAGCGTGATGAGTTGGGGTATCCCGCGGACCTTTATCTAGAGGGCTCCGATCAGCATCGAGGCTGGTTTCAGTCATCCTTAAAAACCGCTATTGCGATCAACAATACGGCCCCTTATAAAGAAGTCTTAACGCACGGCTTTGTGGTGGATGCTCAAGGCAAGAAAATGTCTAAGTCCATTGGCAATACTGTATCCCCACAAAAAGTTATGAATGACTTGGGCGGCGACGTATTGCGCTTGTGGGTCTCCGCTACGGACTTTAGTGGCGACATGAGCGTGTCGGATGAAATTTTAAAGCGTACGGCAGATTCGTATCGTCGTATTCGCAATACTGTGCGCTTTTTCCTCTCCAACTTAAACGATTTTGAGCCCGAACAGCACAGTGTTCCATTCGACAGTATGGTGGCGCTAGACAAATGGGCCGTTGATCGCGCAGCGAAATTACAACAGGAAATATTGGGTTGTTACAACCGGTATCAATTCCATTTAATCTACCAGAAGCTACATAATTTTTGTGTGGTCGATATGGGTGGTTTTTACCTCGATATTATTAAAGATCGTGTTTACACCATGAAGGCGGACAGTGCTGCACGACGCTCCGCTCAAACGGCTCAATACCATATCGTTCAAGCGTTTGTGCGTTGGATAGCGCCCATTTTATCGTTTACGGCGGACGAAGTTTGGCCCGCGCTCCCAGGAAAAAATAGCACGGATACAGTTTTTACGGCTGAGTGGTGGGCGCTACCAGAACTGAGTGATACAGAAACGTTATCGAATAGTTATTGGCAGACGGTGGCAAAAGTGAAAACGGCTGTTAACAAAGTGCTTGAGAGCCAACGTAGCGAAGGTGCTATTGGCGGTTCATTGGCGGCCGAGGTTACGCTTTACTGTCGTGATGACGTGTTCGACGTACTGTCGCAACTGGACGATGAATTACGCTTCGTACTTATTTGTTCGAGTGTCACGTTAGAAAAAGCGTTAGACGGGCAAGGTGTTGCCACAGAGGTGGCGGGATTATCCGTTGCGGTTACAAAGTCGGAGCATGAAAAATGTGCGCGTTGTTGGCATCATTTGCCCGATGTAGGTACACATGATGCCCATCCCGAGCTGTGCGGCCGTTGTATTGGTAACGTAGATGGCAACGGGGAGGAGAGAGATTTTGCTTAAGGTATCGTCTTTACCCTGGAAGTGGTACGCGCTCGTTTTTGTTGTGCTTATATTGGACCAATTGACAAAAGCTTGGGCAACGGCTTCGCTGGATTTTTATCAATCGGAGCGTGTTACCTCTTTCTTTTATTATACGTTACGCCACAATTATGGTGCGGCCTTCAGTTTTCTTCATGACAGCGGTGGTTGGCAACGTTGGTTTCTTTCTATATTAGCTGCGGGTGTAAGTGGGGTGTTATTCGTATGGATAGCAAAACTTAAAAGTAGCCAATGGCTCGAAACGTGCGCGTTAGCGTTAGTGTTAGGCGGCGCGCTCGGTAATCTAGTTGATCGCGTGCTACTGGGCTATGTAGTCGATTTTATCGTATGGCACTATCATGAATATGAGTGGCCGGCGTTTAATATTGCAGACGCATCAATATTTTGTGGCGCAGTGTTATACGCATGGGACACATTATTTACCAAAAAAGGTGAGTCATCCGGTTCAGAAAAGGTTAAATCAAAATGACGAGTTTAATCGTAGGTGAAGGGATGCAAGTGACGCTCTTTTTTTCTCTCACGCTTGATAATGGCGATGTAATTGACTCTAATTTTGACGCTAAACCCGCTACATTCGTTGTAGGTGATGGTAACTTGATGCCAGGGTTTGAAACCTCTATTTTTGGTTTGTCTGTTGGTGCAAAAGCGTCGTTGACGCTGCCGCCAGAAAAAGCGTTTGGGCAGCCTAACCCGAATAATATACAAACGGTTCCGCGTAATAGTTTTACCGAAGAATTCGAACTTTCAGTTGGTTTGGTTGTGTCTTTTGCCGATGCGGCAGGAGGCGAAATGCCGGGTGTTGTTGCCGAGATCGGTGAGCAAGAGGTAAAAATCGATTTCAATCATCCTTTGTCGGGTAAGCCTATTACCTTTGATGTTGAGATTGTTGACGTCGAACCTGCGATTACCCACTAAGCCGACTTATAATTGAGCGACTGTTCCATGGAAATAAAGTTAGCAAATCCTCGTGGTTTTTGTGCTGGTGTAGACCGCGCTATAGATATCGTAAATCGTACTCTTGATGTTTTCGGTGCGCCTATTTATGTGCGTCATGAAGTTGTACATAACAAATTTGTGGTTGAGAGTTTGAAACAGCGTGGAGCCGTCTTTGTCGATGAACTGCACGATGTGCCCGATGATGTGATTGTCATCTTTAGTGCTCATGGTGTTTCACAAGCGGTTAAAAATGAAGCGTCTAGTAGAGGCTTGCGTGTATTTGATGCTACTTGCCCGTTGGTGACAAAGGTTCATGTTGAGGTGGCGAAATACAGCAGTGAAGGCCGAGAATGTGTCTTGATTGGACATGAGGGGCATCCCGAAGTGGAAGGAACCATGGGGCAGTACGATACCTCTACGGGAGGAGCCATTTACCTTGTGGAAGATGAGTGTGATGTTCAAAAACTACAGGTGAAAGACCCGTCTCGTTTGTGTTATGTAACACAAACAACCTTATCAATGGATGATACCGCTAGAGTTATCAATAGTTTACGTGTGAAGTTCCCGTTAATTGAAGGGCCGCGTAAAGATGATATTTGCTACGCAACTCAAAATCGTCAAGACGCAGTTAAGCAATTGGCGCTCGAATGCGATTTAGTTTTGGTCGTGGGCTCACCCAATAGCTCCAATTCGAACCGTTTACGCGAGCTTGCTGAGCGTTGTGGATCCTCCGCTTACTTAGTGGATGGTGCAGAAGATTTGGAGCAGCGTTGGTTTGACGGCGTAAAAAGTGTTGGTATTACGGCGGGTGCATCGGCGCCCGAGGTGCTCGTTAAGGAAATTATTCGTGGGCTAGAGAAGCTCGGGGCGAGTGCTCCCACAGAGTTAAGTGGGCGCGAAGAGAATATTAGCTTTTCCTTGCCTAGAGAATTACGTTAATAGCAGTGCTATACGGTCGAGTCTATTTTGCTTAACACACGATTAAACCCTTTATTCAAAGGGTTTAATCGTGTGTTTTCTGTACAGGCTTGGTGTCTCAGTTAGTTACTCTCCATTACAGGGTTAATAAAACCGTAAGCAATTAACGGTGGTTTGCATTGCGGCGTATTAATACTTTGTTCTTGGTCTTTTTTTCTCATGTTACTTATTTTTAACGGGTCCGGTTTATTGCCTGTTAGTGTTTGAATTGTTGCATGTGTTTTTTCCTTTTTTCCTCTCATTATTTTGTGTGTGATCGCGCTAGCTTCGTGTATTCTTTGGCGTGAATAACGCTATTTATCGCTCAGTTACACCGGTTATCCAATGCGTTATTCGAGGGTCAATTAACTTTGATATAAATGCCTCCTTGGAATAAGGAATCATGGGAAAAGAAAATGTTTGTTGTATCTCGCCAGAAAGGGCTTACGATTCCTGAATTAATGATAGGGATCGCGCTGCTCGCTATTCTTACCAGTTTTGCGGTCCCTAGTTTTACAGGCCTCATGCGCCGACAAGAACTCAATGCTCAGTTGAGTTTACTAACCTCTACTCTTGCTTTTGTTCGAAACGAAGCCGTCACCCGCCAAGAAAATATTGTATTTTGCGGCTCGCCCAACGGTTCTAGTTGCACATCTGGAACCGATTGGAGTGACGGTTGGTTGGTGTATGTAGATACTGACGATGACAATATTCTCGACCCCAGCGAAATAGTGCTTAGACGCGGTGGCGAATCTGGCGGGCGGTCAACACTTAATGTGGTCACGGCTACGCCACAGGTTATTAAATATAATTCGTCCGGTGAAGCAGGTATTGGTGTTTCAACGGTTTATCTTTGTTCGGGTAGCGCGATTTCGGGTGCTGATACGGATAAGTCACGAACACTCAGCGTATCGAATGTTGGAAGTGTGCGAGTCGCCATGGGGGCTACGTGCCCTTGATGTACTCCGAATGTAATGGAATATGAGTTATGAGCAATAAAACAGCGTTATTAAATTTTCCTCGATCGAGATGCAGGCAAAACGGTGCGGCAATGATGGAGATGGTTGTGTCTCTCTTTGTGCTCGCGATTGGCCTGATGGGGACATTGTCCATGCAAATTAATGGCGTTAACAGCAATCAGCGTGCGCATTTTGTGACGGACGCAAATGTGTTGGCCACTGATATGGTCGACCGTATTATGGCTTACAACAGTGGTGATATTACGGAAGATAACGATGATTATAACGGTATTTATTCAGCCGATATTGGTACTGCAGATGCGAGCGGTTGTATAGCGACTGGCTGTAATGCAGCGGCCCAGAAATCGTTAGATGCGTGGGAATGGAGCCAGGCGATAAAAGCGCGATTACCGAGCGGAACCGGCGAAGTTATTCATGCTTCTGGTGTGTACACGGTTGTATTGAAATGGTCTCAAGGTGACGCGTTTGTTAATGCGACTTGCAGCAATATTAAAGCGTCCGCTTTAAAAGATACCGATGCAACTAAAGCATGCCTCGCTTACCAACTGAGACTGTAATAATGCATTTGACAACAAAAACATTATCGACATTGCAGCGGGGCCTTGAAGAGCAGCGCGGGGTTAGTATCGTCGAGGTCATGGTCTCGATCTTGGTCGGGTTATTTATTCTGGCGGGTGTTATCCAGCTGTATGCAACTTCAAGCCAGAACTCAGTGCTCATAAGTGGCTCTTCAACCATTCAGGAAAATGCACGTTATGTATTTTCTCGTTTGGCTAGTGATGTAGCTCAAGCAGGTTACGGGGGGTGTTTTAGTATTTCGGCCCGATCGGCTTTAGGCGTAACACGATTTAAAAGTGTTGTTAGTGGTAATAGTGGCTCAGGCGATATTTACGACTTTAGCGAATTTATTTCAGGTACAAACGACACAGTGTTAAATGATTTGACGTTCGATTCTGTCACGGTACGTTATGCCTCCACACGCGAGCGGCACCCCGTAAAATCGTTTGCGGGAACCACAATTAAAATTGTCAATAGTCGTTCTTTTAAGCAAGGACAAATAGCGTTGGTAAGCGATTGTTCTCGCACGGCCATGTTTAAAGTCTCTAATGCACCTGGTGGTTCCGGAGATGTTAACTTTGCCCTAGAGCAGGATTCTGTTACCTATAATTCAGATACTGATTTGGGTTTTGAACCGGTGGGCTTTGAAGATATTAATACGGTTACACCAGGCATTCCTGTGTCGTTTGTTCTGGGGGGAACAACAGGCTCAGCAATTTATCATGTAGACACAAGTGCTGCGGGTGTCGTTGCTAACGTGGAATGTAGCTCCACGGCACCACAATATTGCGCTTTATTTCGGCAGACAGGAACGAACGGAAAAGGCGACGAATTAGTTGAAGGTGTCGAGCGGTTTGATGTTGAGTTTGGCTGGCAAACGTATTCAGGAAATGACGATACGTTATTTTTTGCCGATGCGAGCGGTGTAGGTGCAAACTGGAGTTTGGTCGATCGAATAAAAGTAACCGCGGTATTTAACTCTGTTAATCGAGCGCCTACCAATGTGGGAAGTGATTTTATCGATCGAACGTACACTCGCGTATTTTCATTGCGTAATCAGTTCCCCGGCGATGCCGATTTGCGGAATTCGCCTTAGCGGTATTGGCGGTTAATCGTCGTGATAACCTTAGCCCCATTTATTTAATTATTTTTGTAACGCGAGAGGCCGCATGAAGCGAACTAGCCCATATTGTCAGCGTCAGTCGGGCGCAACATTAGTTATTGCACTTATTATTTTGTTAGTGATGTCGCTGATTGGGATTTCCAATATGCAATCATCGACTATGCAGGAACGGATGGCGGCAAACGTTAGACAAAAAACAGTTGCATTTTATTCTGCAGAATCCGCACTTAAAGCTGCCGAAGCATGGTTTTATTCTACGGTAACTAAGTCTGAGGATATTACCGATTTCAATGGTACTAGCGGCCTTTATTCGTCCATCGTCCGCCCTGGTGGGGGCGTGGCGGTACCGCTAAGTGGCGTTATCACTGACGTTGGTAAGCCAAGCGATTGGGGAACTACGGGAATTGTCCAGCATGACGGTGGCAATATAGTCGATGAAAAATTAGTCAGTCAGCAGCCTCGATATGTTATTGAGTATTTGGGCAGAACCCGTGGTACATCGAATAAAACTGTGTCAGAACTCAATTCAGATTCGAAAGGCGAGGGCGAGTTACACCCTTACATGTTTAGAGTTACGGCAATAGGGTGGGGCAAAGATAAGAATATTTATACTGTGTTAGAGGCGACTCTGCGCACAGGCAGTAATCATTATTTTACGTATTAGCTGAGGTTGTTTGCGGCGTATTCGAAAGCCATCGAAAGGGTGGGTAGACCAGATCAAGGTGGGTGGGACTTTACATGAAAAAAAATGGAACGCGTTTTTGTATGCTCTCTAAATACTTAATCGCTCGTAGTCTTCACATTGGTGTGGCGAGTGGATTAATGTTTATCGCAACTATCGTAATGGAAGCCTCTGCAGGCCCATTAGTTTTGAGCAAAGAGCCGCTTTATACGGGAGTTGATGTAAAGCCTAATGTTCTTTTCCTTATTGATGATTCTCGCAGTATGTACTTTCAGGTGTCTATGACACCAGAGGCAAAAGCGGTAGCGGCGACAATTATTAATGAGGTTGGGGGGTTTTTTAATGAATATGGTGGGGCCGGATTTTGGGACCGTATTGGTAATTTTGAAATCGATCTAACGCCGAATGACTTAGAACAATATCTAGAATTGTGTGTTGGTTACAACGCTCTCGCCTTTGATCCCTCCGTGGATTATGGGACTTGGGTTGGTTATGGTGATGCGAATGTAGTGAACATGCTTAAAAACCCTAGAAACGCGAGTGCGGGCACCACCCCATTCGCGACAGCTCATTATGTTGATTGGATTGAAGTAGAGGGGGTTGGAACGCCTGGGGTATACGACTTTGGAGAATGTGGCGCTAGTCGTACGGTCAATGGTGGTGGGGTTGTTCAGTACAACTACGATGTGGCGCGAATCCATGCGGCCAGCGATTTGCCTTCGGCTGAAAAAAAACAAGACTATGCTAATTGGTATACCTATCATCGTAGTCGCGATTTGCTTTTTAAAACCGCACTTTCGACCGTATTTGAAAACCTTCAGACCCGTGCAGGATTAGCCACGATTAATGCGAACGCAGGCTTTGGTTGGGGGGTTGAGATGAAAAATGTCGACAACCTTTCTGATCCAACCGATACGACTTTGGCGCAAAATAAAGCGGCATTGTTGAGTACCCTCTATAGCGTTAGCGATTCAGATTTTGCTCGATATACCCCACTAAGACGAGCGCTGGAAAATGCAGGGCGTTATTTTCTTGGTGACTACAATAACTATGATGTACAAACGGGATTCGTAACGGCTTCTGGGCAACCGCAAGATCCAGTGCTATCAGAGGCCGAGGGGGGCGCTTGCCAGCAGAATCATACTATTCTGGCTACGGACGGATACCGATCTGAGTATACCAGCACTAATTACATGGACGGCACGTATGGAAATGCCGACGCCGAAAATCCAGATAACCCCTACGATGGCGGCCTCTACGGAGATACTGTCAGTAATACGTTGGGCGATATTGCTATGCATTTTTACAAAAATGATTTACGGCCTACGCTACCTAATCGTGTGAATGCAAACAACCCAACTGATGATACTAACCCAGACACAAATACGGCACAGCATATGGTTACCCATACGCTTTCGTTTGGTATTAGCGGCAATATTGGTGGGCCGCCACCGCTTGGCGGTTGGGAAGGCGGTGAAGCCTGGCCGACGGTAATTACTAACGAATCGCCAGAGACGCTTGATGATCTGATTCACGCCGCGTTTAACGGTCGAGGAGAATATTTAAGTGCTCAAAATATTACCAGTTTACAGGATTCGTTAAGTTCAGTTATCGACACGATTAAGCAATCGGTCGAGGGCACGGGTGCGGCAGTGGGTTTTAACTCAACGAGTATTGCGGAAGGGGCTGTGCTTTATCAGGGCAAGTTTAATTCCTCCCAGTGGTCGGGAGAATTACATGCCTTTGATTATTCAACAGGTCGGTTAGGGCGTGCTACTTGGGAAGCGAATGAGCGTTTAGAAACACTTTTGGAGACGCGAGACCGAAAAATTGTAACTTTTAATGGGAGTGCCGGTGTACCGTTTGTAGCACCTTCAGATTATGCCAATCCTAATGTCGTGAACGGTGACCTTTCGGCCGCTCAGATTGCCGATTTGTTGGTGGACGGCCCTTCGAATGCCGGCGGGAAGCAAGCCTATTTAGAAGATATCATCGAGCACTTGAGAGCAGACGGTGACGGAACCTATAACGCAACGCGGTCGTTTCGAGAGAAAGAAGGTGTGCTGGGGGATATCGTACACTCTAGCCCACAGTACGTTGGTAAACCTTCTGCCGGATACCCTAATTACATTGAAAGCAGTAGTGCGCCCTATTCAGATTTTGTCTCATCAAAAGAAAATCGAGTGCCCATGATTTATGTTGGCGCTAATGACGGCATGCTACATGGCTTTCGCGCTGACACGGGTATGGAGGTCTTTGGTTATATACCCCAAGATATCTTTTCTGCAAGCGCCAGCGAAGGCCTGCATAGGTTAGCAAACCCGAATTACACTCACCTTCCCTATGTTGATGCAACGCCAACCACGGCCGACGTTTATGTGAACGGTGGCTGGAAGACTTATATGGTGGGCGGGCTAGGTGCGGGCGGAAAGTCTGTTTATGTTCTTGATGTTACCAACCCAGCTGGTATTTCAACGGAAGGAGCTATGGCGTCCAATGTAGTTGTGGCCGAGTTTACGGACTCAACGCTGGGTTATACTTTTAGCCGACCACGTATAGCGAAAATGAATGATGGTGAATGGGTAGCGATTTTTGGTAATGGGTATAACAACAGCACTGATGGTGAAGCGTATTTATATATTTTATATTTAGACGGCTCTGGTCCTAATAATGTTACTCACCAAAAGATCGGCCCGTTGGGGCGTGGTGCTTTGGGGGCTGTTGTGAATGGCGATTGCGGCATTGCCGGAAGCGATTGCAATGGGCTTTCTTCTCCGACGCTATTAGATTTAAACGGCGACTCTAAAGTCGATCGCGTTTTTGCGGGTGATTTACAAGGGAATATGTGGGCGTTCGATTTTACACAGTATGATACCGGCAATAATTATATTGAACCGGTCGTCGCTCACCGCGACGTAAGCGATTACGGCGTACCGTTGTTTTCAGCTTGTCGTGGAGCAAAGCCGACTACGGGGTATTGTGCCGATGGTGATCGCCAGTCCATTACGCACAAGCCTGTTGTTGTGGCTCATGAACGTGAAACCAGTCAGTCCACAGAGCCTAATTTATTGGTCTTGTTTGGTACTGGGCGATATCTGGCATCGGTGGATGTTACCGATACAGCGGTTCAATCGTTCTATGGTGTTTGGGATGCAGGTGAGTCCCAAGGTGAAGTTCGACAAACACAATTGGTGCCGCAAACGGTTGGAGATGCCTCCGGAGGGGATGGTCGTCGTAAGATAACGTCTACAACGGATGTTGATTATACGGTGGGTAACGAGTTTCGCGTTGGGGCGAATTATGGTTGGTACCTTAATTTGCCGATGAGCAAAGAGCGCGTGGTTATCGACCCAGCCATTGCAGGTAACTTGGTGCTATTTGTAACGACAACTCCTTTGAATGATGTGTGCAATAGAGCGGGAACGGGAAGTTTAATGGCCGTCGATCTTTTTAGTGGAGGCCAACCGCCTTTTCATGTGTTTCCCGGCGAAGCAAGTGATGTGAGCAGCGTACCTATCACTGCGTTGCCCGGTGGTATGGTTATTCTGGATGACAGTATTATTATTTCCGACTCGGATGCGAATATTAATAGTTATGAAGGTTACTTTGAGCCGAAACGTCCTTCGCGTCGGTCGGCATGGTCCATTAGGAAATAGAGAGGTATACGCTTGAAACAATCTTCTGAAAGAGGTTTTACGTTAGTAGAGCTATTGATAACCGTGACCATCATTGCAGTCATTTCGGTTATTGCAGTACCGGCTTATAAAGAACAGGCGGATAGAGGCCGTAGAGCAGAAGGCAAAGCCTATCTATTGGATTTAGCGTCGAGGCAGGAACGGTTTTATACTCAATACTCGTCTTATACCGGTACGGTAGCGGCCACAAGTGGCTGCGTTGGCTCCGTTTGTGGTTTGGGAATGGAGGATGGTTATAGTGGAGATGATCATTTCTCCGGGGCTGTAACGGTTCTGCCCAGCGGGTGTACGCCAACGGGAACGTTGTGTGTAAGCTATACGCTCTCTGCAACCGCGCTGATAACGGACAGTAAATGCGGCGCTTTGACCTATGACTCTACTGGTAAAAAAGGTGTTTCGGGAGTATCAGACCAAGCAAGCATTGATTATTGCTGGCGTTAATTTTTATTCTTTAATTCATTAAAGTTACTTCAGTTTCCATACGCCCCAACACGTTTTGTGTTCGGGGCGTTTTTGTTTATGCCCCACAACCACTGAGCAGCGATTGCGCAACGCGCGTGCGTCCTGTCCTATACACTACCAGTTGAGCTCTATGTTTATCGTCTGCGCTAAGATCGCAATAATAGAGCCGCCCATTTTGGTATCCTGTTGTACCGTCCTCTTTAAAGCTAATGAAGTTACGGTGAAGTGATCGCCAGTTAAGTTGTTGCTGTGAAGCCAGTGATGGCCGTGTTATTAATAGGCGCTCTTGTGTACCTCTGGATTTATTATCGTCCGAATCTACAAACACCATTAAGGGAAAAGACCAATTTTCATCGCACGAATTTTCGTCTGCGCTTGGGCATACAACAACGCTACTTCGTTCATTTACAGCGGCTTGTCTGGCGAAATTGAGTAAGCGCATTAAGTCGTTTACGGTTGTTTGTTGTGCTGTTTTTTTAGAGAGGTAAGAGAAAGACGGTACTGCTACTGACGTGATGATAAGCATAATACTGATGGCAGAGAGTAGGTCTAGTAATGTAAAGCCGTTTGAGTGTTGCAGGCGTTGGCGAAGCATTATTCACATCCTTGTGATTAATCAAAGGTGTTTAGAGTAATCGAAAGAAGGGGCTTTGGCTGTAGGACAAAAGCTAAGCGTGATCTAGGATCTTAGCCTGTGTTGCCCTAGGTATAGGGGGGTATTGGTTAAAACGAATACTCAGGTACATTTGATTGTCGAATCCGGGTATAGCGCTGGCGTATTTCTGTACTCTTAGTCTTCATTGTAATCTAGCCCCAGTTTTGCCAAGCGATAACGCAGTGATCGAAAGCTAACACCGAGTTTTTTTGCCGCCATGGTTTTATTCCAGCGAGTTTGCTCCAGTGTTTCACACAGTATTTCACGCTCGACTTCGGCCAAATAATCATCGATAGAAGCGTGGTTTTGGCAGGCCTGGAAATGTCCGGTTTGTTTGGTTGGGTCTCTATGGGCTGGTGTAGCGGCATTGCGATCTAGCTGTAAATCTATTTCTGTAATCGTATCGTCGTCACACAGCGTAAATGCTCGTTCAAGAATATTCTCCAGCTCTCGAATATTTCCAGGGTAGCGGTATTGAGAGAGCTTCTGTTGAGCGGCGGGTTCAATTGTTGGTTTGTCTAGTTGGCAATTGGTTGCAATACGGATGAGTAACGCATCAATGAGTGCGGGAATATCTTCTTTTCTATCGCGTAAGCTTGGCACATCGAGTTGAATGACATTTAATCGGTAGAAAAGATCTTGTCTAAAATCACCGCTGCTAACGAGTGATTCAAGATTTTTGTGTGTTGCGCAAAGAATGCGAACATTCGTAGAGATTTCCTCCGATGCACCGATAGAACGAACGGCTTTTTCCTGAATCGCCCGTAAAAGCTTTACTTGCATGTCCAGCGGAAGATCGGCAACCTCATCAAGGAATAGTGTGCCGCCTTCAGCGGCTTGAAAGAGACCTTGCTTGTCGTGTCCTGCACCGGTAAAAGAGCCTTTTTTGTGGCCAAAGAATTCACTTTCTACCAGCTCTTTAGGGATAGCACCGCAGTTGACGCCAATAAATGGGGCGCTATTACGTGGGCCTAATTCGTGTATCGAGCGAGCGACGAGTTCTTTTCCGCTTCCAGATTCACCGCTAATATATATGGGCGCTTGAGAGCGGGCGAGTTTTTGAATGGATTTTTTTAGTTTAATTATTTGTGTGGAATTACCAATAATTTTTGAGCTGCTTTCACTGATAGCAGGCAACCGGTCGGACGTCAGTGCTGCGTTGACAAGTTTTCGTAGCGAGGGCAAATCGATAGGTTTATTGACAAAGTCGAAAGCACCGGCCTTCATCGCTTCTATGGCTGTATCCATATTGCCGTGCGCAGTAATGACGGCAATTGGAAGGTTTGCGAAATGTTTTTGTACGTGCCTAACAAGGTCTATACCGTTGCCATCCGGTAATTTCATATCGGTTAGACAAATTTGATATTCATTGTTATTGAGTTGCTGTTTTGCTTCTGATATATCTGCCGCAGAATCTACGTCTAACGCCATACGGGATAAGGTAATTTCCAGTAGTTCGCGAATGTCTGGCTCATCGTCAATAATTAGGGCGCGTTTTGTCGAGGTCATTAAATCATTCTCTGGTGGTGAGTGCAGTCGATACGGAAACAGCTTTTTCCTGCGGGAGTACGTTTAAAGTATAAGCTTGCTTGATTTATTTCACATAGTTCGCGAGATATGTATAAACCTAAGCCAGAACCTTTTACATCGGTAGTGTAAAACGGGTCGAATATTTGTTCGAGCCTGTCTTCTTTTATACCCGGCCCTTCGTCAACAATTTCAATAAAGGCTGTGCCGTCATTGTCGCTGATCCCTGCTCTAATATCTATTCTCGCTTCGCCCGTGCTTTGTTCGCTAAAGCGAGCACCGTTGTCGCATAAGTTGGTTATTACTTGATTGAGGTGCACGGGGTCAAATTTTGCGCTAACGGTTGCATTTGTTAACGATAGCCCTACGGTTATTTTAGTGACTGTTTGATACTCATTAATTAATTTAGGTAGCCATTCGGCGAGTTCAATGATCTTGGGTTTCGGCTCTTTACGCCTTGAAATGGTTAGCGTGTTTTCGATAATCTGATTCACACGCTCAGAGTGTTGCAACATAATTTCAATAAGCCGGTTGTCGGCATTGTTGAGGTAATCGGCCTCAGATAGCAACTGTGCCGCATGGGATATAGCGCCTAAAGGGTTTCTTACTTCGTGTGCAATACTGGCGGTTAGTCGTCCTAGTGAGGCGAGTTTTAATTGCTGTGCCTGTTGGGCGAGTGACCGATGATCCTCCATATACATGATAGTGCGTTTTGCTTCGCCCGTGTCTAGCATGGCAAAGCTAATGCGCACATCTTGTCCTACGCGAAGGCTGTGTAGTTGCGGTGCAGTTTTTTCGGGAGAAGCGCGCCATTCCTTTAGTAACGGGCCAAAATTCGCCATATCGGTGAGTTGTACTCCAGAATAGTCCGCTGCCGGCATGTCTAATAGTTGTAAGGCGGATTGGTTGATCAGTTCGATAGTATTCTGTTCATCGACCACAATAATGCCGGTACGCATACGAGTGACGATATGTTGCGCCAATTGTTGTAATCGCTTGGCATAGGTTGCTTGTGTCGCGGCCTCAATGTCGCTTTGGCGAATTTTGTCGGTGAGGTAGTGAAAGCTAATGGCCGTTAGAAATATGAGAATACCTAAGGTGCCGGCTGAAAAGAGCTCACTTGAAAGCCCTCCTGTTTTACTGGTGCCTTGGTAGAGCGCTTCTGCAATTGTAGCGAGGCTAGTGAGTGCCGCGAAAGCAAAGGCTAGTTGGCCTCGGATGAAAATGCTCGCCATCGCAATATTAATCAGCAGTAGATAGCTTAAGCTGCTATTAATCCCATTGCTCGCATGGATCATAAGCAGTAAGGCGGCCAAGTCTACAATAAGCATGGTACCAATGCGGCGTATCGAATGTGAAAGCGAGCGAGCATTAAAAATAAGAACAGTAAGGAAGCTAACGACGGTATAAGCAATGGCCGTTAGCTCAAATAACTCAGGTTGAATATTGCCCAGTAGTTTGTGCGAGGCGCTAAATGAATATGTCACCCATAGCAGGCTGCCAAGGATGAGCCGATAATAGAGGTAAACGCGCAAGACGAGGGGGTTATGTGGCGGTAAACGATTTTGGCCTTGCTGACCCATAATGATTGTCAAGAGAGCGTCCTTTTGGGTTGGGCCCAATGCAATTAAGGTTGCGGTTAGACCCCTCTATTTTAATTTAGTGATTTTGCCTTTTGCGCTTTGCGGCGCTTTCATCGACAATAGGCGCCTTTTGTGGGCGACTCGGAGTTTTGGAATTATATGTCAATCTTGAAAATTGCAATGGCGCAAACCAATTTATTGGTGGGCGATATCAACGGCAACCTAGAAAAAATTGGCCAGTTTATTCGTCAAGCTGAAGAGAGTTTTGACGTTGACATCATCGTATTCCCAGAGCTTACCCTAACAGGCTATCCGCCGGAAGACCTACTCCTAAGACCAAGTTGCGAAACGCGCGTTAATCGAGCTTTGGAGGCCCTGTGTCAAATACACAGCAATACCCATATTGTCATTGGGTACCCTCGTATGGTGAAGGGGCAGCTATTCAATATGGCTGGGGTTATTGCTGGCGGTGAAATTATTTACGAATATGCAAAGCAGTGTTTGCCAAACTACCAAGTATTTGATGAGAAACGTTATTTTACTGAAGGCACAGAAAATGGTGTTTTTCAATGTAAGGGCGTGAGCGTAGCATTGTCTATCTGCGAGGATATTTGGGATGGTGGGCCAGTAGCTCAGGCCCAAAGCTGCGGTGCCGATATTCTATTAAATTTAAATGCTTCTCCATTTCATCAAAATAAGCAGCGTGAACGCGAAAATATTGTTGCCACCTTAGCGAAAAAAATAAACGCGCCTATTGTGTATGTTAATCAGGTGGGCGGGCAAGATGAGTTGGTTTTTGATGGAGGCTCTTTTGCCGCTGATACCGAAGGCAACATACTTTCGATGGCCGATTTTTTCTGCCAGCAACTCGCGGTGGTGGCGTTTAATAATGTTAGTAAAGTGTTAGCCGCTCTTACCCCGCCTGCGAAGCGAGAAACGAAAGCGCTAGCTATTATTTATCAAGCGCTTGTGTTGGGCGTGCGTGATTACGTGAACAAAAACGGCTTTAAAGGTGTGGTATTGGGGTTGTCAGGTGGTATTGACTCTGCTCTTACCTTAGCCATCGCCGCAGACGCGCTCGGCCCTGAGCGTGTGCATGCGGTGATGATGCCGTTTCGTTATACCTCTGACATGAGCAAAACGGATGCAGAAGATGAAGCCGCTCGGTTGGGCGTTGCCTATCGGAGTATTAGTATTGAGCCCATTTATGAGGCTTTTTCCGAGCAGTTAGCGGAGGCGTTTGCCAATACCTCTGTTGATACCACTGAGCAAAATATTCAGGCGCGTAGCCGAGGCGTGTTGTTGATGGCCATCTCGAATAAGCTGGGTTACTTGGTTCTAACGACAGGCAATAAGAGTGAAATGGCCGTTGGTTATGCCACGCTTTATGGGGATATGGCGGGAGGGCTCGATGTATTAAAGGACGTGCCCAAAACTACGGTATTTGCGCTCTCAAAATACCGTAATACCCTTTCTGAGGTCATTCCCGAGAATGTGATCTCTCGTCCACCGTCCGCTGAATTGGCGCCGGACCAAAAGGATGAAGACTCCCTTCCGCCGTACGATATTCTGGATCAGATTCTTGAGCTCTATATCGAGCAAGACTTCAGCGCACAGGCCATAATTGAAAAAGGTTTTGATGCGCAAGAGGTGAATCGCGTATTGCGTTTAGTGGACATCAATGAATATAAGCGGCGGCAAGCACCTGTAGGTATTCGTATTAGTGCTAGAGCGTTTGGCCGTGATCGACGCTATCCTATTACGAATGGATGGGTGATTGGAGATTAAAGAAATAGTGAACGATTACTGAGCCATGATGTGGTTCAGTAATCGTTGGAAATAACGGCTGACGTTTTGAATTCTTAGCCTGGAGGTGACGACACGGGGTTAGCGTCACTATCTCGATAGAAGCTGTTGTACAAATTGCGCGTATCGAAGTTAATAGTGGGCTGTTTTTTGAATAGTCCAAGCGTTAGATAGTTGACCCATGTTAGGTTCTTGTCTCGGCCAAACCGGTAGTTGAATTCACCATTTTTAAGAGCAGGGTGGTTTGGGTAGTTCGCGATTAATACCTGTGCGGACTTTTGTGATAAATCGTCCATTCCTAGCATATGGTAGGCTTGCGCCATTACCGCTAAACCGTCGGGTACGGCAGGTGTTTGTTTGAGGTTCTCGACGACATATCGGCCTCTATTCGCGGCAGCGAGGTACGCGCCTCGTTTGAAATAGTAGTTAGCGACGTGGATTTCGTATCGCCCGAGCATATTGCGCAAGTAAATCATACGTTTTTGGGCGTCCAGTGCGTACTGGCTATCGGGGTACCGTTCTAGCAGTTGCGTAAAGTAATCGAAAGATTCACGCGCGCTGCCGGCGTCACGTTTAGTGATGTCGGTGGATAGCACTGTATTAAAGGCCGAGTTGTTTTCGAAGGCTGATATGCCCCTCATATAATAGGCATAGTCAACATTACGATGCTGGGGGTGCAGACGAATAAAACGGTCGGCAGAGGCAATAGCCGCATCGTGCTCAGTACTGCGATAGTAGCTGTATATGAGTTCGAGCTGCGCCTGCTCGGCATAGGCGCCAAAGGGGAAGCTTTCTTCCAATAATTCGAGTGTTTCAGCAGCAGAAGCCCAGTTAGAGGTGCGTAAAAACTTCTGTGCAACCTCGTAAGTCATCTGTTCACTGGTTTGTTCGGTCTTGTTTTCGTTACTGGAACAACCGCTGAGCGTGATCAGAAGTGTCGCAGCTGCTACAGTAAGCGCTTTTAAATGTTGGGTCATAGTAAAATCTTGACTCAGTGGTATGGGGGCCATCGCGACCCATTTTTCTTATCCTGACGACTGTACTTGCCAGTTTAGATCGTATTCTTCCGGATTTTCAGTTCCAGCTGTTGCCTCGCAATGCGGTGCGACAGTGTAATGCAGCACAAGGTTTAAATACAAATGCCCGCCGATACAATATTAACCGACGAAGACCCTGCTACCCCTATTAACGGGCCTATTTCCCACCACGCGACAGTTGCTTTTGAAAAAGCAGGCGTTCGCTTAGATCAGCATGTCGCAGAATTGTTCCCAGATTATTCTCGTTCTCGCTTGCAGCAATGGATTAAGGATGGAGCGTTACTGCTGAACGGACAAAAAGTAAAACCCAAAGCCAAATTGGCTGGTGGGGAATCCATTACGCTCGAGGCCGCTGTTGAAGCCCGATGCACGTGGGAGGCTGAGCCTGTTGAATTTGGCATTGTCTATGAAGATGACGCTTTGTTGGTGGTGAATAAGCCTGCTGGGCTTGTGGTACACCCTGCTGTTGGTAACTACAACGGAACCCTGTTAAATGGGCTGCTACACCATTGTGGCACTCTTACTCAGGTGCCTCGAGCGGGAATTGTGCACCGCCTGGATAAAGATACCACGGGGTTAATGGTTGTGGCCAAGACCGAAATTTCGCAGCTGAACCTCGTTACTCAACTACAGTCGCGAAGTGTCAAGCGTCAGTATTACGCGCTAGTTCATGGCGACCTTCGTCGAACGGGCACGATAGAGACGTTAATGGGACGCCATCCCACTCATAGAATTAAAATGGCAGTGGTGAAGAGCGGTGGTAAAGAAGCTGTGACGCACTATAAACCCGTGGCGACCTTCGATGATTTTACGTTAGTCGAGTTGAAATTACAGACGGGGCGTACCCATCAAATTCGGGTTCATATGGCCCATATGGGGTTTCCTTTGGTAGGAGATCAAACCTACGGCGGCAAGTTCCCTGTCAAATTATTACGGTTGAACCCCGCGCTGCAGCCATTAGCCGATTTTCCTCGTCAAGCGCTTCATGCCGCACGTTTAGGGTTGGTTCATCCTGTTTCGGGTATTCAGCAAGAGTGGGAGGTGGAATTGCCAGAGGATATGCAAGCGCTCGTTGAGTTGTTGGAAGAGCAATATGCCTAAACGGTATATCGTGCCGGATTGGCCGCTACCACAAGGCGTTCAAAGCCTCGTGACGACGCGAAAGGGGGGCGTGAGCGGCGCACAATATACCAGCAACAATATGGCCTTTCATGTGGAGGACGACAAGGAAGCGGTTCGACACAATAGAGCGCGTTTACGACAGCAGTTACCCGCAGAACCATACTGGTTGAACCAAACGCACAGTACGACGGTTTTACCGGTAGACGGTCTATCACAACAACACGCATTGCTTCACGATTGCGACGGTACTTTTTCGAGGCGTTCGGGCAATGTTTGCGTGGTGATGACGGCAGATTGCTTGCCTTTATTGCTCTGTTCCGTTGACGGTAAGGAAATTGCGGCCGTTCACGCGGGTTGGCGGGGGTTGGCAAACGGTATTATCAGTAACGCCGTTAAACTTTTCTTGACGGCCCCGAAGGATGTGCTCGTCTATCTTGGCCCTGCTATCTCAAACGATCACTTTGAAGTGGGTGAGGATGTAAGGCAGGTGTTTATGACAGCGCATCAAAAGAAAAAGGGGCTGTCTGCCGTGGAGGCCGCATTTCAGTCTCGCGGTAACACCGAGGGGGTCGTTACCTATTCTGCTAATTTATACGCATTAGCGCGAATAGAGCTCAAAATGCTTGGTGTGGAGCGTATTTATGGGGGAGGGATGTGTACCTTTACCGATCAAGACCAGTTTTTTTCCTATCGTCGTGATGGCTCTACTGGCCGCATGGCGAGTATGATTTGGCGCGATAAATAAATCGAGCGTTTTTCCATCCCATTGTTTTGGCGTCACTTCATACTTCTTATTCGTCGATAATACTCGTCAGTCACTCTCTCTAGTTGGGTATTGGGCTAATGTCTTGTGGTACTTGAGTTCTGTTTCAATTACCCCCATCTAATGTTCGTGCCTAACTCGGTTGATAATACTAACAACCGTTATTGAATGATGTTGCGAGGATTGAACCATGCGAATTGATCGTTTAACAAATCAGCTACAAATTGCACTTTCGGATGCGCAATCACTTGCGGTGGGTCGAGATCATAACCAGATTGATCCAGCCCATTTGTTGCAGGCTATGTTGGATCAACAGGGTGGTGCTGTTCGTCCTTTATTGGCAGCAGCGGGGTTTGATGTTGCGGGCTTGCGAAATGCGTTAACGAAAGCACTCGAAGAATTACCGAAAATTCAAAGCCCAACCGGTGATGTGTCCATGTCGCAAGAGTTGGGGCGGTTGCTAAATCTTGCTGATAAGTATGCCCAGCAGGCAGGCGATAAATTTATTTCGAGCGAAAGCTTATTGCTTTCCTCTATGAATGACAGCGCATCATCGTTAGGAAAACTGCTGAATCAATTTGGCGATACTGAGCGGCTTAATGCCGCGGTAAAAAAAGTGCGGGGCGGTGAGACTGTGGATAATCCAGAGGCTGAAGGTAATCGTCAAGCACTTGAACGCTACACTGTCGATCTAACCGCACGTGCAGAAGCGGGAAAGTTAGACCCCGTTATTGGCCGCGATGACGAAATCCGCCGTACGATTCAAGTGTTGCAGCGTCGCACTAAAAATAACCCCGTATTGATTGGTGAACCGGGCGTTGGTAAAACGGCCATTGTGGAAGGCCTCGCGCAGCGAATTATTAACGGGGAAGTGCCCGAAGGATTAAAACATAAACGGTTATTATCCTTAGATTTAGGTTCATTGTTGGCCGGTGCGAAATTTCGAGGGGAATTTGAAGAACGGTTAAAATCTTTGCTGAATGAGCTGGGCAAACAAGAAAGTCGTATTATTCTTTTTATTGACGAGCTGCATACGATGGTGGGCGCAGGCAAAGGCGAGGGCGCACTTGATGCGGGCAACATGTTAAAACCTGCACTTGCGCGTGGCGAATTACATTGCGTAGGTGCAACCACCTTAGATGAATACCGGCAATACATAGAAAAAGACGCGGCGTTAGAGCGCCGTTTTCAGAAGGTTTTGGTAGAGGAGCCGAGTGAAGAAGATACTATTGCCATATTGCGAGGCTTGAAAGAGCGGTACGAATTACATCATGCTGTCGACATTTCAGATTCTGCCATTATTGCCGCAGCAAAATTATCGCAACGGTATATAACTGATCGACAGCTGCCCGATAAAGCCATTGACTTGATTGACGAAGCCGGTAGCCGTATTCGCATGGAGATAGATTCCAAGCCTGAACAAATGGATCGGTTAGAACGACGTTTAATTCAGCTAAAAATAGAAGGTGAGGCCGTTAAGAAAGATGACGATGAAGCAGCAAAAAAACGATTAATTATTATCAACGAACAGATAGAAAAAGTAGAACGGTCCTATTCCGATCTAGACGAAATCTGGCGTGCCGAAAAAGCCGCGTTACAAGGTTCGCAAGAGATTAAAAGTAATTTGGAACAGGCGCGATTAGATTTGGAGGCCGCAAGGCGCGCCAGTGATCTTGGGCGAATGTCGGAATTGCAATATGGCATTATTCCTGAACTGGAAAAACAGCTCGACATGGCCGCTCAAGCTGAAATGCAAGAAATGAAATTGTTGCGCAATAAAGTTACGGATGAAGAAATTGCGGAAGTAGTCTCCAAGTGGACGGGTATTCCTGTTTCAAAAATGCTTGAAGGTGAACGGGATAAATTATTGCGCATGGAAGCCGAATTACATGAGCGTGTTATTGGCCAGCAAGAGGCGGTGAGCGCAGTAGCGAATGCTGTCCGGCGTTCACGGGCGGGCTTGTCTGATCCGAATAGGCCAAATGGTTCTTTTCTATTTTTGGGCCCCACGGGGGTCGGTAAAACAGAATTGTGTAAAGCACTCTCAGAATTCTTGTTTGATAGCCAGGATGCGATGGTGCGTATTGATATGTCTGAGTTTATGGAGAAACATTCCGTTGCTCGTTTAATTGGTGCTCCTCCTGGTTATGTGGGTTACGAAGAGGGTGGCTATTTAACAGAGGCGGTACGCCGTAAGCCCTATGCGCTGCTGTTGCTTGATGAGGTGGAAAAAGCACACCCTGATGTTTTCAATATATTATTACAGGTTCTCGAGGATGGCCGTTTAACCGACGGGCACGGGCGAACCGTAGATTTCCGTAATACTGTCGTCGTAATGACTTCTAACTTGGGGTCGGCCGCCATTCAAGAAATTGCAGAAAATAAGGCGTTCGATAGCCTAAATTTCGACGGGTCCCGACAAGAAGACGAAGGCCAGAACGAACATAAATACCAAGCAATGAAAGATGCGGTTATGGAGGTGGTTGCGGGCCATTTTCGGCCTGAGTTTATCAACCGTATTGACGAGTTGGTTGTTTTCCACCCGCTAGCAAAGGCGCAAATTAGGGGTATCGCCGATATCCAATTAAGTATCTTACGTAAGCGCCTTTTAGATCGAGAGCTAACGCTGAACATTGATGACGTTGTTATGGAGCATATCGCAAATGCTGGGTTCGACCCCGTATACGGTGCGAGACCGTTAAAGCGTGCTATTCAGCAATTGATAGAGAACCCTTTGGCGCAAGATGTATTGGCGGGTAAATTTCAGCCTGGCAGTACCATAACGGCGCAATTATCCGATGGCGTTGTGCGATTTCTGTAGAGTAATGAAGAGAAATGACTAGGAATGTTGGCCCCTACATCACCGGTGTTATACCGAGAATATTAGGGGCTTGCTCTTTAAGGGGCAAAATTAAGGAGTACAAACGTCTTTCATGATGTTTTTGGAGGTGGCAATCTCGGCTTGAATCTCGGTTTGAGTCATATAGCGGTATGAACCATCTTGTTCTTTCATTCGAATACGGCCGTTCTTTTCAAGTACGCTAAGGCGAGATTTTTCATCATCGCAAATCTTTCGTTGTTTATCGGCCAATTTACGTCGACGTTCTCGCTCTTCGGGAGGAAGGTTTTCATCGTCTAGCGACAAGTCTTCGGTTTCGGAGGCGGCTTCGTCAGATTCGCTAGGCGCTGCTGTGTTTTGTCCGCCGTAGGTTTTCACTTTTACGGCCTCAACGCCTTGTGGTGGTGTTGAACCATAATGCGTTACGCCATCGTCGTTTACCCAACGGTAATAGTCTTCTGCGTGACTGCCGCTAATGTGGCCGCAAAGAGCGAGTGCCGTAGCCAGACTAACGGCACGACCTATTGTTCTTGCGCCTAGCGTTGCGGGCGTTAGCGTGCTTAAAATCGTTGTAATCATTGTGTCTTGCCGTTTACACGGCCCCCATCTGATTTATGCATGATTACCTGAAGTTTAGAACACTGCGTGCTCCGTCATCAAGCGTTGGGCGTCAAGCGGTCTCGATTATGGGAGTTGAGACAATTCTCGAGCAATTAGTGTGTCCATTAAATGGTTATCTTGCGTGTTAATAACCTGCCGTGCGGAATCATCTTCAAACCATTGAAGCGTCTGCGTTATGCCTTGGGCGAAGGGGATAGTGCATTGAAAGTGTGGTAATAGCTGCTTAATTTTACGGTTATCGAAAATAACGCTGGCGGCTTTGTCGCCTAATAGGCTTCCAACATATTCGCTATCGAAGCGGCAAATAGTGTCAGACGTAACGTGCACCAGCGTAGGTTCCACCCCAACGGCCAAACCAATGTGTTGATAGATTTGATTCCATGTTAGCACTTCGTCAGAGGTTAAATGATAGGCCTCGCCGAGGCTGGCTTTGTTGCCAATTAAACCAAGGAAGCCGCGTGCAAAATCATCTGCGTGCGTGAGCACCCATAGAGAAGAGCCGTCGCCATGCACGACCACCGGCAGCCCTCGCTTGATTCGATCGATAGCGGTGTACTCCGTCCAGCCGCCAATAGCGATAGGGATAACGGTGGAATAGGTATGCGATGGTCGAACGATGGTCGCCGGAAAACCTTGGGTGCTATAGGCCTCCATAAGCGCGTGTTCGCAAGCAATTTTATCGCGAGAGTATTGCCAGAACGGATTGTTCAATGGAGTAGACTCAGTAATAAAAGGCGATGAGGGCGGTGACTCGTAGCACGAAGCGGAACTAATAAAAATATATTGTGCCGTTTTACCGAGGAACAGTTCAATATCGCGGAGGACATCGACGGGGGTGAATGCAATCCAATTGACGACGCAATCCCATTGGTGTGACGCCAGAAGGGTGCGTAACTTTTCGGTATCGTTAATGTCACATTGCAGTGTCTTTACACCGGCTATTGCGGGCGAAAGTCCTCGGTTGATGTGCCATAACTCAATCCCTTGCTCAATCGCCAGTTTACTTGAAGGTGTGCTGATATTGCCCGTACCGCCAATAAATAATACTTTCACAGTGTTAACCTCTTAGTCTTTGTGGGGGCATTATGGCCAAACAACCGTAAAGAGTGAGTTAATCGGCTTGCAGCCTTGACTTTACAGGGTATCTTGCCACAATTAGCCCTTCGCCAGATGGCCCGTAGAGTATCGAAAACCTCGATGCTTCCCTACCACAGGCATGCCAACCGCATGTCTGACCATCCTGAAGTGCGAGGGAGTGCTATCGATACTCCCTACCAGTGTAAAACTAGCCAGTAAAATGTGGCGAGTGAGCAACGATTAGATCGAAGCGACACCGGAATAACAACGCATAATTTGAATACGATCAAAGAGGGAGCATTCCCCCTTAGACGTCCGTTATCAGACTGAAGATAATAGAGGTCGCCGATTACTGTTCAGCTTCAGGGATCCGCTGTACTTCATTCGCGAAGTAAGCACTTTTTTGTGATTCCCAGCACTAATAAATTTACGATCAGCCTGCCATTACTATGGTAACGCTGAACACTTTCATCATTTGAACGATTGAATTAATCGAGAGGATAAACAAGTGGAAAAGCTCTCCGGTGGAGACATCCTATTAAGATCTCTGGCAGATGAAGGCGTTGATTGTGTATTTGGCTACCCTGGTGGTGCCGCGTTACACATCTATGACGCAATTTTTCGCCAAAAAGACGTTAAACATATTCTTGTTCGTCACGAGCAATCAGCGACACATGCTGCTGATGGCTACGCGCGATCTACAGGGAGAACGGGTGTCGTTTTAGTGACCTCGGGCCCTGGTGCCACGAATGCCATCACCGGTATCGCGACAGCCTACATGGATTCTATTCCTATGGTGGTTATCTCCGGTCAGGTAGCGTCGGACAAGATTGGTGAAGATGCCTTCCAGGAAACGGATATGGTTGGCGTGTCTCGCCCCATTGTTAAGCACAGCTTTCTTATTAAGCATCAAAGCGAAATCGCAGAAACTGTTAAAAAAGCGTTTTATATCGCATCCACGGGCCGCCCTGGTCCAGTGGTGATTGATGTGCCGAAAGACTTGACCAACCCTGTTGATAAATTTGATTATCATTACCCAGAAAAAGTTAAGTTGCGCTCCTATACGCCTGCGAGCAAAGGGCATACCGGCCAAATTAAGAAAGCCGTTCAATTAATGCTACAAGCTCGCCGTCCGATTATTTATGCCGGTGGCGGCGTGGTACAGGGCAACGCTGCCCCTCAATTGACAGAAATAGCGCGCATGTTAAATACGCCCGTGACGAATACGCTTATGGGGCTGGGCGGCTATCCCGGTACTGATCGTCAGTTTCTCGGTATGTTGGGTATGCACGGTACGGTAGAAGCGAATACCGCTATGCACCACGCCGATGTAATCTTAGCGGTAGGTGCTCGGTTTGACGATCGAGTTACCAATACGCCGGATAAGTTTTGCCCTTCAGCAAAAATCATTCATATCGATATTGATCCAGCGTCAATTTCCAAAACTGTAACGGCTGATGTGCCTATTGTGGGCCCTGTTGATTCGGTCTTAGATGAAATGCTTGAGCTCATCAAAGATACGCCTGATCGTCCCGATGCAAAAGCGCTTGAGACATGGTGGAGCGAAATTGAAGAGTGGCGCAACCGTTACAGCATTATAGAGACGCCTCGCTACGACACCACCGGTGACATGCTAATGCCACAGGAAGTGATACGGACGTTATTTGAAGTGACGAAAGGTGATGCTTACGTAACGTCAGATGTGGGCCAGCACCAAATGTTCAGTGCGCAATACTATCAGTTTGATCAACCTCGTCGTTGGATCAACTCTGGTGGTTTGGGCACCATGGGGTTTGGGCTGCCCGCCGCCATGGGCGTTCAAATGGCCCATCGCGATGCCACTGTTGCCTGTGTAACGGGTGAAGGCAGTATTCAAATGTGTATTCAGGAACTTTCAACCTGTACGCAATATAGCTTGCCGCTTAAAATTATCTGCGTGAACAACCAAGCGTTAGGCATGGTTAAGCAATGGCAAGATATGCAATACGATAGCCGTTACTCCGAAAGCTTGTATGAAGATTCCTTGCCCGATTTCGTGAAACTCATGGAAGCTTATGGCCATGTAGGCATGAAAGTGACGAAGCGTTCTGAGCTTAAAGCCAAAATGGAAGAATGTTTTGCCATGAAAGATAAGTGCGTGTTTATGGATATATATGTTGATCCAAAAGAGCATGTCTACCCAATGCAGGTGGCCCCAAATGGCTCAATGCGTGATATGTGGCTGAGTAAAACGGAGCGAACGTAATGAAAAGAATAATATCGCTGTTAATGGAAAATGAGCCCGGTGCACTCTCTCGGGTTGTTGGTTTATTTTCGCAACGCGGGTATAACATCGAAACATTAACGGTCGCACCTACAGAAGATGAAACTTTATCTCGACTAACGCTAACCACAATTGGCAACGATCATAAAATTGAGCAAATCACCAAACACCTTAATCGTTTGGTTGATGTTGTAAAATTGGTTGACCTTACCGAAGGTGCGCATATTGAACGTGAACTCATGATGATAAAAGTTCGCGCTACGGGTGCTCAGCGTGCAGAAGTTAAGCGATGCGTTGATATTTTTCGGGGTCAAATTATTGATGTTACTGCTTCGGTCTACACCATCCAATTGACCGGTGCGAGTGATAAACTCGATGCGTTCTATCAAGCCGTGGGCGAAGCCGCTATATTGGAAGTGGTACGGTCCGGTGTATCGGGAATTGGTCGTGGCGAAAAAGTTCTAAGCTTATAATTACGTTGTGGGGCGCTCGTGCTGAGGCGTCCCGTCTTCTCTGTCGTTAACGTTATCCTCGTACGGACTAAGCTACCGTCTTCCTTTCTTATCCAATTTAGTTCAATCCTCTCCGTTGCATTATCCCTTCATTTTTATGAACAGTGATTACCCATAGTTATAGAGGAAAAGCTCGTGTTTGATTGAGCGGTTACGCCTTTTCGAATGATGTTAAACGATTCCAGTAGTTGATGATGGGTGCTGTAGGGTAAAGCAAAATGTATTAGTGTCAGGTTCATTCTGTTCTAACCAAATCTTTCCGCCTTGGGTTTCGACAAATTCTTGCATTAACTTAAGGCCTAAACCATTACCCGTCTCTCCCATCGTGCCTTTTTCGCTAGCCACGGTTTGAGAGAATAAATTTTTTCGGGTGTCTTCCGGTATTAAGCTTCCATTATTGGATACACGTATTTCAACAAAACTATCGTTTGGCTCTGCCGAGATATCAATACTTAAATTTTCGGGTGTAAATTTAATGGCGTTGGCTAAAAGATTGCGAATAATGGTTTTCGTTAATGTTGCATCTGCACAAACAGAAAGGTCACTCTTTACGTTACAGTTAAAGGTGATATTTTTAAGGGCCATCGTGTCAATGTAGAGTTCGGTGCTGCGTTCTATTAACGGGAGTAAAGGTTGAATGGATAGATGAGACGATTTTGACGAATAGCGGCTAGCGGACCATTGCAAAAGTTCGTCTAATAGTTGGTATACCTGTAAAGATGACGATAGAACGCCATGAGCCAATTGTGTGATACGAGCGGGCGAGAGCGTTTCGGCTTTTCTAGAAAGATGTTTTGATAGCCCCAGAATACCGTTAAATGGCGTGCGTAAATCATGGGCTAAGGTTGCGAACAATGTTTGTTGTTCGCGGTGAATACGGTCGAGCCGCCTATTGTGTAATCGTAGTTCCATCTGACCAATCACCTGCGCAGACAAAATAGTCAGTGCTCTTAACTGGCTTGCGTCGAGCTTACGCGGTTCTTTATCAATAACACAAAGAGTGCCTATGGGGCTTCCGTCGGGAGCGACGAGAGGCGCGCCGGCATAAAAGCGAATATCAGGGTCTCCGGTTACCAGTGGGTTGTCGAAAAAGCGAGGATCTTCGAGAGCATTGTTCACCTCAAACACCTCATCCTGTAAAATTGCATGTGTACAAAACGCGATACTGCGGGGCGTTTCATTTGCTTTAAGCCCTACTTTTGATTTAAACCATTGCCGGTGATCGTCCACCAAACTAATCAATGAAATAGGGGTGCCACAAATTGTGCTCGCTAACTCGGTTAATTCATTAAACGCTCGTTCGTCTTCGGTATCGAGCACCTCATAATTCAGCAGAGTTGCTAAGCGCTGATGTTCGGTGGAGTGTAGAGGGGCTGATTGCATAATAGGCGCTCGTTACGTTAGCTCAATTGGTTAACTATAGCCTAGGGGCTGCATGGTTGATGTGTGATTTGTGGACGATAGCGCCAACGGCAGTGCTAGCGTAACGAACTTGTTATAAAAAAGAGTTGGCAATGGACTACGAGGATCTTATGAATGCGTAAAATTATGGTAAAGCCTGTGCAGACGGAGCGTTTTGCGCATTATCGTGATTATTTCGTCCTTCCGTTGGGGGAAACTCTATATCTCTAGCACGAGGGGATTCATGTAACGTTACAATTGTATATGTTCGCTGCCGTGCGAATGGGTATTGATACTGATTGAACTTATTCTAGGTTTAGGCGGTCGTTATAGGTTAGCTTTAAGGGTTTAATCCTTTAATTCAAAGGGTGATTACGCACATGCCAATGCATATCGCTTGCCATTTAATAGATAGAGAGGCTGGTTATCAGATGAAAATATTATGGTTTACCTGTGTAGTATTACCTTTTGTTGTCGCATGTGGAGGGGGCGGCAATAGCACAACGCCTGAGGATAATGCAAGTTCCTCCTCCTTAAGCTCATCATCCAGTTCTTCTTCTTCTTCTTCCGTCGCGGCGCAATTACTGGAAGGCGTGTTTAAAGACAGCGCCGTACAAGGCTTAAACTTTGAAACAGAGAGCGTGAGCGGCACAACGGACGCTAATGGAACATTTAGTTATCAGGAAGGTGAAAGTATTGCGTTTTCGGTTGGTGATATGGTGTTGGCAACGGTAACCGCAGCCGCAGAAATCACACCATTTACGTTAGCAGGGGCCAGCGATGTTGATGGTACGGTAGCGGCGAATATTGCGCGGTTGCTACAAGCGTTAGACGAGGATGGTGATGCCACAAACGGTATCAGTATTTCCGCTCAAGCTCATACTCAAGCGACAGGAATGTCCGTGGACTTTAGCGCGTCGACCTTTGATGATAGCGTTGCGAATTTAGTGGCCAATAGTGGAGCCGTAATGGGTGTCTTGCCGAGTCGAGTAGTAGCATTGCAGCATTTAGCGACTAATTTTGGAGCTGAAGCGGGTTGTACGGCTAATCATGCGCGAGTTGGTGAGATTGCTGTACTGGATAATGTTGCTCATGGGGTTAGTGGCACGGCTTTAATTGTTGATGATTGCACGATGTTATTGACGCATTTTAATTTTGACGGGGGTGGTTTACCCGATGTCTTCCTTTACTCAGGACAAGCCGGTGACTATACCAATGGTGCGGCGCTAGGAGACAATATGTACGAACAGCCTCAAACCGACGCTACAGTTGTTGTGCCGGTTACCTCTAGTCTTCTTGATGGAATGGACGGTATTAGTGTGTGGTGTGTTCAGGCGAGCGTTAGTTTTGGTGATGGTTTATTTTCACCACTAGGTGAAAATAATTGAGTGCGCTCCGACACAGGTGTTGTTGAATTCAGTCGGTTGTTCTTATGGGTAATTGCTTAATAAATTCGGGTAAAAGATCGGCGGGGACTGGCCTGCTCATAAAATAACCTTGCCCTATATGACACCCCATTTCATTCAGTAATCGAAATTCTACGGCGGATTCTATACCTTCGGCAACAACTTGAAAGCCCAAGTTGTTGCCGATATTCACTATACTTTTAACAATTGCGCGAGATTTTTCATTGTGTTGTAAGTCTTTAACAAAACTCTTATCAATTTTTAAGAAATCGATATCCAAATCCTGTAAATAGCCAAACGAAGAGTAACCCGTACCGAAATCGTCAATGGATACTTTTATTCCTTGCTTTTTGAATCGAGCTAGAATGCGTTTGACGTACTCTATGTCATCAAAAAGTGCAGATTCTGTAAGTTCAAATTCGATGGCGCCATGCCGAATATTTTTCTCGGAGATTAGGGCGGAGGCGCGATCGATGAATTTAGCGTTGGAAAAGTCGAGTGCCGAAAAGTTAATGCTAACCGTCGTATTGTTGAGAGCTGTAGTTCGCCATAGATTTATTTGCTGACATACCATTTCTATAACTTGTTGCGTTATTTGTGTGATTAACCCCATATCTTCTGCAGTACGGATAAAAGCATCTGGGTATTTTAGCGCTTCATCCTTTGGTTGCCATCGAACAAGCGCTTCAACGCCCTCCAGAAAACCTGTAGAAAGACTTATTTTGGGTTGATAGTGGAGTATAAATTCACGTTGACTTATGGCCTGTTTAAGCCGGTATTCGATGGAAACTTTATCAATCGCTTTCCGCTCTAAACTTTCATCATAAAAATAAATCTGATTTTTTCCGTTACGTTTTGCTTGATACATGGCCATATCGGCTTTTCGTATGAGTTCTTTTGGTTCATCACCATCATTGGGGTAGGTACTCATCCCTATGCTGCAAGTAATGCTATAGCTACTCCCTTTAATAATAAACAGCTCTTCAAAGGCGGCTAAAATTCGGCGATGTATTGCTGATAACTGATGTAAATTGGTGAAGTCTTCAAGAATGATTAAGAATTCATCACCGCCTAATCGCCCTAGTATGTCAGCGTCTCTTAGCGCATGTTTAATTTTTCTAGATACGTTGTAGAGAAAAATGTCACCTTCTTCATGCCCTGCAGTATCGTTTATTTTTTTAAAGTCATCGAGATCAATAAATAGTACAGCGACTTTGCTGTGGTGGCGTTTAGCTAATTCTAGTGCGTGACTAAGCGATTCGGATAGGGATAACCGATTGGGGAGCCCCGTAAGGGAGTCATGATTGGCGTGGTAAGTGAGTTGGTCTTGGTGTTGTTGCATCTCGGTGATATCTCGAATGCACCATACGCGACCAATATATTCTCCTTCTAGTGTTTCAGCAATGGTGTAAAACTGAAAGAAACGATGCTCTTTCGATTCGAATTCACCTTTTAATGTTTGTCTTGGGTCTTCTTTTAGTTTTTCAATGTAACGATCAAACTTTTCAGGATGAAGCAGTCGATTTTTCATCTGTTTTAAATTTTCTTCACCTGAGTTTTTTAACATAACCTCGCGAGAAAGGCCCATAAATTCGGTGGCCGTTCGGTTTATTCTGTCTAGAGCCCCCCCTGGTTTAAAGGCGAATACGGCCTCTTGACTTGCATCTAGAAGTGCATTTTGCTTGCTTAACGCAATTTCAATTTCTTCTCTATAGTGTTGGACATCGCCAAGCTTTGCACGAAGCGCACGGTTGATTTCGTTGAGTTCATCGGAGGTGAGAGTTAATGATTGCTCCAGCATTACTCGATCGTCGTCACATTGTTCGAAAGCCGCAGAGATAGCTTCGAGTAACGGTTGCAAGGGCTGCAAATTTAGATCGGGTGCGACATTCTTTCGAATTAATCGGTTTAAGAGCTTATGCATTACGCTCAGTTATCGTTGTAATGGTCATTGTTTGATTGTGTAGCATACATGGCGATCCAGCCATTAATGGTGCTATTTCGCCATAAGAATAAAAGCCAGTGTATGACCAGTTATCACCAAAAATTTCGGCAACGGCCTCTAGCTCTTCTTCGGTCCGCTGATTAAGTACGAGTCTTCGTCCCACACAGGATATCATGAGCACTAATCCGTGCTCCTTTTGTGTCAACAGTGCTTTCAGTGCCGTTTCGGCTGCGGCTTCTGCGCCATCAATAAGTCGGTCGAAATTGGCTCGCATTAATTGCGCGGTCGCGCCTTTGGGCATGTCGCCGGCGAAAATCATTGAGCTATTATTTTCGTCGATATTTAAAATGGTACGAATAATGGCTTCGTCTTCCCCGTGTTTAGTTATGAGAAGCGGGTATAGCAGAGCCGAGGAAGGAAGGTTCTTTGCGTGATCGCCTAAATATGTTTTATAGAGCTGAAGAGCGGGTTTGTGGTCGAGTTCGAGTAAGATATTATCCCGTGATCGCGTTATCTCACGCTCGGGGCCGAAGGGATCCCAGCCACCCATAGAGCCGTGCCCCACAATTAGTTCTTTTCCATAAAAGGCGCAGGTTAATATCTTACCAGAACCACTATCGTCATTATGCCAAACGGTTGTGTGTTCAAATCGGGTTCCGTCGCCAGCCAGACCTCCGGTGATGAGTAGATCGTTAGGGAAATAGGCCTTAAGGCCCTCTACTAGCTGGGAGCCATTAATGAGTTGCCCGTCGGAAAGAACCAGTAGATATTTCAAATCTTCGCCTGTCGTGTTTGATGCCAGCGTATTGATAGCGGCTTCGAGCGTTCGTTGGTGAATACAGACGGTTGCAACCGAGATCTTGGCGTGAACAAATTCTAGTGCGGTAAGGCATAGGGTATCGTCATAAATTTCTGCGCCTACAATTTCGCCCGATGTTGTACAGCCAATAATCTCAGCATTGGGGAAGGCCGTTTTAATGTGCTGAAAACCTTCGCTATAACGAGAGTGGCTGCCAAAAACAGTTACGAGTTGCGCGTGTTTGTTCGGTGCAAGCGGTGGTTGCCATATTCCATTCTCGTACCTGCTCTGGGAGGAATTCATAGGGTGCTCCGAATCATGTGCTCACATACCTTTTAGCGTAGTTCATCTCGCTGAATAAGAATTAGGCAGTACGTGCTAGTAAAGGAGGAGTGGGCAATGATCTCTGTCTCCCTTATAATTTGAAGTGGAGATAATGACATTTGATATGATATTTAGGAATGCTTTTATCGCGCCATTTGCTGTATACAAGTGGCCGAAAGTCAATTTTTACAAAAGGAGGGTGCAATGAAGCTTAGGCGTAATACTCGTGTGATCTTTGTGCGGGTGTCAATGATGGGTTGTTTGGTCGCATGGCTGTGTTTGGCTCCCGTTAGTTTGGCAGTGCCCACCGTTGCGGATTATGGTGCATTGCCGGTTGCTAGCATGATGCGAATGTCACCTGATGGAGAGCTGATAGCTTTCCGGAAAGTTAGTAGCGGTAATGATTATTTGGTGGTCTATTCGATCGCTGAAAATAAGCTTATTCACACAGCGGATGTTAGTGACATCTTGCCGAAGTATATTTACTTTATCAGCGATCATGAGTTGATTTTGGTCATGTCTTCTTACCGTAAAATTGACGGGTATCGCGGTACTCATAATGTGAGCTCGGCTTTTATTTTGGATATTCATACGGGAAAGTTCAAGCAGCTTCTTACGCCAGGCCATAAAATCCATCTTGGCCAAACGGGTCTGGGTAGTATTGTAGGTTTGTCGCCCGATAAAAAATTCGCGTTTATGCCTGCTTATGTTGGTAAAGATAAAGACGATCAAGCACCAAATTACGCGTTGGTAAAGGTTCGGTTGGATAACCCGCGAAAATTAAAGGTAGTAGAAACAGGTAATCGGTCCGCTTTGGATTATTTTGTTAATAGTGCGGGAGAGGTCGTTGCGCAGGAACGTTACAATAATCGTAACAATAAGCATCAAATATTGGTTCCAGACGGACGTAGTTGGCGCGTGGTCTATGAAATTGAATCATCAATGTTGGCGTTTAGCGTTTTGGGTATAACCGCAGACGGTAAACATCTAGTGGTGTTGGACGAAAGCAGTGAAAGCGGCAGAACGGGCTACTATTTAATGTCTTTGGCGGACGGGTCTTTTCAGTCAACGAATTTAAATCGGCCCGATAAGGACATAGAAGGGTTAATTACCGACGTTAACCGAGTTGTGTATGGTGTTCGTTATTCAGGTTTTACGCCTAGCTATAAAATGTTTGATGAGGATACTGATAAGCTCGTACAGTCTTTGTTGGATAAATTTTTAGACCATTCTGTCTGGATAAATAGTTGGACAGCTGACTGGAAAAACGTAATGGTTTTTGTTGAGGGTACCCAAATACCGGGCGATTATTATACCTATCAGGCCGATGGGAGTATGCAGTTTATTGCGTCGTCTAGGCCCCAAATTACGGTGGAGGACATCAATCCAATTGCGTCCTATGCCTATTATGCAGAGGACGGTCTAAAGATTCCTACATTGTTAACGCTACCGAAAATGCAAGTCGATGGCCTTAAAAATCTTCCTGCAGTCATTATGCCTCACGGGGGGCCGGCATCGTATGATCGGATCAGTTTTGATTGGCTCGCACAACTGTTAGCAAGCCGTGGTTACTTAGTCGTTCAACCCCAATTCCGCGGATCGGAGGGTTTTGGTGGTGACCACCTTCGTGCGGGTTATGGCGAGTGGGGAAAGAAAATGCAAAGCGATATAACCGATGGTGTGGCCAATTTAGTCAAGAAAGGGATTGTTGACCCCAACCGGGTTTGTATTGTTGGTTGGAGTTACGGCGGTTTTGCGGCACTAGCGGGAGGCGCTTATACGCCGGACCTGTATCAATGTGTTGTCTCGGTTAATGGGGTGAGTGATTTGCCCCGAATGCTGAAAAATGAAAAAAGTGAATATGGTAGGGATCATTGGGTCGTCAATTATTGGGAACGTGCGATGGCGGATGGCAAAGCCGATAAACAAACGTTAAAGAATGTTTCCCCAGCGTTTTCGGCAGAAGCCTTCCAGGCCCCGGTATTACTAATTGGCGGCGGTCGAGATAAGGTTGTGCCTATCAAGCAATCTGAGGTTATGCGTTCTCGGTTGAAAAAAGCAGGTAAAGACGTAGAGATGATAACGTTTAAAAAAGGTGACCATAGCTTAATGGAGGGTGAAGAGCGAGTAGCCGCGGCAGAGGCTATTATTAATTTTGTTGGTAAGCATCTGCATTGATAGCCATAACCTACTCAAACCAAGGGGAGCGCATAATTGGCGCTCAGCTTGGTTTGAGTGCTTAAATCTTCTCCCAAAACGCTTTTACTAATGGGCTCTTGAGCCGGCGCTCTAACACGCAGACGCCCACCTCATAAGCTTCTATTTCTATTTGTTGTTCAAACAGTTTTACTTTTTCGGAGAGAGGGCTGTTATCGACAACAATTTTGGGCACTAAGCCCACCCCAAATCCTAGGCTTACCATGCTAACGAGAGCTTCGTTACCTGATACTTGCGCGTAGATACTGGCATTGAGTTGCTGTTCTCGAAACCAATGATCTAATCGTTCACGTGCAATGCCGCGTTCTGAAATTATAAGGGGTAAGTGTTGCCAAAAATCTGCAGGGTTCTGGGAGACTATCTCGGTCAAAAGGGCATCGTCTGTAGGCGCAATAAAGACTAACGGTGAGCGGGCAAAGCTTTTAAAGCTAACGTCAGTCGGTAAGCGTTCGGGTTTAGCGGCGATAGCAATATCTTCCCTGCCGGCGAGCACTCGTTCTAGCGCATCTGCGGGGTCACCGGTGTGTAGGCGAATTTCTATTCTGGGGTGTAATTGTCGGAAATCCGTCAATATGTCGTATAGGAAGCTATAGCTGGCGGTAACCGAACAGTAAATACTGATTGCTCCGCTTAGAGAATCGTTTTCGCTTAACATCCTGTGGCGTAGTGTTTCCCACTGCTGAAGCATTTCTCTAGCGTAACGTAAAAATAATTTACCTTGAGGCGTTAAGGCTACTGATCGGTTGTTGCGTTCAAATAGCTTTGCTTGTAGCTCCTGCTCCATTGACTGGATAGTGCGAGTGAGCGTTGATGGGCTGATATGGCATCGTTCAGCAGCACGGTTAAAGTGTTTTAGCTCCGCGAGTGCAGCGAATTGTTGCAGTTTTTGAGTTTCCATTACATTACCCGTGATTTCAATATTTGCAATAAAGTATTGCAAATATATCATTTTACGTAATGTAGGCAATACCTTAGACTGCGCGTTATTAATGGGCTTTAGGTCTGTTCTCTCCACCATTCACAGTATTACGAGGTTTTACCATGCAAGTTTATTACGATAAAGATTGTGATCTTTCTATTATCCAAGGGAAAAAAGTAGCCATTATCGGTTACGGTTCACAGGGGCATGCCCATGCCTGTAACTTGAATGATTCCGGTGTGGATGTAACAGTCGGCTTGCGCCCTGGCTCAACTTCAATTGCCAAGGCAGAGGCGCACGGCCTCAAAGTAACGGACGTTCCGACTGCCGTTGCAGCTGCTGATATCATTATGATTTTGACTCCTGATGAATTTCAGTCTCAGCTATATAAAGAAGAAATCGAACCTAACTTGAAGCAGGGCGCTACCTTAGCTTTCGCTCATGGTTTTGCTATTCATTACAATCAGGTTGTGCCACGCGCAGACTTGGATGTAATCATGGTCGCACCTAAAGCACCGGGTCACACGGTGCGCTCTGAATTCGTTAAAGGCGGCGGCATCCCTGATTTGATAGCCATTCACCAAGATGCTTCTGGTAGTGCTAAAGGCGTGGCTTTGTCATATGCTTCAGGTGTTGGCGGTGGTCGCAGTGGTATTATCGAGACAACCTTTAAAGATGAAACGGAAACGGATCTATTCGGTGAGCAGGCTGTATTATGCGGTGGTGCTGTTGAATTGGTTAAAATGGGCTTTGAAACCTTGACTGAAGCGGGTTATGCGCCCGAAATGGCTTATTTTGAATGTTTGCACGAACTTAAGTTAATCGTTGATTTGATGTACGAGGGCGGTATTGCCAATATGAACTACTCCATCTCTAAT